>NZ_SMKF01000137.1 GCF_004348325.1 Micromonospora sp. KC213 | reverse complement strand
GGGTCATGATCAGGCGGCTCCTTCGGTGGTCGGGGCTAGTCGCGCGGCGAGGACGAGGGCACCGTCGACCGGGGCAGTGGTGAGCACCCGCAGGGTCAGCTCCGGCGCGTGTACCCGCAACCGTTGCCGTATCCGGGTCTGCAGCGAGGGCTGCGCAGTGAGCACCCCGCCGGCGCCGACGACGTCCGATCCCCGCGCGCCGCGCCGCCGCACGGCCGCCAGGTTGCGGGCCAGGACGTCCGCGGCCTCCTCGACGACCGCGCGGGCGACCGGTGAACCCTGGTGCAGCGCGTCGAACACCAGCTTCGCGTGCCGCCCCCAGGCGTACGGGCCCTCCTCGGACACCGCCAGCGCCAGCTCCGCCGGCGTCCGGACGTCGTACGCCGCGCAGAGCAGGGCCATCGCCGGATCGGCGGTGGCCGCGTCAGGGCCGCCCTCGTCGGCCAGCCGCAGCCCTCGGCGCACCGTGTCGCGGACCAGAGCGGGGGCGCTGCCGTCATCGGCGAGCAGGGCGCCGTACCCGTCGGCGGTGACGACCGTTCCCCGGTCGTCGGTTCCGATGGCGATCGCGCCGGTGCCGACGATGAGCTGCAGACAGTGCTCCAGCCCGGCGGCCGGCCCGAGCAGTTCCGCGTCGTTGACGACGCGGACCGAGCCGGGCAGGCGCGCGGTCAGCTCGGCGGTGGCGACGGCGCGCTGCTCGGCCGTGTCCAGGCCGTGCAGGCCGACGACGACCCGGGGGTGGCGGTGTTCCGGGGCCACCTCGCGGACGAGGGCGGCGAGCCGGTCGTGGTTTCTCGGATCGGAGAAGAGCGACCCCCGGCGCCAGTCGGCGGAGGGAACCACCACGTCCCGCCGCTCACCGTCGGGGCCGACGACGGCGACGTGCGTCTTGGTGCCGCCGACGTCGACGCCGACGATCGGGTGGTCGGCGGGATCACGTCGCGCCCGGGGATCGGGCGGTGTGGCGGCGACCTCGGTGCGGTCCTCGGACACGGTGGACCCAACCCTTCGTGCGACGGGCCATCAGTCTCGCCGACGCCACCGACGGCATCCCCCGGGGCCCCGGCGACCAGGCGTGAGGACCAGAGATACCACCAGGCGGTCCCCGCGTCGGCCAGTTGTGATGTCGATCATCCCGCCGGCCGTGTTGTCCCGGATCGCCCCGCCCTGAATCATGGGTTCCGACCTCGATTCCGGCCGGAGGGACTGACGGGTGGACCACCAGCACTCTTCTCGCCCGACGCGCCGGACGAGGGCCGAGCCCACGAGGGCCGAGCCCACGGGGGTCGCCACGGTCGCCGGTTTCGTGCAGGAACAGCCGGCCGCGGTGCGTCGGGCGGGTGCCGTGCTCGGGCCGGCCGTGGCCCAGGCGCGGGTCCGCCTCGGCGACCCGTCGCTGCTGCGCCGGGTGCTCCTGGTCGGCTCCGGCACGTCGCATCACGCGTCCCGGATCGCCGCCGAGGCGTTCGCGGCCGCCGGGCGGCAGGTGCGCGCGATGGTGCCCTCGGACGCGGCGTACGCCCCGGACCTGGATCCCGGCCCCGACCTGCTCGTCGTGGGGGTGTCCCAGTCCGGCGGCAGCACCGGCACCCTCGGCGTGCTGGACCGGGCGCGGGCGGCGGGAGCGCGTACCGTCCTCGTCACGGGAGAGCCGACGGCCGTCCCGCCACCGTTCGACGCGGTGCTCGACGTGGGGTGCGGCCCGGAACCCGTGGGGGCCAAGACCAAGGGTTTCACGGCGACCGTGCTGGCGCTGCTCGCGCTCGGGCGCGGTCTGGACGGCGTCGACGACCAGGTCATACGCGCGGTGGGCGGGGAGCTGCCGGAGCTGCTGTCGGACCTGCTGGTTCGGGGCAGCGTCGCGGCCGAGCGGCTGACCACGGCCGGTACGCCCGGCGCGGTGCACGTGGTGACCTGGGGCGTCTGGCGACCGGTCGCCGACGAGGGCGCGCTGAAGATTCTGGAGACCTCGCTTCTGCCGGTGGAGGTGTGGGACGTCGAGGAGTTCCTGCACGGCCCGCACCGGCGGCTCAGCCCGGGAAGTCTGCTCGTCGTGGTCGGCGACCAGGATCCCCGTGGCCGGCGGGCCGACGCATTGGTCAGGTTCGTGCGTTCGCTGGGCGCCCGGGTGCTCGACGTCCGCGCCGGAGGCCGGGACGTGGTGGAGCCGGCGTACGCCGCCGTCGCCCTGCCGGCGGCCGGCGGACCCCGCGCCGAGCAGGTGCTGCCGGCGGTGGTCCCCCTGCAGTTGCTGGCCCTGGCGCTCACCCGGGCACGGGGCCTGCGTCCCGAGGCGGACCCGTTCCCGGACTTCCACCGGTTGCTCGGCAGCAAGACCACCGGTGCCACCGTCACCCGGTCCGTCCAGCCGCGCGGCGCGCGCCGTGCGGCAGGTACCTGATCCAGACCCCAGCCACCCAGGGAGCCCGCCATGGCCCGTGCGCACCTCACCCTCGACCCGGCCTTCACCATCGGACCGGTCCGCCGGCGGCTGTTCGGCGGGTTCGTCGAACACCTCGGCCGCCACGTGTACGACGGCATCCACGAGCCCGGGCACCCGAGCGCCGGCCCGGACGGTTTCCGGCGCGACGTGGTCGAGCTGGTCAAGGAGCTCGGTGTGACGACGGTCCGGTACCCGGGCGGCAACTTCGTCTCCGGGTACCACTGGGAGGACGGTGTCGGCCCGGTCGCCGAACGTCCCCGCCGGCTCGACCTGGCGTGGCACTCCACCGAGACGAACGAGGTCGGGTTGCACGAGTTCCAGCACTGGCTCGAACTGGTGGGCAGCGAACTCATGCTCGCGGTGAACCTCGGCACCCGAGGGCCGCAGGAGGCCCTCGAACTGGTCGAGTACGCGAACGTCCCGGCGGGCACCGCACGCACCGCGCAGCGCGCCGCCAACGGCAGGCAGGAGCCGTTCGGGATCACCATGTGGTGCCTCGGCAACGAGATGGACGGCCCTTGGCAGCTCGGGCACCGCAACGCCGAGGACTACGGCAAGCTCGCCTCGATGACGGCCAAGGCGATACGCCAGGTGGACCCGCGCCTGGAACTGGTGGTGTGCGGGTCGTCGTCGCGGAGTATGCCGACGTTCGGCGAGTGGGAGCGCGTCGTCCTGGAGCACACGTACGACGACATCGACTACATCTCGTGTCACGCCTACTACGAGGAGCGCGACGGTGACCTCGCGAGCTTCCTCGCCTCGGGTGTCGACATGGACGCGTTCATCGAATCGGTGGTGGCGACCGCCGACCACGTGCGGGCGCTCAAGCGTTCGGACAAGCGCATCGACATCTCGTTCGACGAGTGGAACGTCTGGTACCTGTCCCGGTGGCTGGAGCAGTCCCGGACCTTCACCGTCGACGACTGGCCGGTGGCGCCGCGCCTGCTGGAGGACGTGTACTCGGTCGCGGACGCGGTGACCGTCGGTGGCCTGCTCATCTCGCTGCTCAACCACGCCGACCGGGTCGCCTCGGCGAGCCTCGCGCAGCTGGTCAACGTCATCGGGCCGATCATGACCGAGCCGGGCGGGCCGGCCTGGCGGCAGACGACGTTCTTCCCGTTCTCGGTGACCGCACGGGCGGCTCAGGGGATCGCGCTCCGGGTCGCCCTCGACGCCGACCCGGTCACCACTGCCGTGTACGGTGACGTGCCCGTGGTGGCCGCGGCGGCGACCTTCGACGGTTCCTCGGTGTCGGTGTTCCTGCAGAACCGGAACGTGACCGAGGCGACCTCGGTGACGGTCGACCTGGGCAGGTTCATGCCGGCGCGGGTGGTCGCGGCGCGGGGCGTCTGGGACGAGGACGTCCACGCTGTGAACGACCTGCGCCACCCCGAGCGGGTGGGGCTGCGGAGCAACGACACCGCGGCGCTCGCCGACGGGACGCTCACCATCGAGCTGCCTCCGGCGTCGTGGACCGCGGTGACGGTCGCCTGACATCGATGGGCCTCACCTCGGTAGCGTTCCCCGCACACCACCACCCAGGAAGATCGTTTTAGGGGGCTTGCGGATGACGCGGACGACCTGCCGGCCCGGCCCGGGGCGCGCCCGGTGACGGCGCCGATCGATCACACGTTCGTCGTCCGGGTGCGTGCCGCCCTGGCCGCGCAGGTCCGCTCGATCCTCGCCGAGGCGGAGGCGGAGGGGAGCGGGTGGCGGGACCTCCAGCACCGCCAGCTCGCCGAGCGGATCAAGGCGCTGGTGGCGGCGACGCACCCGGTGAACGACCCGGACGGGACCTGGGCCGGCACCGATATGTTCGGTCCCGCCCGGCGACTCGCGGTCCGGCTGGCCGAGCTACAGGGCGCGAGCGGCCTGTTCACCGGCGGCGACAACGTCGACTCCCCGCCCGACTCGGCCTTCAGCGTCAACGACCTGGCCGAGGCACTGCTGCTGCTGCGCGCGGACACCCCGTCGGCCGGCGACCGGACCCTCGCGGAGCTGTTGGAACGGCTGCTGACGGCTGCGGTCCCGGCGTTGGTCAGCGGCGGCGTCCACACGCCGAATCACCGCTGGGAACTCTCCGCGGCCCTCGCCCGGCTGTTCCTGGTCTCCCCGGAACCGGCACTGGCCGCACGGGTCGACCAGTGGCTGGCCGAGGGGATCGACATCGACGCGGACGGGCTCTACTCGGAGCGCAGCCCCAACTACGCGGCGTACGTGTCCAATCCCTCCCTGCTCACCATCGCCGCGGTCTTCGACCGTCCGGACCTGGTCGACGCCGTCGAACGAAACCTGGACGCGACCCTCGACCTGCTTCTGCCGGACGGATCGGTGGAGACGGTGATGTCCCGGCGGCAGGACCAGAACCACGCGTTCCCGCTGTCGGCCTACCTGATTCCGCTCCGCCGGGTGGCGCTGCTGCGGGGTCGCGGTGACCTGGCCTGGGCCGCCGGGCTGGCGCTGGAACAGGGGGTTACCTTGCCGGCCGACGCGGCCGCGCGGTTGGTGCTGGATCCCGACATCGCCCGGGTGCTGCCCGCGCCCGTCCGGCCGGAGCGCCCGCGTCGGCGCGTATTCGAGGCCGCCGGCCTGCTGGTGGACCATCGTCCGAACAGCACGACCGTGCTGTTCGGCGGTTCGGACCATGCACGCCACGAACGGATCCGCTCGGGGCTGGCGAACTCTCCGACGTTCCTCCGGCTGTTCGCCGGGGCGGCGGTGCTGGAGAGCGTACGCCTCTCTCGTACCTTTTTCGGCAAAGGTCCGTTCCGGGCGGGCGGCCTCACGGTCGAGCCCGATCCCGCGGGGGAGCCGACCGCGACTCTGGCCGAGACCGTGACCGCCTCCTACTACCAGCCGCTGGCCTCCCCGGACCGCGACTCGCGCGGGGCGTACCGGCTCGTCGACGAGGGGCGGTTCAGCGCGGCCATGGACTTCGGCCGGCGCGGCCGCGACGACGTCGCGCTGACCACCGTCGTCCGGGCCAGGCTGACCGCGGCCGGGGTGGAGCTGACGCTCGACCTGTCTGGCGCCGTGGTGGACTGGGCGCTCGAACTGGCGTTCCGGCCCGGCGGCACCCTGACCGGAGCCCGCCGGCTCGACGACGACCGGTGGCAACTCGACGTGCCGGCGAGGGTCGGGGCGGCACCGGTCACCGCCAGCTATCGATTCGGCCGTGACGAGATCACGATCGCCCTGGTCGAGGCCTCGGACGGGCAGGATGGTGCCTGGTCAGCCGCTTGTTCGGCACCGTCGTACGAGCCCGGCGAGGAGTATCGCTTCCTCGGGGGCACGGATGCCGCCACCGGGACGCGGCTGTACCTCGTGGGCCGGGTTCCCGCCCGCCTCCGGATGCTGATCAGCGCGGACCGGTCGGCCTAGGCCATGTGCCGTCGATTATCGGCCGGGGTGCGGCGCGTCCGGGCGACGACCACCCGGGACCGCCAGCCACCCGCGTAGGACGTTCATTTGTCAGGACAATAGGACAACCGCCGAGAGCTGTACATCCTGCCATTGACGGGTAAACGCTTGCCCGTTAACGTCCGTCGCCACTAGGGCGTAGATCACCAAGGAGACAGTCATGAATATATCCCGGACGGCCAGGAGAGGACTTCGGCGCTGGCGGTGGCTGCCGATCGGCGTGGCCATGGCTGTCGCCCTCACGGCCTGCGGATCGGAGGCGGACAGCGGTGGCTCGGGAGCCAAGAAGATCACCTTCTGGCTGTCCACCTCGGCCCAGCTCGACGGCTACAACGACCTCGCCAAGCAGTTCGAGGCCAAGGAGGGCGTCGCCGTCGAGATCGTGAACGTCCCCTACGACGGCTACCAGGACAAGTTGCGGCAGTCCGCGCAGGCCAACTCGCTGCCCGACGCGGCCAGCGTGCCGTCGCTGGACCCGATCTGGATGAACCAGCTCCAGGACCTGAGCGCGACCGCGAACAACCCGGACAACAAAATCAAGAAGGAACTGGTCAGCGAGAAGGACGGCAAGGTCCTCGCCATCCCCTCCGACCTCACCGTGGCCGGGCTGTTCATCAACAAGAGCCTGTTCGACAAGGCCAAGGTCAGCTACCCGACCGACCCGTCCCAGACCTGGACCTGGGACGAGTTCCTCGCGGCGGCCACCAAGGTGCGCACCGCGACCAACGCCAAGTACGACCTGGTCTACGACGCCTCTCCGGCGCGGATCCGGGCGTTCATCTACACGCACGGCGGCAAGGGCTTCCAGCTCGGCGCGGACGGCAAGTACGCCATGCCCGACGCCGCCACCGTGCAGGCGCTGACCAAGTTCAAGTCGCTGAACGACGACAAGGTCATGCCCAAGTCGGTCTGGACCTCCGGCGGCGACCCGAACGCGCTGTTCAAGAGCGGCCAGGTGGTCGCCTACTTCTCCGGCGTCTGGCAGGTTGCCGACTTCGCCGAGGGGATCACCAACTTCGAGTGGGCGGCCGCGCCGACCCCCGCCCAGCCGGTACACGCGACCGACATCAACAGCGGCGGCAAGGTGGTCGCGTTCAACAACGGCAACGCCGCGGCAGCGGCCAAGAAGTGGGTGGACTTCCTCTTCCAGCGGGACAACTACACCAAGCTGTCGGAGGCCAACGGGTACCTGCCGGTCGCGTCCGGCCTCACCCTGAACTACCCGTTCAAGCAGAAGGCCGCGCTGGACGCCTTCGCGCTCTACAACAAGGAGATCGAGCTCGCCGATCCGATCTCCGCCTCCGGTCAGGCCGCCGGCACCAAGCTCAACCTGGACGGCAAGGCGATCCAGAAGGACCCGACCAAGGACGAGATGGCCAAGTTCCTCAACGGTGAGCAGGACGTCAACAAGACCGTCGAGAACATCGTCAACGGACTCAACGCACAACTGAGCTGACGCCTCGTCGCGGCACCCGCCGGCATCGTCGGATGCCGGCGGGCACCGCACGTCGGGAAGGGGAGAGCACCAATGGTGGACAGCATGCACCCGCCGGCCGAGGCACCGCGGGTCGGCGACGTGCGGCGGGGACCGGAGCCGGCGCGACCGCGCCAGCGCCGATGGCGCCGGCGACGGCTGAACAGGTACGCCGCCGCACCGCTGGTGCTCATCTCGGTCAACCTGCTGCTGTTCGTCGCGTTCTTCGTCTGGCCGGCGGTCACCGGCCTGGTGTACTCGTTCACCAGCTACACCGGCGTCGGCCCAGCGCCCTACGTCGGGCTGGACAACTACCAGCGGCTGCTGGAGGACGAGGCGTTCTACGCCGCGCTGACCCGTACGCTGATCTTCACGGCGGGTGTGGTGCCGCTGACCATCGTCCTCTCCCTGGGTACGGCGGTTCTGCTCGTCACGGACTACACCAGGGGCAAGACGGTGGCCCGGGTGATCTTCTTCCTGCCCTGGCTGATCTCGCCGATCATCGCGGGCGTCATCTGGCGCTGGCTGTTCGGCGAGAACTTCGGTTTCGTCAACTACGTGATCATCTCCCTCGGCGGCGAGGCGGTGCCCTGGCAGTCCGACGCGAACCTGTCGTTGTTCGTCGTCATCATCGCCGCGGCGTGGGGCAACACCGCGTTCAACATGCTGCTGTTCGTCGCGGCGCTGAAGAACGTGCCGACCGCGTACTACGAGGCGGCGTCGCTCGACGGGGCGGGTTCGTGGGACAAGTTCCGCAACATCACGCTGCCGGCGATCGCGCCGACGACCTTCATCGTGGTGCTGCTGAGCATCCTCGGTTCGATGAAGGAGTACGCGCTGTTCGCGTCGCTCAACGACGGCGGTCCGGGCACTTCCAACCACCTGCTCGTCCAGTACATCTTCACGAAGGGCTTCGAGCGGGCCCAGGTCGGCTACGCGAGCGCCGCGTCGTTCGTGCTGATGTTGATCCTCATGGTCGTCGCGCTCGTGCAGCTCGCCATGGGCCGGCGGAAGGAGTCCTGAGATGGCGGTCACCACGAGCACCCCCCGCCCGTCGGCGCTGCGCCGGAAACGGCCCAACGCGCCGGGCGAGCTGTCCAAGAGGTTCTGGGCGACCAGCGTCATGTGGCTCCTGGTCGTCGCGTACGGCTTCCCGGTCCTGTGGTTCCTGCTGAGTTCGTTCAAGCCCGCGGGCGAGCTGTTCTCGTACCCGTTGACGTTCTTCCCGGACCAACCGACCATCAAGGGCTACACCCAGGCGTGGACGAGCTTCGACGTCGCCACGTACTTCGTCAACACCCTGATCGTTGCGGTCTCGGCCACGGTCCTCACCATCGTGGCCAGCGCGGCCTGTGGCTACGCGCTGGCCAAGTACAACAACTGGTGGGTCAGGGCGTTCACGGTCTGCGTGCTGGCCACCACGATGCTGCCGGGCGAGGTCATCCTCGCGCCGCTCTTCCTCGTCGTGCGCGATATGGGTCTCTACAACAGCCTGGCCGCCGTGGTGGTGCCGGCGGTGATCACCGCGACCGGCACCTTCATGTTCCGGCAGTTCTTCCTCACCGTGCCGAACGACCTGTTGGAGGCGGCGCGCATCGACGGCGCGGGCGAGCTGTCGACGTTCGTCCGGATCATGCTGCCGCTGTCCCGGCCGATCATGCTGACCCTGGCGATCTTCTCGTTCCAGTGGCGCTGGAACGACTACATCTGGCCGCTGGTGGTCCTCAACGACCCGAACAAGTTCACCCTCCAGATCGGCGTCGCGTCCATCGTGGGCGCGCAGAACGTCAACTGGTCGGTCCTGCTCGGCGCCTCGGTGCTGTCGATGGTCCCGCTGGTCGCCATCTACCTGCTGTTCCAGAAGTACGTGATGGACGCCGACATCAACGCCGGGCTGAAGGACTGAGCCCGATGGGTCCGGGCCGGTCAGCGGTTGTAGACGGTGACCTCGATCGCGTAGTGGTCGGCCCGGTACAGGTGGTCGGCATACTCGACCGTGCGTCCCTCGCCGTCGAACGCGGTGCGCTGCATGCTGATCAGCGGAGCGTTGTGGCCGATGTCCAGCAGCCGGGCCTGGGCACTACTCGCCGACCGCGCGGTGATCTTCTGCCGGGCGATCGCCGGCCGGCCGTTGCGTTCGCCGAGCAGCCGGTAGAGGCCCTGCTCGGCGAGGTCGGCGGCGGTGATGTCGTCGAACCGCGCCGGCAGCCAGTTGCGCAGGATGGCCAGCGGCACCCCGTCGGCCAGCCGCAGCCGTTCGCAGTACAACAGCCGCTCGCCGGTCGGCACACCCAGTTGCCGGGCGGCGTGCCGGTCCACGCAGTCGGCGTCGAAGCGCAGCACCCGGGTCTCCGGTTGCCGGCCCGCGGCGGCCAGGTCGTCGTGCAGGCTGGTCAGGGCCACTCGCCGGCGCACCGGGGTGTCGTTGACCCGGGTGCCGACCCCGCGCTTGCGGCTGAGCATCCCGTTCTCGACCAGTTCCTCGATGGCCCGGCGCATGGTTGGCCGGGACACGTTCAGCGACGCGGCCAGCTCGATCTCGTTGGGCAGCAGTTCGCCGGGCACCAGGTCACCGGCTTCCACGGCCTCCGCCAGCCGGCGGGAGATCTGGAAGTACAGCGGGATGGGGCTGTGCCGGTCGATGGTGATGCGGGGAATGGGCATGGAGGGGCACCTTCCCTTCCGGGCTGACAATCGACGCACTTTGTCACCCAGTTAGAAAGAATGTCAAGACAAAAGCTTGACGTGTTGCGACACCACGACCGAAGCTTGCTCGCACGCACCGCGGTGCCCGGCCGAAACGCCGCCACGATCCCGGCGCAACCGGCCGGACCTGCGACGGAAACATCCTGGGGAGTCCGATGGAACGCTTCGACGTCATCTCGATGGGCCGGGTGGGGGTGGACCTCTATCCCCTCCAGACGGGCGTCGGCCTTCCGGACGTGTCGACGTTCGGCAAGTTCCTCGGCGGCAGCGCCACCAACGTCGCGGTCGCGGCGGCCCGGCACGGCCGACGGGTGGCGGTGATCACCAGGACCGGCCGGGACCCGTTCGGCGAGTTCGTGCGGCGCGCGGTGGCCGAACTGGGCGTGGACAACCGGTACGTGACCGCCGTCCCCGGTCTGCCCACCCCGGTCACCTTCTGCGAGATCTTCCCGCCGGACCACTTCCCGCTCTACTTCTACCGCGAGCCGAAGGCACCGGACCTGGCCATCGAGCCCGACGAACTGGACACCGCCGCGATCGCCGCGGCGGGCGTGTTCTGGTCCACCGTCACCGGCCTGTCGCAGGAACCCAGCCGCGCCGCGCACCACGCCGCCTGGACCGCCCGCGACCGGCGTCCGCTGACCGTGCTCGACCTGGACTACCGGCCGATGTTCTGGGCGTCGGCCGAGGCCGCCCGCGAGCAGATCCGGCAGGCACTACCGCACGTCACCGTGGCCGTGGGCAACCAGGAGGAGTGCGCCGTCGCGGTGGGCGAGACGGACCCGGACCGGGCCGCCCGGGCGCTGCTCGACGCCGGCGTGGAGCTGGCGGTGGTCAAGCAGGGCCCCCGGGGTGTGCTCGCCCGCACCCGGCACGAGTCGGTCGAGGTGCCACCCACCCCCGTCGACGTGGTCAACGGGCTCGGCGCCGGTGACGGGTTCGGCGGCGCCCTCTGCCACGCGCTGCTCGCCGGCTGGTCGTTGCAGCGGACCCTGCGCTTCGCCAACGCGGCCGGGGCCATCGTCGCCTCCCGGCTGGAGTGCTCCACCGCGATGCCGACCACCGCCGAGGTGGAGGAACTGCTGGGAGTGCGACATGGCTGACGACCTGGACTTCACCGAGCTGCGCCGGCTGCGCGCCACCCGACCGGAAGCCGTACGGGAGGCCGCCGCCGCCCGCATCCGGCGGCCGCTGCTCGGCCCGGACGGCCGGCTGATGCTGGTCGCGGCGGACCACCCCGCGCGCGGCGCGCTCGGCGTCCGCGGCAACGGTGCCGCCATGGCCGACCGGTACGACCTGCTGCGCCGGCTCGCCACCGCGCTGCGACGCCCCGGCGTCGACGGTGTGGTCGGCACCGCCGACGTCCTGGAGGACCTGCTGCTCCTCGGCGAGCTGGACAGCAAGGTGGCCATCGGTTCGATGAACCGTGGCGGCCTGCAGGGCTCGGTCTTCGAACTGGACGACCGGTTCACCGGGTACGACGCGGCCGGGCTGGCGGCCATGGGGTTCGACGGCGGGAAGATGCTCACCCGGATCGACCTCGACGACAGCGCCACCGTCAGCACCCTGGAGGCCAGCGCCAACGCCGTCTCCGACCTGGCCGCCCACCAGCTCATCGCCATGGTCGAGCCGTTCCTGTCCCGGCGTGACGCCACCGGCCGGGTGGTCAACGACCTGAACCCCGCGGCGGTGGCCCGGTCGGTCGCGATCGCCAGCGGCCTCGGCGGCACCAGCGCGTACACCTGGCTGAAGCTGCCGGTCGTGCCGGACATGGCGGCGGTGATGGCGGCCACCACGCTGCCGGCCCTGCTGCTCGGCGGTGACCCGGTGGAGCACCCGGAGGAGACCTACGCCCGGTGGCGGCAGGCGCTCGCCGTACCGGGGGTGCGCGGCCTGGTGGTCGGCCGCGCCCTGCTCTACCCGCCCGATGGTGACGTGGCCGCCGCGGTCGACGCCGCGGTCGGCCTGGTACGTGCCGACACGGAGGTCGCCGCATGACCCCCGACGTGACGCCGGAGAACGCCGGCTGGGGCTACTCCGGTCTGCGCATCGTCGAGCTGCCCTCCGCGGGGACGTACCGCTGCGACACCGGCGAGGACGAGGTGGTGGTGGTGCCGTTGGCCGGGTCCGCCACGGTGACCGCGGACGGGCACCGCGCGGACCTTGCCGGCCGGCAGAGCGTCTTCGCCGGTCCCACCGACGTCGCGTACGTCCCCCGGGACAGCAGCCTGACCCTGACCGGCACGCCGGGCGGTCGGTTCGCGTTGGCCACCGCCCGGGCCCGCCGCCGGCTGCCGTTCCGCCACGTGCCGCTCGCGCAGGTGCGGGTGGAGCTGCGCGGAGCCGGTTCCTGCTCCCGCCAGGTGAACAACTTCGCCACCCCGGACGTGCTGGAGGCCGACCGCCTCATCGCCTGCGAGGTGCTGACCCCCGGCGGCAACTGGTCGTCGTACCCGCCGCACAAGCACGACGAGGAACGGCCGGGCGAGTCGGTGCTGGAGGAGATCTACTACTACGAGGTGGCCGGGGGTGGTCCGGCCTACCAACGGGTGTACGGCACCGACGAGCGGCCGATCGACATCCTGCGCGAGGTCCGCAGCGGCGACGTGGTGCTGATTCCGCACGGCTGGCACGGTCCGTCGATGGCCGCGCCCGGCTACGACCTCTACTACCTCAACGTGATGGCCGGGCCCGGCGCCCGGTCCTGGCTCATCTGCGACGACCCGGCCCACGCCTGGGTGCGCGACACCTGGGCCGACCAGGTGGTCGACCCGCGACTGCCCTTCACCCCGCAGGGCGGTTCCCCGACGGTGGACGGAGGAGGGCGATGAGGCTCACCGTGGGCCAGGCGACCGTGCGGTTCCTGGCCGCCCAACGCACCGAACGCGACGGTGTCGAGCACCGGCTCTTCGAGGGCTGTTTCGGCATCTTCGGCCACGGCAACGTGGCCGGCCTCGGGCAGGCGCTGCTGGAGGCGGAACTCGCCACCCCCGGCGCGCTGCCGTACCGGCAGGCCCGCAACGAACAGGGCATGGTGCACGCCGCCGTGGGGTTCGCCCGGATGCGCAACCGAATGTCCACGCTGGCCTGCACGGCGTCCATCGGGCCCGGCGCGACGAACATGGTCACCGGGGCCGCCCTGGCCACCGTGAACCGGCTGCCCGTGCTGCTGCTGCCCGGCGACGTCTTCGCCACCCGGGTCGCCAACCCGGTCCTGCAGGAACTCGAGGACCCGCGCGGCGGTGACATCAGCGTCAACGACACCTTCCGCCCGGTGTCGCGTTTCTTCGACCGGGTCTGGCGGCCCGAGCAGCTGCCGGCGGCTCTGCTCGGCGCCATGCGGGTGCTGACCGACCCGGCCGAGACCGGGGCGGCCACCATCGCCCTGCCACAGGACGTGCAGGCCGAGGCGTACGACTGGCCGGAGGAACTGTTCGCCACGCGGGTCTGGCACGTGCCCCGCCCGGTGCCCGAGCCGGCCGCCCTGTCCCGCGCCGTCGAGGTGCTGCGCGGCGCCCGGCGACCACTGATCGTCGCGGGCGGCGGGGTGATCTACGCGGAGGCCACCGAGGCCCTGCGCCGGTTCGCCGAGGCGACCGGGATCCCGGTGGCCGAGACCCAGGCCGGCAAGGGCGCGCTGCGGTACGACCACCCGCTGTCCGTCGGCGCGATCGGCGCCACCGGCACCACCGCCGCCAACGCGCTGGCCCGCGAGGCCGACGTCGTGCTCGGCATCGGCACCCGGTACAGCGACTTCACCACCGCCTCCCGCAGCGTCTTCGGCGCACCCGGGGTCCGCTTCGTCAACGTGAACATCGCCGCTTTCGACGCCGCCAAACACTCCGGTGTCGCGCTGGTGGCCGACGCCCGAGCCGCCCTGGAGGCGCTGACCGAGGCGTTGTCCGGGTACCGCACCGATGCCGCGTACCAGGAGACGGCCGGACACCTGGCGGCGCAGTGGGACGCCGTGGTGCAGCGGGCCTACCACCTCGGACACGGGCCGCTGCCCGCCCAGTCGGAGATCATCGGGGCGGTCAACGACTGCGCCGAGGCCCGCGACGTGGTCGTCTGCGCCGCCGGGTCGATGCCCGGTGACCTGCACAAACTGTGGCGGTCCCGGGACCCGAAGAGTTACCACGTCGAGTACGGCTACTCCTGCATGGGCTACGAGATCGCCGGTGGCCTCGGGGTGCGGCTGGCCGCCCCGGACCGGGACGTGTTCGTGCTGGTGGGCGACGGGTCGTACCTGATGATGGCGCAGGAGTTGGTCACCGCCGTGCAGGAGCACGTGAAGCTCATCGTGGTGCTGGTGCAGAACCACGGCTTCGCGTCGATCGGCCGGCTCTCGGAGTCGGTGGGCGCCCAGCGGTTCGGCACCGCCTACCGCTACCGGGGTGACGGCGGACGCCTCGACGGCGACGTCCTCCCGGTCGACCTGGCCGCCAACGCGGCCAGCCTCGGCGCCGACGTGCTCCGGGTCGCCACGGTGGCCGGGTTGCGCGACGCGCTGGCGAAGGCCAAGGCCGCCGACCGGGTGACGGTGATCCACGTCGACGCCGACCCGGGCGTCGACGCGCCGTCGAGCGACGCGTGGTGGGACGTCCCCGTCGCCGAAGTGTCGGACCTGGACACCGTCAGGTCCGCGCGGACCGCGTACCTGGCGGCCAAGAAGGCGCAGAGGAGCTACCTGTGAGAACCATCCAGCACTGGATCGACGGCGCGGCGACGGCGGGGGTCTCCCACCGCACCGCCCCGGTGTTCAACCCGGCGACCGGCGTGCCACAGGCCGAGGTGCTGCTCGCCGAGGAGGCCGACGTGCGGGCCGCGGTCGCCGCGGCGGCCCGGGCGTTCGAGGACTGGCAGGACGCCTCGCTGTCCCGCCGCACCGGCATCCTGTTCGCCTTCCGGCAGCTCATGTACGACCACCTGGACGAGCTGGCGGGCATCGTCTCCGACGAGCACGGCAAGGTGCTGGCCGACGCCCGTGGCGAGGTGCAGCGCGGGCTGGAGGTGGTGGAGTTCGCCTGCGGCATCCCGCAGCTGCTCAAGGGCGACTACTCCGACCAGGTCTCCGGCGGAGTGGACTCCTACACCTTCCGCCAGCCGCTCGGGGTCGTCGCCGGGATCACCCCGTTCAACTTCCCGGTGATGGTGCCGAGCTGGATGCACCCGGTCGCCATCGCCTGCGGCAACACCTTCGTGCTCAAGCCCAGCGAGCAAGACCCGTCCGCGTCGCTGCTGATCGCGCGGCTGTGGGCGCAGGCCGGGCTGCCCGACGGCGTCTTCAACGTGGTGCACGGCGACAAGGTGGCGGTGGACGCGCTGCTCGACGCGCCGCAGGTGGCCGCGGTGTCGTTCGTCGGCTCCACACCCATCGCCCGGTACATCCACGGCCGCGCGTCCGCCACCGGCAAGCGGGTACAGGCCCTCGGTGGGGCGAAGAACCACGCGGTGGTGCTGGAGGACGCCGACCTGGAGTTCGCCGCCAACCACCTGACCGCGGCGGCCTTCGGCTCGGCCGGACAGCGGTGCATGGCCATCTCCGTCGCGATCGCGGTGGGCGCCGCCGGTGACCGTCTCGTCGAGGTGCTGCGCGGCAAGGCCACGCAGGTCCGGGTCGGCCCCGGCCGGGACGACAGCAGTGAGATGGGTCCGGTGGTGACCCGGGAGGCGCGCGAGCGGATCATCGGCTACATCGACTCGGGCGAGGCGCAGGGCGCCACGCTGGTGGTGGACGGGCGGAAGCTGACGGTCCCCGGACACGAGGACGGGTTCTTCGTCGGTCCCACCGTGCTGGACCACGTCACCGCCGAGATGGACGCCTACCGGGACGAGATCTTCGGTCCGGTCGTGGTGGTCGTCCGCGTCGACACCCTCGACGACGCGATCGCACTGATCAACGCCAACCCGTACGGCAACGGCACGGCCATCTTCACGGCCAGCGGCGAGGCGGCCCGACGGTTCCAGCGGTCGGTCACCGTCGGCATGGTCGGCATCAACGTCCCGATTCCGGTGCCGATGGCCTACCACTCCTTCGGCGGCTGGAAGGACTCGCTGTTCGGCGAGTCGCACATCCACGGACCGGACGGCGTGCGGTTCTACAGCCGGGCCAAGGTGGTCACCGCCCGATGGCCGCACGTGGAGCACCCGGTCGTGGCGAGTCTCCAGTTCCCGACGGCCACCTGACGGCCCTGTCACCCCC
>NZ_SMKF01000136.1 GCF_004348325.1 Micromonospora sp. KC213 | reverse complement strand
CGGGGGATGACCGACGCGGCGGGGGCGTGGGTCCGCAGCAGCCGGTCGAGGGTGACGGCGAACCGCAGCCCGCCAGCGGCGACCCCGTGGACCAGGGTGTGCAGGGCGGGTTGCACGCCGTGCACCACGTAGACGAGTGCGCCGAGCACCGCGCCGGGTCCGAGCCCCTGCCCGACCAGCCACCCAGTCGCCAGCAGCACCACCGGCACCGGCAGCCATCCGCCGACGGCCAGGGTGAGGCCCCGGGTGACCGCCATGGTCGCCAACCGTCGCTCCACCCGGGCCTGCCGGTCGATGTGCCCGCCGACCCACCGGGTGACCCGGTCCCGCGCGCCGCTGGCGGTGACGTCGCGGTGGCCGGTCACCGCCGTCACCGCGGCGCGACCCAGGTCCTCACCGGCCAGCACGTACTGCCGCTGCCGCGCGATCATCGCGGGCAGGGCCGCCGCGAACAGCCCCAGACCGGCCAGCATCGGCCCGGCCACCAGCAGCCCGACCGGTGCGGCCAGGGAGAACAGGCCGACGAGGGCGGCGCCGGTGGCGAACAGGAAGCCGCGCACCACCATCAGCAGGCCCGCGTAGGTGTCCCGGACCATCTCCACCTGGTGGGTCAACCGGGCCACAGCGGCGTCGTCGCCCCGCCCAACGGTCGCGCCGGCCACCGCGCCGGTGACCACCCGGCGCAGCAGGTCGTCGCGGAACGGTTCGACCACCGCGCCGAGCAGGGCATACGCCCGGTGGGTGCCGGCCGCGCCGACGAGCACGGCGAGGGCGAGCAGGCCGAGCCAGAGCAGCCCGGCCCCCGGCCGACCGGCCAGGAACCCGTGGTCGATCGCCCGCGCGGTCAGCAGGCCCGCCAGCAGCGCCGGTAGCGCCTCGGCCAGCGACCAGCCGGCCAGCCGCCACAGCTCGCCGCGGCGGGCCCGCAGCGCCGCGAGGGTCACCTGCCCGACCGTGGTCACGACGGGAACACCGAGCGGTAGTCGGGGTCGGCAGACAGCGTCGCGTGCGGGGCGACCGCACGGAGCCGACCGCCGTCCAGCCAGGCCACCAGGTCCGCCCGGGCAGCCAGGTCGGCCCGGTGGGTGACCACGATCCGGGTACGCCCGTCGGCCGCGGCGGTCAGCGTCCGGGTCACCCGGTACTCGGTGGCGGTGTCCAGGCTGGACGTGGCGTCGTCGAGGATCAGCAGCCGCTCGGCGCGCAGCGCGCGGGCCAGCCCCAGGCGCTGCCGTTCCCCGCCCGACATGGCGACGTCGGCCAGTGGGGTGTGGTAGCGGTCGGGCAACCGCGCGACGAAGTCGTCGATGGCCGCCGCGGCGACCAACGGCACCGGATCGGCCTCACCCGCGACGGCCTCGCCGACGGTCTCGCCGACCAGCACGGGCCGTTCGAAACCGTAGCCGACCGCACTGCGCAGGGCCGCCGCGGTCAGCTCCGGCAGCGGCACACCGTCGAGGCGTACCTCGCCGGTGTCCGGGTCGCGCAGTCGCCCGGCGACGGCGGCCAGCAGCGACTTGCCCGAACCGGACGCGCCCACGACGGCGAGCAGCGCCCCGCCCGGGACCCGCAGGTCCATCCGATCGAGCAGGATCCGCCCGTCGTCGCCTCGGACGCTGACCCCGCGCAGTTCCAGCTCACCCGGGCCGGGCGGCAGGGTGCGGGTGCCGTGCCGGCGCACCTGATCGTCGAGCACGTCGGTGGCGCGGCGGCAGCCGGCGCGTACCCGTACCGCCGTGTGCAGGGTGCTCACCACGGTGCCCAGCCCGGCGCCGAGTGCGGCGTACTGCAGGGCGGCCAGCAGTTCGCCCGGGGTCAACCGACCGGCGGCCAACGACAGTCCGCCGACGGCGACCACGGCCAGTTGCAGCAGCGGGTTGAGTACCGCGCCGCGGGTCGCCGCCCCGGCCAGCACGGTCCAGGTTCGCGCGCCGTACGCGCGCAGCGCCGTGACGGGGGCGAGCACCCGGACGACCTCGCGGTCTGCGGTGCCGGCGGCGGCGATGGTGCGGGCCCCGGCCAGGGCCTCGACGAGCCGGCCGGCGAGTGCGCCCTGGGCCTGCTGGTAGCCGGCGACGGCAGCGGAGGCGTCGGCGACGAAGCGGCGCAGCAGCACCCCCAGCAGCAGCACCCCCAACACGAAGGTGAGGCCGAGCCACGGGTCGATCAGGGTGAGCGCGACCAGGCTGCCCAGCGGGGGCAGCAGCACGGTGGCGGCCCGCACGGCGGTGGGCGCGGCCTGGCCGGCGTCGGCGACCTGGCCGACCAGACGGCCCACCAGGTCGCCCACCGGGCGGCGGGCCGCGGCGCGCGGGTCGAGGGCGAACAGGTGCCGGACCAGGGCGTGCCGCAGCGCGGCCACCGAGCGGGCGGTCGCCGCACCGGTGCCGTAGTCGGCGATCGCACCGGTGGTGACCAGCACGGCGATCAGCCCGACGACGGTGAGCAGCCACCGGTCGGGCGAGGCGTCGGGGGCGGTGCCGACGGCGGCGTCCACGGCCCGGCCCAGCGCGGCGGGCAGCGCGAGTTCGGCGGCCACGCCGATCACCGCGGCCACCGCCAGCACCGGGGTCCACCAGCCGGCGGAGCCGACGGCGCGGAGCAGGAGCCGGTCGGCGGAGTCCATCGCCCCTCTCTCCGTCGCGCGGCCCCGGACCGGTGGGTACCGGGTCCGGGGCCAGGCGAACCGATTGTCAGGTCACTTGCAGGTGGTGACGCTCAGCGAGCTGTCGCCGCAGAGCAGCAGGCTGGCGCGGCTGCCGCCGCCGGTGCGCTCGGCGGCCGGCAGTTCCATTCCCTGGAGGTCGAGCAGAGCCATCTCGGTCCTTCTTTCTCTTCGGTGGTGCGGACGGGGTAGCTGTGGTGGTCGTCGAACCGACGACCGTGGGGGTCACTTGCAGGTGGTGACGCTCAGCGAGCTGTCGCCGCAGAGCAGCAGGCTGGCCTGGCTGCCGCCGCCGGTGCGCTCGGCGGCCGGCAGCTCCATCCCCTGGAGGTCGAGCAGAGCCATGTCGTGGCACCTCCTTTCCGTGTGTGTCGGGTCGGTGGGCCCCGGGGTGACCCCCGGGGAGCTGTGGGCCGATCAGCCGTTCACGGCCGGGGCGGCCATCGGGGTGGCGTCGGTCAGTGGGGTCAGGAACGGCAGCTGGACGGCTTCGGCCACACCGGCCGGCCGGGTCGTGGCCAGCGCGGTCAGCACACCGGCGGTGCCGGTGGCCAGGTCCATGGACAGCCGCAGCAGCTGGTCGCCGGGAAACGCGGTGCCGGACTGGTACGGCAGGGCGTGCCAGCTGAGCAGTCGTGCCTGCTGCAGGGCGGCGTCGTGGTCGCCCCGGGCGGTCAGGTAGGCCACGATCCCGGCGCGGCCGGCGAAGAGGCCGGACTGGGCGTAGAACGGGAAGTCGGCACAGCCCCGGATCTGCCTCGCCGCGGTGTGCAGCTCCTCGTCGGGGCGGTGGCGCAGGTACTGGTCGAGGACCAGTCCGATGCCGACGCTGCCCTCGGCGAGGTACGGCATGGTCCGCCAGCCCTCGTTGACCTCCAGATGCCCCCCGTCGCGCCGCACGCACCGGCGCAGGTCCTGCCGGAGTGCGGTGGCGGCGTGGTCGAGCAACGCCGGGTCGCCGTCGAGTTCGTAGCGGCGCAGCAGCATCAGCGCCACCCCGGCGCCGCCGCGCATCAGTCCCGCGTACGGGTGGCGTCCGCCGCTGATCTCGGCGACGGAGTCGACGTCGCCGAGCCGGTCGACGACCAGGCCGACGGCCTGCCGGGCGGCGTCGGCGTAGCGCCGTTCGCCGGTGACGGCGGCGAAGTGGGTGAGGTTGAGCGCGATTCCGGACAGGCCGCCGGTCAGGTCGTTGCCCAGTTGTGTCCACGGCTCGTCCAGGCACATGTCGAGCAACCGCAGGGCCGCGTCGCGGTGGCCGAGCCGGTCCAGCACGTAGGCGATGCCGTGCAGTCCGTCGTAGAAGCCCAGTCGGCTGCCGGAGTCGGGTTGGCGTGCCCGATCGACGAGCCACCGTTCGTGCTCGGGGTCGGTGGGGACGCCCGCGGAGTGCAGCGCCCACAGCACCCCGGCGGCGCCGTGCGCGATGCCGAGCCCGCCGTCGGTGCCGGAGAACTGCCGGATGTCGCCGGGGAAGAGCCGATCGTCGCGGTGCGGGGTGGCGCTGGCGGTGATCGCGGTGGCTAGTCGGTCCCGCAGTCCGGGCCAGTCCTCTGGTTCGACGCGCAGGGTGTCCCGGACCGCGACGGTCAGGCCCGGGGTGCCGCCGGTGATCTCGGCGACGGTCTCGTCGAGCAGGTGGCGCGGGACGGGGAAGCGCTCGGCGACGATGTCGGCCAGGTGCAGGGCCTTCTCGGGGGCCAGCCGCAGCATCGCGGTCAGCGGCAGGAACAGCGCCAGCCGCAGGCAGGCCAGGGCGTACCGGTCGACGGCGGCGCCGGTGCGGTCGCGCGGCGCGGCGAAGGCCTGGTTGCGCAGCGCGGGCCGCACCGCCTCGTCGACGGGGACGGCGACCTCGAAGTCGATCAGGGTGACGGTGCCGTCGTCGCCGACCATGATGTTGAACATGTGCAGGTCGCCGTAGACGATCCCGTGGGCGTGGACGGCGTCGACCGCCTCGGTGACCTGCCGGTGCACGTCCAGCGCCCACCGGGTGTAGGCGTCGGGGTCGGCGTCGGGGTGGACCAGCGGGTGGCGTTCCACGACGAGCTGGTTGAGCGGGCGGCCCTCGACGAACGTCAACGCCAGGAACTCGTGGCCGCCGAACGAGAACTCGTCGTGCACCCGCACCAGGTGCGGCACGTCGGCCAGCCGGCGCAGCATCTCGGCCTCGCGGCGCAGCCGGGTCACCGCGTCGGTGCCGGTGGCGTCCAGTCCCGCGTACGGGCGGGCCTCCTTGAGCACCACCCGCGCACCGGTGCGGGTGTCGCGCGCCTCGTACAGACCGCCACCGTTGGAGAAGTGGATCACCTTGTCGATCCGGTACGGCAGGTCGGCGGTGTTGGCGGCGTTGCGGGCGGCCAGGTGCGGGGCGAGGAAGTCGGGCAGCGTGACCCATTCGGGGGTGTGGAAGACCGGGTCCCGGCGGTCCGGCACCAGCGTGCCGTTCGGGTCGGCGATCGCGGGGACGACCTGCCCGTCGGGGGAGAGGCAGAAACGGGCGGCGAAACCGCCGTAGCGCAGGTAGACCGGGCCGTCGCCGTAGCGCAGGTCGCTGAGGATGTACGGCCCGGGTTCGCCGTCGAGCAGCGCCGCCAGCTCTTTGGCGGTCAGCTCCAGCTCCGCGTCGTCGCGGGGGTAGACGGTGACGAACTTGCCGCTGGCGCCCCGGCGGGCGTACTTGCTGTTGCGCATCAGCAGCATCCGCGGTCCTCGCAGGTGCTTGAACGGGATGCCCCGTGGCTGGCAGTAGTCCATCACCCGGATCAGCACCCGCTCGGCGTTGTCCAGGCAGGCCGACACGTGGATCTTCCAGCCCTGCGGGGGTAGGGAACCGCCAACCGGACCGTGGACCAGCCAGTCGTCCTTGACCTCGCACTCCCAGCCGGCTGGCAGCGATCGGTCGGTCGCGTAGCCGGTGGGCTCGGCGTTCGCGTTGGCCAACGAGTCGTAGAAGAGCGGGTCGACCGCGCAGTACGAGTCGTACCGGTCATCCATGTCGTCTGCCTCCGCCGCCTGATCGGTTGCTGTCAATCCTGCGGCCGGCCATCGGATGAGCAAAGTGTGATCAGTCACGTGCGGAAGGTGAGAATCTCACCGTGAAGTCGTGACAATGGCGGAGTTTGAAGTCGCGAATGCTGCATCACCAGTGACGATGCCGGCCGGGCCGGTTCAGGCGCGGCAGACGATCTCGCCGTGCAGGACCACCAGCCAGCCGTCGTCGGCGGCGGCCCAGCGCAGCCAACCGTCCGCGATCCGGTCCAGGTCGGCCCGGGTGGCCGCGCCCGTGTCGACCGCTTGGCGGGCCAGGTCGGACTCGCGCACCCGCTGCGCCCACATGTCGGCCCACCAGCGCCGGTCGGTCGCAGTCGCGAAGCACCAGGTGCCGGCCGTGGCGGTGACGTCGGTGAACCCGGCCGCCCGGGCCCACGACAGCAGTCGCCGCCCGGCGTCGGGTTCACCGCCGTTGGCCCGGGCCAGCCGCCGGTACAACGTCAACCAGTCGTCCAGCGCCGGCTCCGAGGGGAACCAGGTGAAGGCGGAGTAGTCGCTGTCGCGGGCTGCCACCACGCCCCCGGGTCGGCATACCCGCCGCATCTCCCGCAGCGCCCGTACCGGGTCCGCGACGTGTTGCAGGACCTGGTGGGCGTGGACGACGTCGAACGTGGCGTCGGGCAGGTGCAGCCCGTGCACGTCGCCCGCGACGAAGTCCACGTTGGTCACCTCTCGGCGGGCCGCCTCCTGGCGGGCCAGGTCGAGGACCGCCGGGTCCGGTTCCACGGCGGTCACCCGCCCGGGGCTGAGGCGGCTCGCGAGGTCGGCGGTCAGCGTGCCGGGGCCGCTGCCGACGTCGAGCAGGGACATTCCGGCGGTGAGGTGTGGCAGCAGGTACGCGGCCGAGTTCTCCGCCGTGCGCCACCGGTGCGAGCGCAGGACGGACTCGTGATGGCCGTGGGTGTAACGGTTCTGCGTGTTCGTCATGCCGGTGACCCTACTCCCGTCATCCCAAAATGCAGGAGCGTTTTCCTGGAATATGAGAGGCGGGCGATATCCGCGTCGCTTCGCTACGACCACGCGCCGGCGGCCGCAGCGCGGGCCGCGTACTGGTCGAAGTCGACGGGCTCGCGGCCGAGCACCCGACGCACCCCGTCGACGGGCTCGGCGGTGTACCCCGCACGCATGCCGGCGAACATCCCCCCGAGGTCCGCCGCGACCTCCTCGGGAACACCCTCGGCCAGCAGTTCGGCCCGGTACTCCTGCGGGGTGAGCTCCGCGTACCGCATCGGTCGCCCGGCCGCCGCCGCCATCGTGGCGACCGCCTCCGCGAAGGTCAACGCCCGAGGGCCGGACAGCTCGTAGACCTGCCCGTGGTGGCCGTCGGTCGTCAGTAGTGCCGCCGCCACGTCGGCGACGTCCTGGGCGTCGATGAACGGCTCCGGCACGGCCCCGATCGGCAGGGCCAACCGGCCGGCCCGCAGCGGCGCGTGCCACAGGTCCTCGTCGAAGTTCTGGCAGAAGTTGTTGGGGCGGATGATCGTCCACTCCGCGTCCGATTCGCGTACCGCCCGCTCGGTGGCGGACATGCCCTGGAAGGAGTCCGCCGCGACCTGCTCGATGCCGCGACCGGACAGCGCCACGACACGCCGGACCCCCGCCGCGGTGGCCTGCTGGACGAAGGGGCGGGCCAGCGCCGGATCCTCGGGCGCGACGAGGTAGACCGCACCCGCCCCCTCCAGCACGGCAGGCCAGGTGTCCTGGTCGGACCAGTCGAAACGGACCTCGCTGGTGCGGGACGCCGCCCGGACCTGCCTGCCCGCCGTCCGCAGGGTGCGTACCAGTCGGCGTCCGGTCTTGCCCGTCGCCGCGAGAACCACGATCGGATTTCCGTGTGCTGTCATGGTGACCAGTCAACCGGCGATGATCCGCCACGGGCATGGCCGGTCGTACGCCCGTCATGTGTGATCGTCCGGGCCGCTATCGTCGATGCCGTGGATCCGATCGACGATCTGCTCCGGGGCGTTCGCGCGGCCGGGGCCGACCTCTCTCGTACCGAGTTGTCGCCGCCGTGGTCGCTGCGGTTCGCCGACGAGGCGTCGCTGACCCTGTGCGCGCCGTTGCGGGGCGGGGGGTGGCTCTCCGTCGCCGACAACGCGGAGCCACGGTGGCTACGGGTGGGCGACACCGCGATCGTGCGGGGGCACGGAAAGGCCGTCCTCACCGACCGGCCCCGAACGACGTCGTCGGTGGGGCCGAGCACCACCGCCCACACGGTTCTGCTGACCGGCACGTACCACGTGCGCAGCGCCGTGTCCCGGCGGCTGCTCGACGTGCTGCCCCCCGTGCTGGTGGTTCCCGACAGCGACGACTGCGCTGTGGTACGCGAGTTCCTCGAGGCCCAGGCCGCCGCGTGCCCACCGGGCCGACAGGTCGTCCGGGACCGCCTCGTCGACTGGCTGATGGTGTGCACGCTGCGGGAGTGGTTCGACCAACCGGAGGTCGCCGGGTCCGGCTGGGTCCGCGGCTTCGACGACAGCGTCGTCGGTCCGGTGCTGCGGGCGATGCACGCCGCGCCGGACAAGCCGTGGACGCTGGCCACCCTGGCCCGCGAGGCACGGGTGTCGCGCACCACGCTGGTCGACCGGTTCGGTGGGTTGGTCGGGGAGCCGCCGTTGGCCTACCTGACCCACTGGCGGATGAGCGTCGCCGCCGATCTGCTCACCGGATCCACCATGACCGTCGGCGCGGTCGCCCACGAGGTCGGCTACGCGGACGCGTTCGGCTTCAGCTCCGCCTTCAAGCGGATCCACGGACTGAGCCCGACCGCCTACCGCAGGAACTGCCGGGCGGATGCCGCCTGCGCCGGAGCCGCCTGCGGCGCGTGACCGGCGGGTGGTGGAATCGCCCTCCATCGACCCCATGCGCGTGCCGCGGCAGGGCGGCGCCGTCGGGCGTACGCTGACCAGGTGGATCAAGAAGACCGCATCGCACTGTTCCTCGACTACGAGAACCTGGCCCTCGGGGCGCGTGACCATCACGGCGGGCGGCCCTTCGACTTCCGGCCGATCGCCGACGCCCTCGCCGAGCGCGGACGGGTGGTCGTGCGGCGGGCGTACGCGGACTGGTCGTACTTCGACGAGGACCGGCGGATGCTCACCCGCTCCCACGTGGAGCTGATCGAGATTCCCCAGCGGATGGGCGCCTCCCGCAAGAACGCCGCCGACATCAAGATGGCGGTCGACGCGGTGGAGCTGGCCTTCGAACGTGACTACATCTCCACCTTCGTCATCTGCACCGGCGACAGCGACTTCACCCCACTGGTGCACAAGCTCCGCGAACTCAACAAGCGGGTGATCGGGGTCGGCGTGGAGAAGTCCACCTCGGCGTTGCTGCCGCCCGCCTGCGACGAGTTCCTCTACTACGACCGGCTCGAAGGGGTCGACCTTCCGCCGGCGCGTGGCCAGCGGGGCCGCCCGGCTCGGCTGCCGGACGCCGGCGCGCAGGCCGAGCAGGACCTGGACCGGACGCCGGCCACCGAGCAGGAGCGGGTCCGTGACGTGGACGCGCTCGCCGTGGTCGTCGCGCAGACCGTGGCCGGTCTGCAGGGCGGCGCCGGCGGTACGGTGACGGCGTCCCGGCTCAAGCTCACCCTGTTACGCAAGGATCCGACCTTCAGCGAGTCCGACTACGGGTTCCGCACCTTCGGTGAGTTGCTGCGCCACCTCGCCGCGCACAACGTCGTCGAACTGGCCGAGGGGCCGGCCAAGGGCGACCCCGAGGTGTCGCTGCCCGAGCACGGCGATCGGGAGGTGGCCTTCGGGCTGCTGCGTACCGTGGTGGCGGAGCTGGCCGCGGCCGGTGGCCCGGTCGCGCTCTCCGGGCTGAAGAACCAGCTGCGGCGGGCCCGGTCCGACTTCAGCGAGCAGAAACTCGGGTACCGCGGCTTCCTGCAGTTCTGCAAGGCGGCGGCCACGGCCGGGGTCATCGACCTGGCCTGGAGCGCCGACGCGGAGGACTACCTGCTCACCCCGCGCTGAGCTTCCGGGTCGCCCGCGGGCGCGGCGGTGCCCTCACCGGCCTGGTGCTGCCATGTCGGCTCGCCCGGTCGCGGCGGCAACGGCGGCGCGGTGGGCCGTCCGTCGGCTCTTGTGCCGCCGGATGACATGTTCGGCCACGGCCAGGTTGATCAGCCAACCGGCGAGCATCAGCAGAGCGCGACTGAGCTCGCTGGTCTGACCGAACGCGACGATCCACGGCCCGAGCGTCAGTACCTGGGTGCCGGCGCCCAGGCCGATCGCGTAGCCGCGGGTCATCCAGGTGCGGTGCCGGGCGATGTCCCGTCGCCGCACGGCGGCGAAGCCGAGGACGATGGACCCGACCATCGCGGAGCCGAACAGCAGCCGGAATCCGGTCAGGAGTACGCCGTCACCCGGCGGCTGCGGGTAGGACACGGTCATCCAGAGACCCGACAGCGCCGCGGCGAGCCCGCACGGGATGAGCAGCAGTCCGGCGGTGCGGTGCCAGCCGGGCCGCCGGCGGCGCAGGGTGGGCGCGAACTGGAAGGCACCCACGAGGCAGTAGAAACTCGCGGTCACGATGTGCACCACCACGGGCCCGGGTGCGGCGAAGAAGCGGGCGTTCTCCGGCTCGATCGGTGCCCCGCCGGCCAGCTCGGCCAACCGCAGGGCGCCGGCGAGCACCGGCACGACGCTGAGTGAGAGCAACAGGACGGGCGCGAGCCATTCTCGTCGTGCGGAGGGGGACACGGCGGGCCTTCCTTCTCTGGTTCCGCAGGTCGACACGTCGACGATCCGCGCCGAGTGTACGCCGTACACCTGGTCTGGAGGTTAGGGTGTACGCCGTACACGGTCAAGAGGGGGTTCGGTCGCCGCCCGCGACGAGGAGTCGTGGCGGCGGCTCCGGGTGCCTCACGGCCATCGAACGACCGGCCCGGGCGGCGGGGCGCGCCCCTCGCCTCACCCGGGCCGGTCGCCGTTCGGCGCGGTGTGGGGCGGCGGACCGGCAGCCCGGCTGGCCCGACCGCCGATGTCGCGCAGGTGGGCGACCAGTTCCGGGGGTTGGTGCACCTCGAACTCGCAGCCGAGCGACAGCAGGTGCCAGGCGAGCCACTCCAGGGTGTCGGTGTGGCTGGTGAGCCGGCAGCTATCGGCGTCGATCGGCTCCAGGCCGGCGGTGGAGGTGCCAAGCCGGTCGGCCACCTGCGTGACCGACGCGTGCAGGGTCGCCACCGCCCGGTACACGGGGGCCAGTCGGTGCAGCTTGTCGGACACGTAGGCGGCGGCGTCGGGTGCGGGTAAAGCCCGTGCGGGGCCGCGCGCCCCGGTCGGACGCGGCTCGCTGATCCGGTCCACCCGGAAGATCCGCCAGTCGTCCCGGTCGTTGTCGTAGGCGACGAGGTACCAGCGATGACCGCCGGCGACCAGCTTGTACGGCTCGACCAGCCGTTCGCCGCTCGTGCCGTCATGCCGCCGGTAGGCGAACCGCAGCCGCTCGCGGTTGCCGCTGGCCGCCGCCAGCGTGGTCAGGTGTTCGGGGTCGACGGTGGGCCGGTCCCAGGTCGGCAGCGGCACGGTGGCCGCGCCGAGCACGCCGACCCGGTGGCGCAGCCGGGACGGCAGCACCTGTTCGAGTTTCGCCAGCGCCCGTACCGATGCCTCGCCGATCCCGGCCACCGCCTGTCGGGCGGCCGTACGCAGGCCGACCGTGATCGCCACGGCTTCCTCGTCGTCGAGCAGCAGCGGTGGCATGGCCTTGCCGGCGACCAGCCGGTACCCACCGGTCACGCCCATCGTGGCCCGCACCGGGTAACCCAGGTCGCGTAGCTGCTCCACGTCGCGGCGGATGGTGCGCAGGCTGACGTCCAGGCGGGCGGCCAGTTCGCTGCCGGGCCACTCGCGGGGGGTCTGCAACAACGACAGCAGGCTCAGCAGTCGGGCGGGGGCGTCGGACATGAGCGACAGAATGCCACCGATGTGTGACAACCTCTGACCTACATGGATCGTAGCGTGGCCGGCATGACGCCATTCCGGATCGACATTCCGCAAGCGGACCTCGATGATCTGCGTGACCGCCTCACCCGGACCCGCTGGCCCCGACAGCTACCCGGCGAGGGCTGGAACCGGGGGGTGCCGCTGGACTACCTGCGCGACGTGGCCGACTACTGGGCGACGGGCTACGACTGGCGCCGGCACGAGGCGCGGTTGAACACCTTCCCGCAGTTCATCACCGACATCGACGGGCTGCGGGTGCACTTCCTGCACGTACGCTCACCAGAGCCGGACGCGCTGCCACTGCTGCTGACGCACGGTTGGCCGAACTCCATCGTGGAGTTCAGTGAACTCATCGGGCCGCTGACCGACCCGCGCGCCCACGGCGGCGACCCGGCGCAGGCCTTCCACGTGGTGGCGCCGTCGCTGCCCGGCTTCGGGTTCTCGCAGGCTCCGGCGGAGGCCGGCGGCACCCTCGAGCGGGTCGCCCGGATGTGGGCCGAACTGATGCACCGCCTCGGCTACGACCGGTACGGCACCCAGGGCGGCGACCTCGGGGCGTACGTGGCTCCGGCGGTGGCGAGGGTAGCGCCGGAACACGTCGTCGGCGTGCACATCGACGACGGCTTCGGCTTCCCGAGCGAGGCCGACGTGCCGGACATGAATGAAGCCGAGCGCGCGGAGTGGGCGCAGATGCAGCAGTGGATGAACGGCGGGGTGGACCACCACGCGCTGCTGCGGGCCGCACCGCAGACCTTCGCGTACGCCTGGCACGACTCACCCGTCGGTCTGCTGGCCTGGATCATGCAGAAGTTCAAGGAGTTCAGCTTCCTGACCGAGACGCCCGAGCAGGCCATAGCCCTGGACCACATCCTCACCAACGTGAGTCTGTACTGGTTTACCGGCACGTCGGGGTCGTCCTCGTGGCCCATGTACGAGCGCCTGACGCTGGCCGACGACGGCGGTTTCGCCTGGCCGCAGGGGCAGCAACGGGTGCCGTCCGGGGTGTACGGGGGCGGGTCGGCGTTGATGCGGCGGCTCGCCGAGCGCGACAACACGATCATCCACTGGCCGGAGGGAAACCCCGGCGGTCACTTCGTGGCCATGGAGGTGCCCGAGGCGCACGCGGCCGACATTCGTGCCTTCTTCGGCAAGCTGCGGGGCCGGTCGGCATAGTCACCGGGTGGTGGTCGTGCGCCTGCGGTGCCGCTCCCGCCGCCGTACCATCGGATTGATCTGCGGCGCGTCCGGCGGCTGGTTCCGGCGGTGCCCAGCGGTCGGCGCCCGTCGGACGGCACCGGTGCCGCCCTCGGGTGGCGTCCGCTCCCACGTCGATGGAGGACGCATGTCCGTTCTGGCCAGGCCACGGGTCGCCGCAGTGACGGCGCGGGTGCTGCAGGCGCTGGCCCCGGCGGTGGTCGGCACGACCGGCCGGCGGCGCGGCAAGGTCTTCCCCGAGTGTCCGGGCACCACGCGGCAGCTCACCATCCCCACCTCGATCGCGCCCGCACGGGCCGTCGTCTACCGCCCGTCCGGGCCGGACCGGCACCCGCCGGTGCATGTCAACCTGCACGGCGGCGGGTACGTGATGCGGGGCGTGCAGTACGACGACCCGTTGTGCCGGTACCTGGCCGCCGTGGCCGGGGTCGTGGTCGTCAACGTCGACTACGTGGTCGCGCCACAGCACCGGTTCCCCGCCGCACCACGGCAGGTCTTCGAGGTGGTGCGCTGGGTGGCCGAGCACGGTACGGACCAGGGGTGGGACGGGTGCCGGCTGACCGTCGGCGGGCAGAGCGCCGGTGGCGCGCTCGCCGCGGCGGCGGCGCGCCAGGCGTGGGAGCAGGGTGGGCCGGCGATCGCGCTGCAGGTGTTGCACTACGCGCCGTTGGACCTCGCCACGGACGTGCGGGACAAGCGGTCGGTGATCGACCGGCCGGTACTCCGGCCGTGGCTGGGAGACATCTTCGACAACGCGTACGTGCCGGAGCGGACCATGCGCGCCGACCGGCTGGTGTCACCCGCCGGCCCGGCGGACGACTCGGACCTCACCGGAATCGCCCCCGCGCTGGTCATCACGGCCGAGTACGACGTGCTCCGCGCGGAGGGCCAGCGGTACGCACAGCGGTTGCGCGAGGCCGGCGCGCTGGTCGCCCACCGGGACGTGCCGCAGGTCGACCACGCCTACGACATCAGCGACATCGAGCAGGCCCGGCAGACGTACGCGGTGATCGCCCAGCACGTCCGGCAGGCGACGCGGTCCGCACCGCCCGCCACCACCTGACCGCCGGTGGGGACCATGGTGCTGCCGGTACGGCCTCGGCGACTCCACCTGCCGCTCCTGGTCGGCGTCCTTCTCGCCGCCGTGGTCCCCGGCGGGGCGGTGGCCGCACCGGCGTCCCCCGCAACCACGGTGTGTCGGGTGACCGATGGGCGGCTGGACGAGATCTCCGGGTTGGTCGCCACCGGCGACGGTTTCGTCGCGGTCAACGACGGCAGCGACGAGGAGTCACACCGCCGGATCTTCTTCCTCGACGGTGGCTGCGCCGTGACCCGCGCCGTACGCTATCCGTCCCGCCCCCGCGACACGGAGGATCTGGCGGTGACCGCCGACGGCACCGTGTGGGTGGCCGACATCGGCGACAACGACCGGACCCGCGACACCATCGCGGTGTGGACGCTGCGGCCGGGGCAGCGGCGGCCGGTGCTGCATCGGATGAGCTATCCCGACGGTCCGCACGACGCCGAGGCGCTGCTGGTCACCGGCGATGGCCGGCCGCTGGTGGTGACCAAGCAGGTCGGTGGCGCCGGGCTGTACGCACCGGCGACCCCGCCGCGGCCGGGGCGGACGGTGCCGCTGTCCCGGGTCGGCGAGGTGCGGCTGCCCGCGACGACCACCGACAATCCGTACGGCTTCCTTGGCCGACGCCTGGTCACCGGCGCGGCGACGGCCCCGGACCGGCGGCGGGTGGTGTTGCGCAGCTACGCCGACGCCTTCGAGTACGACGTCCCCGACGGCGACGTGCTCGCCGCGCTGACCAACTCCACGCCACGGGTGGTGCCGCTGCCCGACGAGCCACAGGGTGAGGCGGTCACCTACAGCCGCGACGGCCGTTTCCTGCTCACCGTCTCCGAGACCACCGACGCACCGCCGGGCACCCGCCCGGCGGTGCTGCGCTACCCGCTGCCGTCGGCGGATGCGCCGCCGGTGGCGCAGCAGACGGCGGCCCCGCCGGTACGTCGCCCGAGCGTGACCCCGTCCGCGTCGACCGCCGGCCCCGACGTGGTGCCCGCGCCGGAGCTCGGCAGGAAGGCTGGCGCGGCACCGGTCGGGGTGGGGCTGGTCGGGATCGGCGTGGCGGTGCTGGTGCTGCTCGGGCTGCTCCGGTCACGCCGCCGGCGCGGGTGACGCCGGCCCCTCGATCGCGGTCTGCCTCACGCGCTCCGGCGGCCAGTGCGCCGGCCGGCTGTCGGTCCTGTCAGCCGGTGACGGAGAAGGAGTTGGTGGTGAAGGTCTTGCCGCCGGCGGACGAGGTGATCTCGTAGCCGAGCTGCACGTCGCCGATGGTCACGTCACCGAACCAGCCCCGGTTGCGGATCCACTGGGCGACCGCCGTGACGGTGACCGTACCCGCGTTGGTGTTGCTGGTCCGGATGAACGAGTAGACCTGGTTGTGCCCGTTGGAGCCCCGGTAGATGTCCCAGGTGTGCCCGCCCACCGTGGCTCGGGTCTGGTAGCTGCCCAGTGGGCCCACCGGGCCGTACTTGTTCATCCACAGCATGATCTCGTGGGCGTGGTCGGTGGTCCAGATGTCGTACGCGGTGGTGAAGGCGACCCCGCTGGTAGGGACGGTGACGTGGAAGTTGCTGGTGACCGTCCCCAACTGGCTGACCCGCCGGCCGATGTGGCGGGTGGCGTTCGGGTAGGACTTGATGCCGCCGGTGTTGGGGTGGTTGGCCCACACCCACCAGTTGCTGGGGGAGTTGGCCGTGATGGTTTGGGGGCCGTGGCCGTTGCCCCAGACGTTGTTGTAGACGGTGTAGCCACCGCTGCGCCAGGTGCCCCACCGGTCGGACGAGGACCAGGCGGCGGCCTGGGCGGGCGCGCCGGGCAGGACCGTGGCCGTGACGGTCAGCAGCAGCGCGGTCGCGCCGGTGGTGAGGAAGTGGAGTAGGCGCATGAGATTCCTCCCGATGGTATCGGTATGCCCTGGTCGTCCCTCACGCCAGGTTCGATGCCCGCTATTTCCAGCGATGTGTTTCGGTGCATGTGGGTGGGCCGGCCCGGGGCTGGCGGGGTCGCCCCGGGCCGGTCCGGGTCATGCCGTCGCGCCGCACCTCGGCGTCGGGGTGGAGTGCGGGCCGGAACCGATGAAGCCGAAGCTGGCCTTGGCGCCGGCGGCGAGCGCCCCGTTGTAGCTGACGTTTCTCGCCGTCGCCGTGGACCCGCTGGTGGTGAGCGTGGCGTTCCATGCCTGGGTGATCTGCTGGCCGCCGGCCAGCGTCCAGGTGACCGTCCACCCACGGATCGGGGTGGTGCCGGCGGTCACCTCGATCTCGCCCTGGAAGCCGCCGGACCACTGCCCGGTGGATCGGTAGGTGGCCGTGCACGCGGCGGCAGCCGGCGGCGTGGTGGGTGGCGGGCTGCTCGGTGGGCTCCAGGTCGGCGGCGTCGTGGTGGGCGGGGTCGTGG
>NZ_SMKF01000135.1 GCF_004348325.1 Micromonospora sp. KC213 | reverse complement strand
GGCCTGGGGTTGGGACCCGAAGGAGACCTGGGCGTTCATCTCCTGGGTGGTGTACGCCGGCTACCTGCACGCCCGGGCGACCCCGAGCGTGAAGCGCAATGTGGCGACCTGGATCGCCGTGCTCGGCTTCCTGACCATGCTGATGAACCTGTTCGGGGTGAACTTCTTCTTCACCGGACTGCACTCGTACGCCGGGGTGGAGTGAACCGGCGATTTCAGCCGCCGAACCAGCCCGGCACGTCCACGCGGAAAAAGTTCGGCGGGGTGACCCGGCGCAGGTCGTCCTCCATCGCGGCGACGCGCTCCTCGCCGAGCGCCGCCGCCCAGCGTCCGCGCAGCACGTCGAACAGCACCGCTGAACGGCGCAGCCCGTCGACGCCCCGCTCGGTCATCCGGACCAGTTTGCGGCGGGCGTCGGCGGGGTCGTCGGCGCGTTCCAGGTAGCCGAGGGCGACCAGCCGGTCGACGGTCTTGCCGGCGGCCTGCTTGGAGACGCCGAGGCGCTGACCCAGCTCACTGGCGGTGGTGCCGTCGGGACGTACACCATCTCCACCTTCGCCAACCGGCTCACCGGCGCTCCGCTCGACCCGCCCCTGGCCGCGTACGCCTGGGAGCCCGCCGGCTGACCGCCGCCGGTCGTCTGCTCAGCGCTCCGCGGCGACCCGGTCGAGCCACTCGCCCACCAGCGCGTCGAAGAGAACGGGCTGCTCGATCTGAAGGTTGTGGCCGGCGACGTCGAGTACCGCGAACGTCGCTCGTGGGTAGTGCGGCAGCAGTGCGAACTGGTCGAGGTAGCCCGTCGCGTGGTCCTGCCGCCCGGTGAGGATCAGGGTCGGCCGGGCGAACGGTACGCCGCCCTCCGGATTTTCGCTGAGCGCCCACCGCCGCCGGATGCGCGCCATCGCCGCAGTGTCCGCGAGATCCAGACCGACCTGGATCTCGTCCCGGAACCGGCGCAACGTCTCGGGGGTCTGCACGACGGCGATGCTCGCGAACTCGGCGGCGGTCCGGGCGTCGGTCGAGGCGAGCAGGTCGGGGTCGGGGCGCAGCACCTGCCGCGGCGGCACGCTGCGCTCCGCGTGTTCCAGGGCCGTGCCGACGGGGCAGATGAGCGCCAGGCCGAGCACCTGGTCGGGACGGGACCGGGCGAGGGCACGGGCGAGGTAACCGCCGTAGGACTCACCGACGAGCAGGAACGGCACGCCGCCGAGGGTGTCGTCCACGAAGTCCTGTACGGCGTCGAGGACGTCGTCCGAGCCGGCGATCTCCGGTGGGGCCGCCGACGCGCCCATGCCGGGCAGATCCGGATAGAGACGCCGGTACCCGGGACGCCCGGCGAACACCGGTTCGAGGCAGCCGAGCATCAGCCGATGGTCGGGCGTCCAGCCGTGCAGCGCCAGCACCGGGGTGCCGGCACCCCGCTCGACAACGTTCAACGCTACGGACGTCCGGCGCGGCATCGTGACTCACCTTCACTCTCCTGTGACAGCCCCACGATGCTGCCCCCGGGCACCGACACGTCCGCCCCGCCCGGCGGCCGATGTGGTCGAACGCACATCGCCGGCGACATCACCCGACCCGGCCGGGGCGGTCGGGGTGCCGGTGCGGGAGACTTGCTGCCATGGCGGCTCGTGGCTTCCCGTACACCGATCTCAAGGACTTCCTCGCGGCGCTGGAGCGCGCCGGCGAGTTGCGGCGGGTGAGCGTCCCGGTCGACCCCACCCTGGAGATCAGCGAGGTGGTCACCCGGACCGTCCGGGCCGGCGGCCCGGCGCTGCTCTTCGAACGGCCGACCCGGGGCGAGATGCCGGTGGCGATCAACCTGTTCGGCACCGAGAAACGGATGGCGATGGCGCTTGGCGTCGAGTCGCTGGACGAGATCGGCGAGAGAATCGGCGCGCTGGTCAAGCCGGAGCTGCCGGTCGGCTGGTCCGGCATCCGCGAGGGCATCGGCAAGGTCATGCAGCTCAAGTCGGTGCCGCCCCGCAAGGTCAAGACCGCGCCCTGCCAGCAGGTCGTCTACTCCGGTGACGACGTCGACCTGAACCGGCTGCCCGGCCTGCAGGTCTGGCCCGGCGACGGTGGGATCTTCCACAACTACGGGTTGACCCACACCAAGCACCCGGAGACCGGCAAGCGCAACCTCGGGCTCTACCGCCTCCAGCAGCACAGCCGCAACACCCTCGGCATGCACTGGCAGATCCACAAGGACTCCACCGCCCACCACGCGGTCGCCGAGCGGCTCGGTCAGCGGCTCCCGGTCGCCATCGCGATCGGTTGCGACCCGGTCGTCTCGTACGCCGCCTCCGCCCCACTCCCCGGCGACATCGACGAATACCTGTTCGCCGGGTTCCTGCGCGGCGAGCGGGTCGAGATGGTCGACTGCCTGACGGTGCCGTTGCAGGTCCCGGCGCACGCCCAGGTCGTACTGGAGGGCTACCTCGAGCCCGGCGAGCGGCTGCCCGAGGGGCCGTTCGGTGACCACACCGGCTTCTACACCCCGGTCGAGCCGTTCCCGGTGCTGCACGTCGAGACCATGACCATGCAGCGCAACCCGGTCTACCACTCGATCGTCACCTCCAAGCCGCCACAGGAGGACCACGGCCTCGGCAAGGCCACCGAGCGGATCTTCCAGCCGCTGCTCAAGCTGCTGATCCCCGACATCGTCGACTACGACCTGCCGGCCGCCGGGGTCTTCCACAACTGCGCGATCGTCTCCATCCGCAAGCGTTACCCGAAGCACGCGCAGAAGGTCATGAACGCCATCTGGGGCGCGCACCTGATGTCGCTGACCAAACTGATCGTGGTGGTCGACGAGGACTGCGACGTGCACGACTACCACGAGGTCGCGTTCCGCGCCTTCGGCAACGTCGACTACGCCCGCGACCTGCTCCTCACCGAGGGCCCGGTGGACCACCTCGACCATTCGTCGTACCAACAGTTCTGGGGCGGCAAGGCGGGCGTCGACGCCACCCGCAAGCTGCCCGAGGAGGGCTACACCCGGGGTTGGCCGGAGGAGATGAGCATGTCGCCGGAGGTCGTCTCCCTGGTCGACAAGCGCTGGAAGGAGTACGGGCTCTGATGACGGCTGTGCTGGAGCGGCCCGGTCGCGTCACGTCCTTCCTCAAGCTCGTCGCCATCGAGCACTCGGTCTTCGCGCTGCCGTTCGCGTACCTGTCCGCGCTGACCGCGATGCAGGCCCACGGCGGGCGGGTGCGCTGGGCCGACCTGCTGCTGATCACCGTGGCGATGGTCGGCGCGCGGACGTTCGCGATGGCCGCCAACCGGATCCTCGACCGCCGGATCGACGCGCGGAACCCGCGTACCGCCGGGCGGGAACTGGTCACCGGGGCGGTGAGCGTGCGGACGGCCTGGACCGGCGCGGCCGTCGCCCTGGTGGTGTTCCTCGCCGCCGCCGCCCTGCTCAACCCGCTCTGCCTCGCGTTGGCGCCGCTGGCCGTGGTGCCGCTGGTCGTCTACCCGTACGGCAAGCGGTTCACCAACTGGCCGCACGCCATCCTGGCGATCGCTCAGGCGGTCGGGCCGGTCGGGGCCTGGCTCGCGGTCACCGGCACCCTCGCCGGCTCCGGGCCGGCGTGGCTGCTCGGCGCGGCCGTCGGGCTGTGGATCGGCGGCTTTGACCTGATCTACGCCTGCCAGGACGCCGAGGTCGACCGGGAGATAGGCGTGCACAGCGTCCCCGCCCGGTACGGCAAGCGCTTCGCGCTGCGCGCCTCGACCGTCGCGCACGTGGTGACCTTCGCACTCTTCGTCTGGTTCGGGGTCCTGATCGGGTTCGGTTGGCTCTGGTGGATCGGGCTGGCGGCGACGGCCGTCGCCTTCGGCTACCAGCATCTGGTGGTCAGCCCGACCGACCTGAGCAAGGTCAACCGGGCCTTCTTCACCGCCAACGGGTTCGTCGGTATCGCGCTGTTCGTCTTCGCCCTGCTCGACCTGGTCGCCCGCCTCGGCCTGCGTCCCTGACCCCGGCCGCCCGGAGGACTCCGGGCAGGTCGGGGTCAGGCAGTCGGCACGTAGCGGGCGCTCTCCATCGTCCAGTCGACGGTGCCCCGGACGGCGTTCGCCACCCCGTCGAGGTGAGCGGCGACCGCCGGATCCCAGGTCGGACCGAACGACGGCACCGAGGCGCGCAGCGCGACGAAGCGGTCCAGCTCCGCCCGCCACCGCTGTGCCACCAACTCCACCGCTGTCTCCACCGGCACCCCGCGTTCGGCGGCCAGGGCCAGCACCAGGTTGTGCCCGCCCGAGGTGACCCGGTCCCGGTCCAGCGAGGCGATGTCGTTGTACCAGGAGATCAGATCGTTGCCGACCGTGCCGACGTGGCGCAGCAGCGGGTGGTGACAGACCGCGTCCGGCAGCGGGCGGCCGGTGGCGAACTCCACCAGCGGGTACGACACGTACGCCGCGGAGGTGGCCCGGCGCAGCTGGACGTACTCGGCCACCGAGGGCCGTCGGCCCGACTCAATGCTCACCGCCTCCCGCCACGTGCCCTCCAGATGGTGGGCGACCGCGTCGGTGAACCGGTTCCGCCAGCCGGCCGGCATCCGGTGGCGGGCCGGTCGCCACGCCACGACCAGCAGCCGGCGCAGTGGTCCACCGAAACCCGGGTGCCGCCGCCGTGGCCCGTCCCGCAGCAGGGCCGTCGCCCCGTCGCGCAGCGCCGCGACCCGCTCCGGGGGTAACCTGTCCGGCCCGTCGCAGGCGTCGTCGACCAGGAAGAACCAGGTGAAGATCAGAGCCAGGGTACGCAGGTCTGGTTCGGTGGCGTCCGGGTAGAGGCGGCCCGCGTACCGGGCGAACAGGGCCGGTCCCAGCCGTTGCCGGCCCACCGCGTCCAGCGGCAGCCCCAGCCGGGGCAACCGATCCAGCAGCCACTCCTGCACCGGCCCCGCGTACGGGGAGAGCCGGGGTGGAATCGGGCACCCGGACCGAAGCGACCTGAGAACCTCATCGATCATGCCCGATCCCTCCGTGGGCGTGAATCGCCGACGGCAGCATGTCAGTTACGGACCGATCCCGCCGCCCGGCCCGGACAACGGGGACGAACCGCCCAGCGGGGGTCGGTGAACGGTGCTCAGCGACGACCAGGCAGGCTGGGTGAATGCGCGAACCATGGGTGGTCGGGGTTTCCGGCGCGTCCGGCACCCCGTACGCGGCGGCCGTCGTCAACGGGCTGCTCGACGCGGGTGAGCCGGTGGATCTGATCGTCTCCCGGGCCGCCCGGCTGACCGTGCTCGACGAGACGGGGCGGCCGTTCCGCGACGGGCACTGGAGTGCGGACCTCGCCGCCTGGCTGGGCCGGGACCTCACCGGCGCGTCCGTGCGGCACTGGCCGGCCGGCGATCTCGCCGCCGGCCCGAGCAGCGGCTCCTACCGGGTACGCGGGATGGTGGTGGTGCCGGCGAGCACGGCGGCCTGCGCGGGCATCGCCATCGGGCTCTCCAAGGACCTGTTGCAGCGGGCCGCCGAGGTCAACCTCAAGGAGCGGCGGCCGGTGGTCCTGGTGCCCCGGGAGACCCCGGTCACCCGCAGTCACCTGGAGCATCTGATCGCGCTGCACGACGCCGGCGCGGTGGTCCTGCCGGCCAGCCCCGGTTTCTACGGCTCGGGGGCAGCGGCCACCGCCCAGCAGTTGGTCGACTTCGTGGCCGGCAAGGTGCTGGACGCGCTCGGGGTGCCGCACACCCTCTTCCGGCGCTGGTCCGGCCGGCTCAACGCGGACCGGTCCTGACCGCCTCCCGGCGTACGCTGGGCCGCTGCAACGGACGCGGACCGGACCCTCGGGCCGGCCCGCGTATCCGTGTCGCGCCGTCAGTACACTCCGGCGTTGGCCGGTCCCGGCCCAGTCGAGGCGGCGGGGCCCATGTTGCGTGGTTTGCCCATCTCTTCCGCCTCGTCCAACATGCCCTCCCCTTCCAGCAGGGCTCGCACCTCGGATTCCCGAAACCGGCGATGCCCGCCTGGAGTCCGGATGCTGCCTATCCGGCCGGCCGCCGCCCAACGCGTCACAGTCTTCGGGTCAACCCGAAACAGCGCGGCGACCTCACCCGGTGTCAGCAGGCGATCTCCAGTGTCCACAGCCCCCTCCTCGCGTCGACGAAGCCCCCGGCTGAACACACTGCCCCCGGCCGGTGCGAGCCCAGAGCCGTCATGAGGGACGTATGGCAATTACAGCACCAGCGACCTGGCCTGTCCGCCAAACGCGAAAAACGCACTGAGTGGGAAGTTAGTAAATGATACCGGCACGTCGCCGTCCTGACCGGAGGTCCGGGGACTGTGACGGCCCGTCATTTCCCACCGAGTCCGGCCGTCGGCCGTTCCACCCGGGCGGCTAGGGTCACACTCCGTGGATGCCATCGACCGGAGCCTCGTCGAGCTGCTGCGCGGCAACGCCCGCCTGTCGTACGCCGAACTCGCCCGTCAGGTGGGCCTCTCGGCCCCGGCCGTGCACGAGCGGGTCGGCAAGCTCGAATCCGGCGGGGTCATCCGCGCGTACCGGGCCGAAATCGAACCGCAGTCGATCGGGCTGGGGGTGACGGCGTTGATCGGTATCGTCGAGGACTCCACCGCCGACACCGACGACGTGCTCGAGGCGTTCCGACAGATGCCCGAGATCGAGTCCTGCTACTTCATGGCCGGCGTCGAGTCGTTCCTGCTCAAGGCCCGGGTCGGCACCATCGCCGAGCTGGAGCAGCTGATCGTGCGGCTCAACCGCACCCCGGGCGTCGCCTCCACCCGTACCGGCATCGCGCTGTCGACGAAGTGGGAGAACCGCCCCCAGCCCCTCGATCATCCCCCCACCGCGTGACAGCCAGGAACATCAGGCCTACTCCGTGTTCCCCGTTCCGGGTCGGTCGGTCCAGTGACCGCCGTGAGGGCAACGAGCCCGCGCAGCTCAGAGCTTGATGTGGAAGGTGACCTTTGCCTGCTCGACGGTCTCCTGGACGACCCGTACCTGGCCGCGTGCGTCCTGGTACCTGCCAGTGCCGCCGGTGATCGCGAACTGCTCGTCGAAGATCGGGCGGGTGGCGGAGAGCGTTGCCGTGCCCGCGGTGGTGATCTTTCCGTCGGGCAGCTCGTAGACGAAGGTCAACATCTCCGACGTGCGCGGCTTGGCGTTGGTGGAGATGCCCTGGAAGCTACTCGTCCCGATCTTACGGCCATCGGCACCCACGAGATCACCGGTCCCGATCAGCTGATCACCGAGGGCCGAGTCACTGGGGGCGACGTCCACGAAGTTGACGGATGCCCCCTTCTCCACCGCGGTGATGGTGACCGTACGGGAATGCCGGGAGGCCGCCGAGTTCGTGGCGCCCCCCGCTGGTGCGGAGCTGACGGCGAGGGCGGTTCCGGTCGCGCCGGCCACGATGGCGGCGAGGGCGGGCGTGTAGCGGACGCGCATGTGATGCCTCCTGTGACGGTTCGGTGGACGGACGTGTCGATGGACGATGACGTGGCCGGACTCAACGTTCGGGGTGCAGGCCCTGCCAGCCGGGGGACGGGTCACCGTGGACCTCGCCGACGTAGAGCGTCAGCTGCTGGCGGAACCGCTCGACCATGCCGCGGTCCCTCATGAAGCGGTCGAAGCCGTCGAGATTGGCGTTGGGATAGTCCCAGATGGGCCGGTAGCCCTGGTGCGGTGCGACATCGGTGCGGACGGGCCACATGTAGAAGTCGGACTGGGTCCGCTTCGACAGCCACCAGTTCAGGTACAGCTTGGCCGCCGCGGGGTGCCGAGCCCCGGCGAGAATGGCCGCGCGCTGGGCCCAGGCCATGAACGGGTCGTGCGTTGGGACGAGGAAACGGGTCTTCACCTCGGCGCCAGGGGTGAGTGCGCCGTCGGTGCCCAGCGCGACAGCGGCACTGCCCGCCTCTACCCGGTCGGCGGGTTCCTGGGTGCCCCGCACCCAGGCCACCTCCTGGGTGGTGAACCTCTTCAACCAATCCCAGCCGTACTTGTCCACAATGAGCTTGTACAGGTACAGGACCGCGTCGTCGTCGTTCGGGTAGGTCGAGACGATGCGACCCTTCCAGCGCGGATCGAGCAGGTCCACGGCGGTCGCAGGCGCCGTCGCCCCGACCTGGTCGATGTTGTAAATCGTGGAGAACGCGTCGACGAAGATGCCGGTCCAGGCGCCGTCGCGGTCCTTGAAGGCGGGGTGGACGCGGGAGAACCCGGCCGGCTTGTAGGGCAGCAGCACCCCTTGGGCCTTCCACCGGGGGAAGTCCTGGAGGGTCTGCAGTTGGACCACGTCGGCGACAAGTGTGCCCGTAGCGAGCTGGTTGTCGATCCGGGCGTCGTGGAACTTGCTGTAGTCCACGACCATGTTCACGGTGACTCCGGGGAACGCCTCCTCGAAGGCAGCCTTGTTGCCGTCCTGCTGGGTGGCGGTGTCCCCACCGGCGTAGACCGTCAGGGTGCCACCCTCGGCCTTCGCCTCCCGGTGAAGCTGCCGCAGGGTCTTGGTCTCCTCGTACACCGCCGCGCCGGGACGTACGCCCGAGCGGGCTCGACTGGCTGCGGCGCCCTCCTCCCGGGCGGTGCCCACAACGGTCGCCGCGACCGCGAGTGAGCTGCCCACCAGAACCTGACGTCGCCCGATCGCCATGGTGACTCCCTTCCAAGGGTCTCATGTCCAGGCCGACACTAGCTGCCTCTGCAGCTAATTAACATGCTGCGACGTCCAGTGTGATGTCAATGTCGCGCAGGTTTACTAGGTCTGTGTCTGGTTATCCGCGACGTGCGGCGGCCACAAGATTGCTGTACTGTCAGGTTTGTGAGCGACGGCGGTGCGGCATCCGAAGACCTCGTCAACGACGAGGCGGTGGCGCTCTACGGCGACATCCTGCGCCTCACCGACAGCATCGGCGGGCGATCCGAGCGGATCATCCGGGAAGCCTCAGGGCTCGGCGGTTCCGAGTTCGAGGTGCTGCTGCGGCTGGTACGGCACCCTGAGGGTCGGAGCACCAGTGCCCGTCTGGCCGAGGACCTCTCCTTCACCTCGGGTGGCCTGACCCGCCTGATCGCCCGCATGGAGCAGGCGGGGCTGTTGATCCGTCACCCCCACCCCGACGACCGCCGCGCGGCGCTGCTGGAGCCGACCAGCCAGGGTCGGCAGCGGCTGCAACAGGCGCTGCGGGCGCACGTGCCGCAGATCAACCAGGACCTGCTGGGCACGCTGACCCCGGTCGAACGACTCATCCTGCGGGAGCTGGTGACGAAGGTCCTGCTGAACTCCGCCCGTGGACCGGTGGCGGGACGCGGCACCGCCTCGTCCGCCGCTCCCGAACCTCCCTGACCGACGAACGGAGACACCCGCGATGATCCTCATCATCGGTGCCGCCGGTATGATCGGCTCTTGCGTGACCGCCGGGCACTCGACCGCGGCCACAGGTCACCGCCGCATCCCGTTCCGGCCGCTCAGGCGACCTGCCCGCTCACCCCGGCCTGACCGCCGTGGCCCTGGACGCCACCGTGTCATCCCTGGTAACCGAAGAGGCCGCCGGTCACGACGTGGTCCTCTCCGCCATCTCCCCACCGCGCGACGGCTCCGACCCCGCCGTCTCGCTGCTGGCGACCTACCGCTCGCTGATCGAGGGCTTGCGCACCGCGGGGGTACGCCGCCTGATCGCCGTCGGAGGCGCGGGCAGCCTCAAGACCGCGTCCGGGCAGGACCGGGTCGACACCCCCGACTTCCCCGCCATTACCAGGCGGAGGCACTCGCCCAGCGCAACTGCTCAGTCTCCTGCGGACCGAGGTGACCGCCCTCGACCGGACCTACGTCTCGCCCGCCGATCACATCGCCCCCGGCCGTATCCGGCGAGACGGCGGGCGGCTCGCCGGATACGGGCTGCGACACCTGTCTCGGCATGACGACCGAGTTTCTCGCGGTCATGATCTAGGGTTGGGTGTCGAGAGGAGTGTCGGCGCAGTGGCTGAGCGAGTAGAGATCTCAACGGCCAAGGAGGCCGCGGACCACGAGCTGGTACTGGCCTTTGGTCGGTTGCAGGGGGCGGCCAATCGGCTGGAGTACATCCTGGGTCGGGCGATCGAACAGGAGTGCGGGATCAGCCATCTGATGTTCGAGGTCCTCCTGATCTTGGGTAGGGCCGGCGGTCGCGGGTTGTCGATGGGGGCGATCAGCCGGGAGCAGGTGCTCACCACGGGTGGCGTGACCCGGCTCGTGGACCGGCTGGAGGTTGCCGGGTTGGTGGAGCGTGTCGCGGATCCCGGCGACCGACGGGGCCGGCTGGTGCGGTTGACCCCGCTGGGCGAGGAGACGGTGGTCCGCGCCTCCCGGGTGCACGTGGAGAACATCAAGCGCTACTTCCTGCAACCGCTGCCCGCCTCCCACCGTGAACGCTTCATGGAGGATCTGCGGATCCTCAGCCACTCGGCGCGGGACGTGCTGCCGCGCCTGCGCTGACCATGCTGTGACCCACATCACGTTTCGAGCCCCCCGCTGGATGGAAATACCTGACACGTCAGATTCTGTTGCGTCAGGTAATCCGCTCGCGCCGGGCGAGCGCCGCACAAGCTGGGACAGCCATGAAGCTCATCTACGTTTTCGACGCGTACTGCGGCTGGTCACACGGGTTCTCCCGGACCATGTCCGAGGTCGCGGCCAGGCACCCGGAACTGCCCATCGAGGTGGTGTCCGGCGGCCTGTTCATCGGGGAACGCCGGCAGCCCATCGGAAACTTCGGGTACGTACCGGCCGCGAACGCCAAGATCAGCGACCTGACCGGGGCCGAATTCGGGGACGGCTACCAACGACTGATCGGCGACGGTTCCTTCGTGATGGACTCCGAAGCCGCCGCCCGCGGCGTGGCCGCCCTGCGCAACGCCGCCCCCGACCGAGCGGTCGAGCTGGCCGGGGCGCTCCAGCGCGCCTTCTACATCGACGGGCGCAGCCTCTCGACACCGGAGACCTACCGCACCATCGCCGGAGCGGCCGGGCTGGACGCCGATGCAGTCGTCGCCGCCTTCCAAGGGCCCGCCGCGCGGGCCGCCGCCGAGGCCGACTTCCACCGCGCCGCCGAACTGGGCGTCGACGCGTACCCGACCCTGCTGGCCACCGAGGGTCAACGCGTCATCCCGCTCGCCGTCGGACACGCCACCGCCGACCAGATCGACCAGCGCCTGGCCACCGTCACGGCAACCACCACGTCCTGACCACAAACCCCCACCTTCCGAGGAGCATCCAATGCCCACGCTCGACTTCACCATTCTCGACCTGGACTTCCCCGCCGGCAGCAAGAACAAGACCGCCACCCTCGTCACCGGCGACAACGACGCGCTGCTGGTCGACGCCGGGTTCACCCGCGCCGACGGCCACCGGCTGGTCGCCCACATCCTGGATTCCGGCAAGCGGCTCACCACGGTGTTCATCAGCCACGGCGACCCGGACTTCTACTTCGGCGCCGAGGCCGTCGCCGACGCCTTCCCCGACGCGGCCTTCGTCGCCACCCCGCAGACCATCGCGCACATCCACCACTCGTACGAGAGCAAGCTCAAGGCCTGGGCCGCGCTCGGCGCGAACCTTCCCACTCGGCTGGTCGACCTCGCTCCGCTCACCGGCCACCTGACCCTGGAAGACCACCTGTTCCAACTGCGCGGCGGACCGGCCGTACTGCCCGACCGGCACTACCTGTGGCAGCCTGAGCACCGTGCCGTCCTCGGCGGCGTCCTGCTCTTCCAGCGCGAGCACGTGTGGGTCGCCGACACCCCCAATCCGGAGCAGCGGGCAGCCTGGATCGCCCTGCTGGACGAGATGGCCGCCCTCGAACCGCAGCTGGTCGTGCCCGGCCACCGGCTACCCGACACGCCCGCCGACGCCAGCGCCATCACCGGCACCCGCGACTACCTGAACGCCTTCGAGGAAGAGCTGGGCAAGGCCGCCGACGGTGCCGCGCTCACCCACGCCCTCACCACCCGGTACCCCGACCACGGCATGCTGATCGCCGCCCAGCTCGGTGCCAAGGTCGCCACGGGCGAGATGAGCTGGGGCTGAGCGATGACCGACTTCGCCACCTCCGCCGCGCCCGCCGACGTGGTACGCCGGCAGTACCTCGCCTCCGCCACCGGTGACCTGGAAGCCCTACGCGCTACCCTCGCCCCCGACGTGGAGTGGACCGAGATGGCCGGCTTCCCTCTCGCCGGCACCTACCGCACCCCCGAAGGGGTCACATCCAACGTGATGGAGCGGCTCGCCGCCGACTGGGACGACTGGACCGCCCACGACGACACCTACATCGTCCACGGAGAAAACGTCGTCGTCCTCGCTCGGTACACCGCCACCAACAAGGCCACCGGCAGACCCATCCACGTCCGCGTCGCCCACCACTTCGTCGTACGCGGCGGACTCATCGTCCGCTTCGAACAATTCGTCGACACCGCACAAGTACGCGCGGCCATGGCACCGTGAGCCGCCATGAGGTTTCCGGGCAGGGTGACTGAGTAGATCCGGTTAATCCGGCCCACCCCGTGACCTCGCTTGTACCCTTGCCGGCGTGACTCATCTCGACCGGTGCGACGAGGCCAGCCGGACGTGGGTGACCGAGGCGATCGCCGCGGTCGAGGCGGACGCCAACCGCTCCGCCGACACCCACCTGCTGCCCTTCCCGCTGCCCAGGAGATGGGGGATCGACCTCTACCTCAAGGACGAGTCGGTGCACCCGACCGGCTCCCTCAAGCACCGGCTGGCCCGCTCGCTCTTCCTCTACGGGCTCTGCAACGGTTGGATCGGCCCGGAGACGACGATCATCGAGGCGTCCTCCGGCTCGACGGCGGTCTCCGAGGCGTACTTCGCCCGGATGCTCGGCCTGCCGTTCGTCGCGGTGATGCCGGCCTCCACCTCGCCGGAGAAGATCGCCCAGATCGAGTTCCAGGGCGGGCGCTGCCATCTCGTGACCGACCCGGCGAAGGTGGTCGTCGAGGCCCGCTGGCTGGCCGAGGACAGCGGCGGGCACTTCATGGACCAGTTCACCTACGCCGAACGGGCCACCGACTGGCGGGGCAACAACAACATCGCCGAGTCGATCTACGCGCAGCTCGCCCTGGAACGGCACCCGATCCCGGCGTGGATCGTGGTGGGCGCCGGTACCGGGGGCACCAGCGCCACCATCGGCCGGTACACCCGCTACCGGCGGCTGCCCACCAAGCTCTGCGTGGTCGACCCGGAGAACTCGGCGTTCTACCCGGCCTGGCAGGCCGCCGACTGGTCGGTGCGTACCGGCCGGGGTTCCCGAATCGAGGGGATCGGCCGGCCCACCGTGGAACCGTCCTTCCTGCCCTCGGTGGTGGACCGGATGACCGCCGTGCCCGACGCCGCCTCCCTGGCCGCCATGCGGGCTGGCTCGGCCGTCCTCGGCCGCCGCGTCGGTGGCTCCACCGGCACCAACCTGTGGGGCGCGTTCGGCCTGATCGCCGAGATGCTGGCCGCCGGGCGGACCGGTTCGGTGGTCACCCTGATCTGCGACGACGGCGACCGCTACGCCGACACCTACTATGACGACGGATGGGTGGCCGGGCAGGGGCTGGATCTCGCCCCGCACCTGGCCACCGCAGAGCGCTTCCTCGCCAGCGGCACCTGGCCGGTCTGACGGTCCGTCCGGCCGTGCCGTTCAGTTGCCGTCGGCGCGGGCGGCCACGCCCGGGTAGTGCGTGACGAAACCGTGATCGTCCAGTGTCAGTTGGGCCTGGAAGGTGTCGCTGGCGAAGCCCACCCGATCCGGCGCGAGCGCGGTGTAGACCTGCTCGGCGGCGACCACCGCCAGGCTCGGCACCAGCACCCAGGCCACGGTGATCCGGTGGGCGGTGCTGGACGCCGCCCCGACCAGCCCGAGCCGGCGGATCGGGAGCGTGTTGAACAGCGGCGAACGGCTCAGGTCGACGTCGAGTGCGTCGTCCAGCCGGCCGGGGTCGTCCGTGCCGGGCAGACCGGCCGGCGGGTGTCCGGCGGCCCGCAGTGCCGCGTCCAGGTCGCCTTCCTCGCCGGTGGTCACCCGCCACCCGCCCGCGCTCCGGTCCAGGCGGACCCGTCGCTGCCAACCCGCTCCCTCGACCTCCACCTCCAGGGAAGTGGTGCCGCCGTCCGCGCCGGCGGTCAGCCGGTAGCGGCAGGTGTAGCCGACCGGATCGACGGCGAGCTGTGTCCCGTGGGCGGTGAACCCGGGGCCGTCGGCGACGATGGCATGCTCGGCACCGCCGCTCCCGGTCAGGCTCCAGAAGAGTGACCTCGGCATGCTCCGGACGTTACGCCAACCGGCCGTCACCGGCAGGGCATGCGGCAACGCCGCCGCGGGGATGCTCCGCGACGGCGTGCCGGGTCTCCGGTGGGATCAGTGGGTACGCGCCGGCGGCCGCCCGCCGAAGCCACGCCGGTCGTCGCGCGGCCGGTCGTCGCGGCTGCGCCCCTCGGGACGGAACCCGCCCCGGCGCTCGCCGTGCGGCCGGTCGCCGAAGCCCTGTTCGCCGCCGAAGCGGCGCTCGCCGTGCGGCCGGTCGCCGAAGCCCTGTTCGCCGCCGAAGCGGCGCTCGCCGTGCGGCCGGTCGCCGAAGCCCTGTTCGCCGCCGAAGCGGCGCTCGCCGTGCGGCCGGTCGCCGAAGCCCTGCTCGCCGCCGAAGCGGCGCTCGCCGTGCGGCCGGTCGCCGAAGCGCCGTTCCCCGGTGGGGCGGTCGAAGCCACGCTGGCCCCGATCGCCGAGGGAGCGGTCGCCGTAACGGCGTTCGCCCCGGCCGTCGCGGTCGCCCTGGCGCCGGTCACCCGTGGGGCGGTCGCCGTAGCGGCGGCCGGCGGCGCGGCGCGGCTCCGGTTCGTCGCGGACCGGGACGCCGCTGGGCTCCTGCGCACCGGTCAGCTCTGCCAGCACCGGGTCGCCGGCACGGACCCGGGCCTGCGCGGGTTCGACGCCCGCCTTCTCCATCATCGCCAGCGTGGTGCGGCGCTGCTTCGGCAGGACCAGGGTTGCCACCGCCCCCGACTCGCCCGCGCGGGCGGTACGGCCGGCGCGGTGCAGGTAGTCCTTCGGGTCCTTCGGCGGGTCCACGTGCAGCACCAGGGACACTCCGTCGACGTGGATACCGCGGGCGGCCACGTCGGTGGCGACCAGGACGTTCATCCGGCCCTCACGGAACTCGGCGAGGGTCTTGGTGCGCATCCGCTGGGTCTTGCCGCCGTGTAGCCCGCCGGCCCGTACGCCCACTGCGGCGAGCTGCTCGACCAGCCGGTCGACGCCGAGCTGGGTACGCGCGAAGAGCATCGTCCGGCCGGCACGGGCCGCGATCGAGGCCGCCACGGCGAACTTTTCGTGCGGCGGGATCAGCAGCAGGTGGTGGTCCATGGTGGACACGGACGCGGTCGACGGGGCGGTGGAGTGGGTCACCGGATCGGTCATGAACCGCTTGACCAGCGAGTCGACGTCACCGTCCAGGGTGGCCGAGAAGAGCAGCCGCTGGGCGTCCGCCGGAGTCTTCGCCAGCAGTTCGGTGACCTCGGGGAGGAAGCCCATGTCGGCCATCTGGTCGGCCTCGTCGAGCACGGTCACCTCGACGTCGTCGAGGGCGCAGACCCCCCGCGCGATCAGATCACCGAGCCGGCCCGGCGTGGCCACCACGATCTCCACGCCCCGGCGCAGCGCGTCGATCTGCCGGTCGTACGGGACGCCGCCCACAGCGGTCTTGACGAAGATCCCGACAGCCTTGCCGAGCGGCATCAGGGCGTCGTTGACCTGCATGGCCAGTTCCCGGGTGGGAACCAGCACCAGAGCCCGCGGGTGCAGGGACCGGGCCCGGTTGCGGTTGGCGAGCCGGGCGATGATCGGCAGGCCGAAGGCGAGGGTCTTGCCGGAGCCGGTCTGCCCCCGACCGAGTACGTCCCGGCCGGCCAGCGCGTCGGGCAGGGTCGCCCGCTGGATTTCGAACGGGGTGGTGATGCCCTGCCGGGCCAGCGCGTCGACCAGCTGGCGGGGCAGGCCCAGGGCGGCGAAGTCGACGGCCGGGACGGCCTGGCCGACAGTCGTCGGCAGGTCAGGGGTGGACCCAGTGGTGCCGAGGTCAGTGAAGGTGGTCAAGTAAAACCTTTCGAGCGGGGCGCATCTTCGCGATGGCCCGCCGCAGCTCCACGCCGCCGAATCGCCCGCAAGATCGCCCATGGGCGTGCGCACGCACGCCAGGTCAGTGATCCCCACCAGTGTACGGCGGTCCGGGAACGTGGGCAGCCGGGCGCGGGTGGTAGTGGGCGGGCTCACCCACCCGCCCCCGATCACTTGTCGATCATGCCTTCGACGAACCCGCGGACGACGTCGCCGGCCAGCAGCACCACCAGCACACTCATCGCCACCAGCAGCGCGAGGGAGGTGGCCAGGACCACCACCACCCGGGTGGTCCGGGACCTCTCCGCCGCCGGGCTGTCCGCCCAGCCCTGGGCCAGGATGTGCCCGGTGAGCGAGCCGGAGTTCTCCATCGGGTTGCCGGCCGGGAAGGCGACCGTGGCGTGGCTCGGCGCACCGCCGTACGCGATGGTGGCCAGGTCCGGACCGCCGTGGTAGGGCGTACCGGGCTGGCCGGGACCGTCGCCCGCCGCGGCGCTGCGAGGGCCGCCGTATGTGCGGGGCGTCGCCGGGACGGCCGACGCCCCGGGTGCGGCCGGGGCCGCCCCGCCGGAGCGGGCGGGTGGTGCCGAGACGGGCGGGGTCGCCCAGGCG
>NZ_SMKF01000134.1 GCF_004348325.1 Micromonospora sp. KC213 | reverse complement strand
GGGGTTGGGTGGGCGTCAGGAGCGGCGGGCAGACTCGACCTTGAAGGGAGTGCCCTGCTGGCAGACGGTCAGCAGGTCGGCTTGGGGCTTGCCGGTGACGGTGACCTTCGCGCCCGGAGTCAGCACGTCACGCGGGCCACCGATGAGCTGGTACCCGTCGAGCAGCAGACAGCCCGGCTCCACGCCGGACGTCACCGTGCCGGAGATCTCCGTCGCGCCCGGGCCGGGCGGCACCTTCGGCCCCGACGGCTTGATCGGCGGCGGCACCGTGGGGGACGCCCCCGGCGGTGGCACCGTGGGGGACGCGCCCGGCGGCGTGGTCGGGTCGGCCGGTTCGCTGCCGGGGGTACTGGTCACCGGGGATCCTTCCGAAGGGCCGGGGGTGCCCGTATCGGCGCAGGCGGTCAGCGTCGCAGCGGCGATCAGCGCGACGAGGGCCATCCGAGGAGTCTTCATGCGCAATGGGACGTGATCGGAGCGCGATCCGTTCCGGTCGATCAGCCGCGAGCCGCCGCCGCCTTCATGTCCCGCTTGAGCTCCTGCGGCAGCGAGAAGGTCAGTCGCTCGTTGGCGGTGACCACCTCGTCCACGTCGGTGAAGCCCCGCGCGGCCAGGCGCGCCAGCACCTCCTGCACCAACTCGTCCGGCACGCTGGCGCCCGAGGTCAGGCCCACCGTGCTGGCCCCGGCAAGCCAGGCGTCGTCGATCTCGTGGGCGAAGTCGACCAGGTGCCCGGCGCGGGCCCCGGCGTCCAGGGCCACCTCGACCAGGCGTACCGAGTTGGAGGAGTTGCGCGAACCCACCACGATCACCACGTCACACTCGGGGGCGATCTCCTTGACCACGTGCTGCCGGTTGGAGGTGGCGTAGCAGATGTCGTCGCTGGGCGGCGACTGCAGCAGCGGCAGCCGGGACTTGAGCCGGGCCACCGTCTCCATCGTCTCGTCCACCGACAGGGTGGTCTGGGACAGCCAGACGACCTTGTTCGGGTCGCGCACGGTGACCTTGTCCACGCCGTCCGGGCCGTCGACCAGTTGGATGTGCGCGGGAGCCTCGCCGGCGGTGCCGATGACCTCCTCGTGCCCCTCGTGGCCGATGAGCAGGATGTCGTAGTCCTCGGCGGCGAACCGCTTGGCCTCCTGGTGCACCTTGGTCACCAGCGGGCAGGTCGCGTCGATCGCCCTCAGCGAGCGCTCCCGGGCCTGCTCGTACACCTCCGGGGCCACGCCGTGCGCGGAGAAGATGACGGTGGCACCCTCGGGCACCTCCTCGTTCTCCTCCACGAAGATCGCGCCCTGGGCCTCCAGCGTCCGCACCACGTGCTTGTTGTGCACGATCTGCTTGCGTACGTAGATCGGGGCGCCGTAGAGCTTCAGCGCCTCCTCGACGGTCTGCACCGCCCGGTCCACACCCGCGCAGTAGCCGCGGGGCTTGGCCAGGAGCACGCGCTTGCCGGTCCGGGGAGTCGTCTCAGCCTGAGTCACCCGACCATCGTACGTGCCGCCCCTACGGCCGGCAGACGCTGCGACCCGTGCCACAGGCGGGGCCGGCGGCTGGCAGGATGCGCGGACCGGCAATGGGCGGCCGGTGCCATCTCTGGTCGAGATGCACGAGGTGCTCACCGCCCACCCCGGCGTACGGCACGCCCGGTCGGGCCTGGCTCAGGCCGTCGGGGCCGGACCGTAGGGTGGGCGGGTGACCGACGCCCCCCGCAGCACCCCGGAGGAGCCCTGGCCGGTCCGGGTGGTCAGCCAGAAGGTCGGCGCCTGGATCGCCCGGCTCGGCTGGGTCTGGGTGGACGGGCAGGTCGCGCAGATCAGCCGGCGCCCCGGCGCCAGCACGGTCTTCCTCACCCTGCGTGACCCGTCCGCCGATCTGAGTCTCACCGTGACCACCAACCGGGACGTCCTCGATTCCGGCGCACCGGAGCTACGCGAGGGTGCCCGGGTGGTGCTGCACGCCAAGCCCGAGTTCTACGCGGCCCGGGGCACGTTGAGCCTGCGCGCCGACGAGATCCGGCAGGTGGGGCTCGGTGAGCTGCTGGCCCGGCTGGAGAAGCTCAAGAAGCTGCTCGCCGCCGAGGGGCTCTTCGACCGGGCCCGCAAGCGCCGGCCGCCGTTCCTGCCCCAGCGGATCGGGCTGATCACCGGCCGGGCCTCGGCCGCCGAGCGGGACGTGCTCACCAACGCCCGGCGACGCTGGCCGGCGGTCGAGTTCCGCACGGTCAACGTGGCGGTGCAGGGGCCGGGCGCGGTGCCGCAGATCGTCGACGCGTTGCGGGTCCTCGACGCCGATCCCACCATCGACGTGATCGTCCTGGCCCGGGGCGGCGGCAGCATCGAGGACCTGCTGCCCTTTTCCGACGAGGCGCTCTGCCGGGCGGTCTTCGCCTGCCGTACGCCGGTGGTCAGTGCGATCGGTCACGAGACGGACGCACCGTTGGTCGACTATGTCGCCGACGTCCGCGCGTCCACGCCGACCGACGCGGCGAAGCGGGTCGTCCCCGACCTCACCGAGGAGGTACGCCTCATCGGCCAGGCCCGCTCGCGGCTGGAGCGCGCGGTGCGCAACCTGGTCGACCGGGAACAGCACCGCCTCGACTCGCTGCGGTCCCGGCCGGTGCTGGCCCGCCCGCAGGTGATGGTCGACCAGCGGGCCGCCGAGGTCACCGCGCTGCGCGACCGGGCGGGCCGCTGCCTGGATCACCGCCTCGGCGCCGCCGCCGAGGACCTGCGGCACACCCTGGCCCGGCTGCGTGGCCTCTCCCCCGCGGCCACCCTCGACCGGGGGTACGCGATCGTGCAGCGCGCCGACGGCCGAGTGGTGCGTGCGGCGGGTGAGGTGGACGAGGGCGATCCACTACGGGTACGCCTCGCCGAGGGCGAGCTGGGCGTGACCGTCGAGGCGATGAGGAAGTCGTGATGGGCGAAGTGACGAACGACGAACGGCTCAGCTACGAGCAGGCCCGCGCCGAACTGGCGCAGGTGGTGGAGAAGTTGGAGGCCGGCGGCACGTCGTTGGAGGAGTCGTTGGCGCTCTGGGAGCGCGGTGAACGGCTGGCCGCGACCTGCCAGCGTTGGCTGGACGGGGCGCGGGTTCGCATCGACGCCGCCCGCCAGGCCGCCGACTCCTGACGCCCCGGTTTCGTCCCAGACGGGGCCGATGGTGTTGATGGGGACGCGTCCGAGCGGCCCGGTTGGCGCGAACGGCGGTGTCCGCCTCCAGGGACACCGCCGTTCGCGGCGGACAGAGCCGTGCGGGGACCGGCAGGTGCCAAGCCGGCGTGGATGCCGACCCGGTCAGTCGAACAGGTTGTAGAACTCCGGCGGCGCCTCGACCACCTGGTCGGCCGGGGGCTTGCGGGCGGCGGTGGCGGTGCCGTAGTCCGAGTAGGTGATTTTGATGTCCTGCGCGGCGCGCTGGCCGGCGGCCGGGATCCGGACGACCAGCTCGCTCAGCCGGCCCTGCGGGTCCAGCTTCGCGGTGAACGGCACCGACTGCGCCTGCTGCCCGAGCGCGGTGATCACCGACGGGTCGAGTGAGCCGGCCTGGGCCGCCTTCGACACGTCCAGGGTGCCGGCGTAGCTGCCCTCGCCGGTCTGCCGGACCTCGGTGATCCCCTGGGTCAGCACCGTGCTGCCGGCCGGGTCCACGGCCTCGAAGTCGAAGCCCAGCGCCCTGTTGCCCTTGATCCGGTTCTGGTCGAGATGCTGGTACTTGCCGAGGTTGAGCTGCCGTACCCCGGGGACGCTGCTGGCAGCGGTGCCGCCGAGTTCCAGCTTCACCCAACTGTCCGGTTTGGCATGGATCAGGTCGAGCTTCATCATCAGGTCCGAGGACGCGTCGCCGATCATGACGCGCATCTCGGCGCTCTGACTCGGCTCGTGCACCTGCCCCTCGGCGGTGGAGCCGGCACCGGCCATGGTGAAGCGGAAGTTGCCGGTGCGGATCGCGTTGGTGGAATTCAGCAGGGCCTGCTTGGCGTCACTGTCGACTGCCCCGGTGGCCCCGGATGAGGCGCTGACGGAGGTGGTCGGGGACGCGGAGACCCCTGCCTCGCCGGTCCCGGTGCTGCTGCAGGCGGCCAAGCCAGGCGTGAGGAGCGTCGCGGCGAAGACCGCCGCACTGAAGCGCCGAATGGTCACGGGAACCTCTCATCGGTCGTCCGGCCCGCGCGGGCGCCGGAGGCGTGGCGGCCGGAGCTGCTCCTGCCCCGGCGTTCGAGCGGCGTCGGCCGGGAGACCGCACCGACGAGGCCGCGTACCTTCTGTTCCCAGATGCCGCCTTCGCCAATCCCTGCCCGGTGCGACCGATGCCCGTGGGCGGACGACCGGCCGGCGCTGTTACCGGAGGGCGCCGGCCAGCTGACGTAGCTCGCCCTCGCGGGCGTCACCGACCACGATCACCGTACGGTCGGGTTCGAGCAGCACCAGGGCCTGGTCGTTGCCCCGGCCGGTGTACCGCTGCCAACTGCGCCCGCCCAGGTCGGTCGGGCCCTGCGGCTGCCCCTGCGCGGTCAGCTCGTGCGGGAGCAGCTTCTCCGGCGGGACGTTGCTCTGCACGAGCTGCACGCCCCGCCCCTCCGGGGTGAGGTAGCCGACCCGCAGGTTGGCACCACCGTCCACGGCGCGGTAGCTGGCGCTGACCGTACGCCAGCCGGAGCCCAGCCCGGTCGGCTCGCTGATCGGGAAGGCGCCGGCCGACCGGGCCGACTCGTAGGCGGGGCCGGGATCGACGACGACGGGCTGCTCACCGCCGAGAAAGCCGCGGTAGAAGGCGAGCAGCAGGGCGATCGGGACGAGCAGCACCAGAAGCGACAACGCCATGTCCTTCGGCGACCGCTCGGAGCGGGCCTTCTCCTTCCCAGCGGGTCGGCCGACCCGGCGCGGACCACCGGCACCGGCTGGCGGCGGCGCGACCAGCGCGGGCTCCCCGCCGGCCGTCCCGGCCGGCGGCTCCACCACCGCCGGATCCGGCTCGCTCGACGAGGTCGCCAGGTCGGTTGCCCGGGCCGGGCTCGTCGACGGCGGCTCCTGCGGCGGCGGGATCTGGTCGGCGGGTACGCGTTCGGCAGGCTGTGCGGGTTCCACCGGACCATTCTCGCAGCCCCGACGGTACGGTCATCCGCCACACCTTCGCCCCGCTCCGGCTCCGGAGCTGGCATCGTGTGAGGATCAGCGACAAAGCCGGCGGCGGCGACGCCGCACTCTGCCGGTCCACCCCGCAACGTCGCGAGGAGGAAGCCGTATGACGAACACCAGGACGCGGATCCCCCAGGATCTCGACCGCAACCTCGCCCTCGACCTGGTCCGGGTCACCGAGGCCGCGGCGATGGCCGCCGGCCGCTGGGTCGGCCGGGGCGACAAGGAGGGCGGCGACGGGGCAGCCGTCGACGCGATGCGCAAGCTGATCAACTCGATCCCGATGCGCGGGGTGGTGGTGATCGGCGAGGGCGAGAAGGACAACGCGCCGATGCTCTTCAACGGCGAGGAGGTGGGCGACGGCACCGGTCCCGAGGTCGACGTGGCGGTGGACCCGATCGACGGTACGACTCTGATGAGCAAGGGCATGCCGAACGCGCTCGCGGTGCTGGCGGTGGCCGAACGGGGGGCGATGTTCGACCCCAGCGCCGTCTTCTACATGGAGAAACTGGCCGTCGGCCCGGTGTACGCCGACGCCGTCGACATCAACGCCGGGGTCGCGGAGAACATCCGCCGGATCGCGAAGGTCAAGGGGACCGACGTCGCCGAGGTCACGGTCTGTGTCCTCGACCGGCCCCGGCACGACGACCTGGTGGGGCAGATCCGGCGGACCGGGGCGGGCATCCGGTTCATCTCCGACGGCGACATCGCCGGCGCGATCGCCGCCGCCCGGGGCGAATCCGACGTCGACGCGCTGATGGGCATCGGCGGCACCCCGGAGGGGATCACGGCGGCCTGCGCGCTCAAGTGCATGGGCGGGGTCATGCAGGCCAAGCTCTGGCCGCGCGACGCCGAGGAGCGGGAGAAGGCGCTGGCCGCCGGGCACGACCTGGATCGGGTGCTGACCACGGACGACCTGGTCACGGGCGACAACTGCTTCTTCGTGGCCACCGGCGTCACCTCCGGCGATCTGCTGCGCGGCGTGCGGTACCGGGCGGGTGGGGCGTACACCCAGTCGATCGTGATGCGCTCCAAGAGCGGCACCATCCGGGTGATCGACTCGTACCACCGGCTGGAGAAGTTGGCCCTCTACTCGGCGATCGACTTCGATGGGCGTCCGCTGGCCGAACAGGAGTGAGCGCGACCAAAACGGTCGCACCGCCAACCGCGCCGGCGTCCCGGCGGATCGCCGGCGTCGGGCTGGCGACCGCGTCGGGGGTCGCCGTCGCGGTGCAGTCCTGGATCAACGGCGAACTGGGGGTACGCCTGGCCGACGGGATCGCCGCCGCGGTGGTCTCCTTCGCGTCAGGTCTGCTGGTGCTGCTGGTGCTGGTCCCCGCCGTCCCGGCCGGGCGGCGGGGCCTGCGCGAGTTACGCGCGGCGCTCGGCGGCGGGACGCTGCGCCCGTGGCAGTGCCTGGGCGGGGTATGCGGCGCGTTCCTGGTGGCCACCCAGGGTCTGACCATCGGCGCCCTGGGGGTGGCGGTCTTCACGGTGGCGGTGGTGGCCGGCCAGTCGGCGAGCAGCCTCGCGGTGGACCGGGCCGGGGTGGGCCCGGCCGGTCGGCAGCGGGTCACCACGGCGAGGGTGGCCGGCGCGGTGCTGACCGTGCTGGCGGTCCTGCTGGCGGTGGGTGACCGGCTCGCCGATCCGGAGGCGTTGGCATTGGCCCCGCTGCCGCTGCTGGCCGGGATGGGCATCGCCTGGCAGCAGGCGGTCAACGCCCGGGTCCGGGACGCCGCGGGCAGCGCCCTGACCGCCACGCTGGTCAACTTCTCGGTCGGCACGGTGGCCCTGCTCGCCACCCTCGCGGTGGAGATGGCCGTCCGTGGCCGGCCCGGCGGGGTCCTGCCCGGCGAGCCCTGGCTGTACCTGGGTGGAACGATCGGCATCGTCTTCATCGCCGTCGCGGCGGCCCTCGTCCGGTTCACCGGGGTCCTGCTGTTCGGACTGGCCACCATCGCCGGGCAGGTCATCGGTGCCGTTCTGCTGGACCTGCTCCTGCCCACCGCGGCCTCACATCCGGGGCCGGCGGCCCTGGCCGGCGCGGCGCTGACCCTGGTCGCGGTGCTGATCGCGGCGCTCGGGCCGGCACCGCGCCGCTGACCACCGACCGCCGCCACCCGGCTCAGCGGCGCAGCGCGCTGATGGCCGACCTCATCGGTCTGCCCCGCTGACCGCGGCGACCCGCCGGCACGACGGCCGGCCCGGTCAGCCGGCGTCGGAGGAGTGGCCGGGGAAGAGGTGCGCGGTGGGATCGATCACGGTCGCGGCGTTGTTGACGGCGGTCGCCGCCTCGCCGAATCCGGTGGCGATCAGCCGTACCTTGCCCGGGTACTCGGTGATGTCCCCGGCGGCGAAGACCCGGGGCAGGTTGGTGGCCATCGCGCTGTCCACCACGATGTGCCGGCGGTCCAGGCGCAGTCCCCACTCGGCCAACGGCCCCAGGTCCGCGGTGAAGCCGAGCGCCGCGACCACCGTGTCGACCGGCAGGGTCTCGGCAGCGCCGCCACGCACGGCGATCTCGGCGGCGGTCACCGAGACGTCGCCGTGCAGCCGGGTCACCTCGGCGTTGACGATGACCCGTACGGGTGACGCCAGCACCCGGGCCACCGTGCCGGCGTGCGCCCGGAACCGCTCCCGCCGGTGCACCAGGGTCACCGAGCGGGCCAGCGGTTGCAGGGTCGCCGCCCAGTCGAAGGCCGAGTCACCGCCGCCGACGATCAGCACGTCCCGGCCGGCCAACGCGGCGGGCTCCGGTACGAAGTAGACGATCCCGGCGCCGACGAAGCCCTCCGCCACCGGCAGCGGACGCGGACTGAAGCTGCCCAGTCCGCCGGTGACCAGCACCGCCCCGCAGTGCAGCTGGTCACCGCCGGCCAGGCCGAGCACCGGCCGCCCGTCGGCGTACGACAGCTTCTCCGCGCGACAGCCGAGCAGGTAGTCCGGATGGTAGGGGGCGGCCTGGGCGACGAGGTTCGCCACCAGGTCCCGCCCCTTGACGGCGGGGAACCCGGCGACGTCGTGGATCAGCTTCTCCGGGTACATCGCGGTGATCTGCCCGCCCGGTTCGGGCAGCGCGTCGATCACCGCCACCGACAGCCCGCGGAACCCGGCGTAGTACGCCGCGAAGAGGCCCGCCGGACCGGCTCCGATCACCGCGACATCGACCTCGCGCATGGCGTACCGTCGCTTTCCGCTCGGCGTTCGACGCGTGCTGCTGCCGACGGTAGGCCGGTTGCCCCGGCCGGGCAAGCATCCCGGGGCCGCGCCGGGCCGGGGAACCCGGTCAGGGCAGGGTGAGGGTCGACCCGGGATGGTACGGGTCGTACGACTCGGGCCTGCGCCGACGGAACAGGATCGCCGCGACGACCCCGCCGAGCAGCCCGAACAGGTGACCCTGCCAGGAGATGCGCTCGTCGGTGGGGAGGATGCCGAGCAGCTGCCAGCCGTAGAGCAGACCGACCAGCAGCACCACGGCGAAGTTCCACCAGCTCCGCTCGACGATGCCCCGGGTGAGCAGGATGCCGAGGTAGCCGAAGATGACCCCGCTGGCGCCCACCACCACCGAGTTGGGTGCGCCGGTGAACCAGACCCCGAGCCCGCTGACCAGGATGATGATCAAAGTGGACCAGAGGAAACGTCGGGTGCCGGCGGCGAGCACGAAGGTGCCGAGCAGGATCAGCGGGATGCTGTTGCTGTAGAGGTGGTCGAAGCCGTGGTGCAGGAACGCCGAGAAGAAGACCCCGTCGAGCCCTTCGATGCGCATCGGAATGATTCCGGCCGCCACGTCGAGACCGAGGGCGAGCCCCTGGTCGAGCGCCTCGATGAGGAAGAGGAACGGCACCACCGCGCACATGGCGACGAAGGCACGGCCCAGCGACGCGTAGAACGCGTCGGTGCCGAACCGGTGCGGGTCGCCGCCCGCCGGGTGCAGGGTCACCCGTCAAGAGCTATCAGCATTCCCGGCCGACCGCCACTCACGTCCCGCGTGCCCGGGTACGACGACGGCGGGGTGGGTGGTCGAGCACCCGCCCCGCCGTCGACCCGAACGGGATCAGTAGTAGCCGGAGCGCTGGCTCTTGGCCCAGGCGCCGCACGGGTTGTCGTACCGGCCCTTGATGTAGCCGAGACCCCACGTGATCTGCGTCGCGGGGTTGGTCCGCCAGTCGTCGGCGACCGAGCTCATCTTGCTGCCGGGATACGACTGGGGGATGCCGTACGCCCCGGAGGACCGGTTGACGGCCTTGTGGTTCCAGCCGCTCTCCTTGGTCCAGAGCTTGTCCAGACAGGGCATCTGGTCGATCTTGAAGCCCTGGTCGAGCAGCAGCGCGCAGCCGATCTTCCGGTTGCCGCTGTACTCGTTGCAGGAGGCCGGGATCGGGCCGTCGTACGGCTTGGTCTCGGCTTCCTTCGCCGCCTTCTCGGCGGCCTCGCGGGCCTTCTTACGTGACGCGGCGGCGGCCTCGGCCTTCCGGGCCCGCTCCGCTGCCGCCTTGGCCGCCTCGGCGGCGCGCAGCTTCGCCTGGTACTCGGCGACGCGCTGCTTGGCGGACTCGGTCCGGTGCTGGGCCTGCCGCTCCCGCTGGTAGTCGTACTCGGCCTCGTCGACCACGCGGCCGACCTGTTCGGTCAGGCCCTGTTGCTGGGTCTCCCGGTCTTCGCCCAGATAGAAACCGCCGGCGACACCCACGGAGAGCAGCGCGACAGCGGCGGTGCGGGCGCCGAACCGGCTCCACAGCCGACTCACGAAGTGTCCCTTCGTCGGGGGCAAGGACGCGGCACGGGCCGGCCGTCACACCGGGCGCGGCGGTGCCGCGAGCGCCCCGACCGCAGGGGTCGCCATCGACGTTCCGAGCGTCGCCGGACCCGCCCGCCCGTGGGACGAACGATGCCGGACGATCCTTTCGGGACGTGGGCGCTCGCTGGACACCATCGCGCACAGTGAGGCTGATGGGAAACCACCAGGCCGTATTGTGATCTGTGCCACAACATGAATGCGGACAGACAGGGACAACGGTCCGGTCAGTGGGGGATGTCCTCCAACAAATCCGTCACCATCGCCGCGATCGGCGACCGCTCCGACCGGCTCAGCGTGACGTGCGCGAAGAGGGGGTGCCCCTTCAACGCCTCGATCACCGCCGTCACACCGTCATGCCGTCCCACCCGGAGGTTGTCCCGCTGCGCGACGTCGTGGGTGAGCACCACGCGGGAGCCCTGACCGATCCGGGACAGGACGGTGAGCAGCACACCTCGCTCCAGCGACTGCGCCTCGTCGACGATGACGAAGGCGTCGTGCAGGCTCCGGCCCCGGATGTGGGTCAGCGGCAGCACCTCCAGGATGCCCCGGGAGGTGACCTCCTCCAGCACGTTCTCGTGTACCACCGCGCCCAGGGTGTCGAAGACCGCCTGGGCCCAGGGCGACATCTTCTCCGCCTCGGAGCCGGGCAGGTAGCCCAGCTCCTGGCCACCCACGGCGTACAGCGGGCGGAAGACGACCACCTTCTTGTGCCGGCGGCGCTCCATCACCGCCTCCAACCCGGCGCAGAGCGCCAGCGCCGACTTGCCCGTGCCGGCCCGCCCGCCCATCGAGACGATCCCGATCGACTCGTCCAGGAGCAGATCCAGGGCGATCCGCTGCTCGGCCGAACGGCCGTGCACGCCGAACGCCTCCCGGTCACCGCGAACCAGCCGGACGGTCTTGTCCGGCAGCACCCGGCCCAGGGCCGAGCCGCGGGCGGAGTGCAGCACCAGGCCGGTGTGGCAGGGCAGACCGGCTGCCGCGTCCAGGTCGAGGGTCTCCCCCGCGTACAGCCGGCCGATGTCGTCCTCGCCCAACTCCAGTTCGGCCATGCCGGTCCAGGTCGGATCGCTGGCCTGGCCGTGCCGGTACTCGTCGGCCTTCAGGCCGACCGAGGCGGCCTTCACCCGCAACGGCATGTCCTTGCTGACCAGGGTGACGTCCCGCCCCTCGGCGGCGAGGTTCAACGCCACGGAGAGGATCCGCGCGTCGTTGGACTCGGTGCGGAACCCCGGCGGCAGCACCCCGTCGTCCGAGTGGTTCAACTCCACCCGCAGGGTGCCACCGACGTCGTTCGCCGGCACCGGGCGGTCCAGCCGCCCGTGTCGCACCCGCAGCTCGTCCAGCATCCGCAGGGACTGCCGGGCGAACCAACCCAGCTCCGGGTGGTGGCGCTTGCCCTCCAACTCGGAGATGACGACGAGGGGGAGCACCACCTCGTGCTCGGCGAACCGGTGGAAGGCCGCCGGGTCGGACAGGAGTACCGAGGTGTCCAGGACGAACGCCTGGCCGGCTGGTCGGGGCTCCTCGGGGCCGGCCGCAGCGCCGGCCGTGGTGCGGCGGCTCCGGGTGGCTCGGCGGGTCGTGGCGGTCGCGGCCGGGTTCTGGTCGGCACCTGCGGTCGTACGGCGATTGGTCACAGGCCTGCTCCGACGGATGCGCACCCGCCATCCGTGTTCCGCCTCCTCCGGTGCCCGGGGACACGGGGTCGGATGCGGAACCCCGTGTGCGAGGTCGCAGATCCGGGCGGCCGGCTGGCCCGGGAGAACCCCGTGCCATGTCTAGACGCTAGCGGCGTCCGGCCCCCTCGGCTAGAGGTCGCGTGGATCTCCCCGTTCGGAGGCGGGACGGACCGGCCGGGATGCATGCCCCCTGCGCGCATCCCGGCCGGTGGACCATCGTCACCGGTCTGACGTGGCCCGACGGTGCGTGTCCGCAACGAACGACGCGCCGCGTCAGGTGGCGGCGCTCAGCCCTGCCGCCGTACCAGCGTCCCGGTCTGATGCTGGCCGGCGACCGGCACGCCGGGGGCGGTGAACGCGGCACCGGTGTACGTGGTGCCCTGTCGCCCGGCCGGTACCGGGACGGTGCCGGCCGCAGCCTGGACCGTGCCGCCGGCGACCGGAATCGCGCCGGCGACGCCGCCGGCCGCCGTTCCGCCACTCACCGGCCGGGCCGAGCCTGCCGGCGTCGCCGGGGGTCCGCTGACCGGGACCGCCAGCGCCGAGGCGATCGCGGCCTGGGCCTCGCGCCGGCGCCGGTTCCATGCCCCCCGGTCACCGTCGAAGTAACCCTGCCGGTAGCCGAAGCGGTAGCCGATCCGGTAGCTGAGCTGCCCATGCAGCCGCCCGGCCGCATAACTCGTGGCACCGAGGACCAGGACGAGGAAGACCGCGAGCAGAGGACTCATCCGGCGGCCCCGGTACGCCGCCCCGGCCTGGTCACCGGTCCTCCGGCTCGATGGCGGTGGGGTCGGCGACCAGGAGTTGGTCCAGGTCGTCGGTGCCGATCTCCTCGACCAGCTCGACGCTGATCCGGCAGCCGTCCAGGACCACCTCGGCGACCGAGGAGCGTCGGATCTCGCCACCGGCGTCGTAGACCCGGACGCTCAGCTCCGGACAGCCGAGGTGGGTACGCCACGCGTTCCACTCGGCCCGGTCCCCGACGCTCAGTGACAGATAACGGCATCCGCGGGCGAGGTAGAGGCGCCAGGGTGCGCTCAATCCCGCGGCCACCCCCTCCGCGATCAGTCCGAAGGCCTGGGCGCGGGTCGCGACTTCGGTCACCGCACCCTCCTCGTACCGGGAGCGTGACGCATATGAGCACTGATCGTCTCATGCACGTGACACACCGTAGAATGTCCCATGGACGTGACAGTATCAGCTTTTCGTCCGATTTCCCCCGTCCACAGAGCCGCCTACTCTGCCCCGGTGACCCCCCTCAACAGCAGCTCCGACCCGTCTGCGGATGGTCCGGAAGTGTCGTCACATATGCGTTACACGCCGGCGCCCGCCCCCGCCGTCGGAACGTTTCGCCGTACCGTCGGAACGTGAACGAGTCCACCCCTGCCCGGAAGATCGCCTTCGCCACGTTCGTCCGCCGAGCCCTCGACGACGCCCGCGCCATGCGCGCCTGGACCGGCACCGAGGTCTCCCGCCGCACCGGCGTCTCCCGCCAGACCATCAACCGATGGGTACGCGGCGACTGGGCCAGCGACCCGGAGGTCGACCGGGTGGTCGCCTTCTGCGAGGGGCTCGGGCTCAACCCGGCGACCGCCTTCGCGGCGCTGGGCTGGGACCGCGCCGCCGCCTCCCGCGACGTCCCCGACTCACCCCCGATGGACCCTGACGTGGAGGCTCTGCTGCGTCGGCTGGTGGACCCGAATGTCTCCGACACGGAGAAGTTCCACATCCGAGAAACCATTCGTTACCTCGCATATCGCCCGACTCTGCCGGTCGATGACCGAAAACGAGGAGAACGGACCGGGTAGTTCCTCAGATGGCGAAAGAACGACGGGTGGGACCTGATCGTTCCACCACGGGCGCGGAGAAGGCGCGCTAGCGTCCGTATTCGTACTGCTTGGGCTCGTCGTCGGTGGGGGGACGGGACAAGGCCGAACCTGGCCCTGCGGGACAGAAGGAGGGGTCGGTCCATGACCCTGAAATGGTGGGCAGTCGTGGTCGCGGCGGTGTCGGTGACGTCGTGCGTGACCGCCAACGTGGTGATCGGCCTAGTCGACGGCGAGCAGCTTCCCCTGGTCGTCAACCTGCTCGCGGCGACCACCGCCGGCACCGCGGTTGTCCTGGCGGTCCTCGCCGAACTGCACGAGCGGCTCAACGACCGGGTGAGCGCCCTGACCGAGTTCCTGGTGGCGCGACTCAACGAGATCGAAGCGCACACCGGCGACCGGAACACCGGCTTCGTCGAGGGCTACCTGCTTGGCCACGGCCAGGACGCGGCCGTGCTCCCGTTCGGACGGCGCGGGCGGGGAGCTGCCGAACGCTGATCCCGCAAGCCGCGAGCGTCACCCGGGGGGGTGTCAAGGTGTCATCTCGCGGCCAGGAATGAGCCACGCAGCCCGGGGTACGCTGTCGCGCGTGCCGCCGTTGAATCTGGGCAACCAGCCGCCGAGGACCCCGTTGGACGCCGAGCACGCCTGGCGTGCCACCGCCGCACGCGCGGCCGACGTCGTGCTCTTCTTCGACTTCGACGGCACTCTCGCGCCGGTCGACGACGACCCCACCGCGGTGCAGCCCGCGCCGAAGGTGCTCGCCGCGCTGGAGACGCTCGCCGCCGTGGTGCAGCGGGTGGCGATCGTCTCGGCACGCCCGGTGGATTTCCTCCGCGACCACCTGGGCGGCCTCGCCGGCATCGACCTGTACGGCCTGTACGGCCTGGAGCACAGCCACTCCGGGGGCCCGACCGTGACCGAGCCCGCCGCCCTGCCCTGGGTGCCGACCATGGCCGAGTTGGCCGACCTGGCCCGCGCCGAACTGCCCGCCGGCGCCCTGGTGGAGTACAAGCGGCTCAGCGTCGCGCTGCACTGGCGTACCGCGCCGGAACTCGGCCCGCAGATCGAGCGGTGGGGGCGGGCGCAGGCCGAACGGCTCGGGCTCAAGGTGCAGGCCGGCCGGATGGTGCTGGAACTGAAGCCGCCGGTGGACCGGGACAAGGGCCTGGTGATCGGCGAGGTGGTACGCAGCGCCGGCGGCGCCTGGTACTTCGGCGACGACGTCTCCGACATCAAGGCCTTCGTCGCGCTGCGCGCCCGGGCCGCCGCCGACCCCGACTTCCTCGGCGTCTGTGTGGCGGTGGCGAACCCGGAGACCGGTCACGAGGTGGCCGAGGCCGCCGACCTGACCATCGACTCCCCCGCCGCCCTGGGCGACTTCCTCACCAAGGCCCTGCACCACCTGACCTGACCCCCTCCCAACCCCGGTGATCGTGCAGTTGGCGGCAGCCAGAGAGATCCACACCGCCGCCAACTTCGTGATCAACCAGCGCGGGCGGGGCGCGCGGGCCGGGTGGGTCAGGTGCCGAAGCGACGTTGGCGGGTGGCGTACGAGCGAAGGGCACGCAGGAAGTCGACGCGGCGGAAGTCCGGCCAGTTCAGTTCGCAGAAGTAGAACTCCGAGTGCGCCGACTGCCACAGCATGAAGCCGGACAGGCGCTGTTCACCACTGGTTCGGATGATCAGATCCGGGTCCGGCAGACCCCTGGTGTACAGGTGCTCGGAGATGTGGTCGACGTCCAGCGAGCCAGCCAACTCCTCGATGGTGCCGCCCTTCGCCGCATGCTCCAGCAGCAGCGAACGCACCGCGTCGGCGATCTCGCGCCGCCCGCCGTACCCGACGGCGATGTTGACCTGGGCACCGCCGGTGCGGTCCCGGGTGCGCTCCTCGGCCGCCTTGAGAGCGTGGGCGTGGTGTGCCGGCAGCACGTCCAGCGCCCCGACCATCCGCAGCCGCCAGGGGTTGCCCCCCTCGGCCAGCTCGGAGGTCAGATCCTCGATGATCTGCAACAGCGGATCCAACTCCTCGGCCGGACGGGAGAGGTTGTCGGTGGAGAGCAGCCAGAGCGTCACGTGGCCCACGCCCGCCGCGTCGCACCAGCGCAGCAGCTCCTTGATCCGCTCGGCACCCATCCGGTGACCGTCGTTCGGATCGACGTACCCCATCTCCCGCGCCCACCTGCGGTTGCCGTCGCACATCACCCCGACGTGCCGGGGCACCGGCCGGCCTGCGAGCTTCGCCGTCAGCCGGCGCTCGTACACGGAGTAGAGAATGTTCCGCAGAGTCATCACCTTGCAGGGTAGCGACCCGCACGGACGATGGTGACCTGGGTGGTTAACTCCGGGCCGAGAGACCGACACCGATCATCGCAAGGGTCCGCGCGTCCAGCCGACCGTCGCCGAGGCCCAACTCGACGACCGCCGTGTAGACGCGGCCGTCCCGGCGGGCCGCCCGGACGGCCGCGTCGACGATCCGGCGGTGCCGGGCCAGCCAGGCCGCCACCGAGCTGTGGCGCAGGTGGGCACCAAGCCGCCCACGCAAGGCGGCGGCGTAGCGGTCGGCGGCCCGGCCCGGCGAGCCGGCCGCCGCCGAGCCCGCCAACGCACCGGAGAGCAGGGCGTAGAAGATCCCTTCGCCGGTGAACGGATTGATCAACGACAGTGCGTCGCCGGCCAGCACCACCCGCCCCCGGCCGGGGGCCGGCCGGTGCGTCGACAGCGGCAGATGGTGCGCCCGCAGCTCGGTGACCATCGCCTCGTCGGTGGCCGGCAGCAGCGCGGCGAGCCGGTCGAGCAGGTGCGCGCGGTTGACCGGCTCGCCGCGCAGCACCTCTCCGTACCCGACGTTCGCCCGTCCGTCACCGATCGGGAAGGACCAGGCGTACGCCGGCCAGCGCGGGCTCGAGGTGACGATGAGCTGCTCCGGCGGGCCGGGCAGCGCCGGGGCGTACCCTCGGATGGCCAGCGCCAGGTGGCGGTCCGGGTTGACCGGGTGGCCGAGCGCCCGGCGGACCACCGACCCGGCGCCGTCGGCGCCGACGAGCGCCCCGGCGGCGAACGCCCCGTCCACGACCACCCGGTCGTCGCGCAGTTCGATTCGGCGAACCGAATGCCGGCGCAGCACCGCCCCGGCGCGCACCGCCGCCGCCACCACCCGGGCGTCGAACACCTTGCGGGGCACCGTGTACGCGGGCCGGGGCAGCGGCCGCGCCACCTCTCCCCCACCCGGTCCCACCAGGCGCAGCGCCGGCAGCGGCGGGTACCCGGCCACCGCGTCGGTGACCCCCAGTTCGGCGAGGACGTCCAGCGCGTGCGCGGCGATTCCGTCCCCGCAGGCCTTGTCGCGGGGGAATGCGGCCCGGTCCAGCAGCAACACC
>NZ_SMKF01000133.1 GCF_004348325.1 Micromonospora sp. KC213 | reverse complement strand
TCCCCGCCCTCCGCCGCGCCGGTCGCCCCGCCGCCGGACCCGGTTGTCGACCTCGGCGAGGGACCACCGCCACGGCCGCCGGTCCGGGTCGTCCCGCTGGAACTACCGCAACCGTCCCGCCGGAGGCTCAACCGCCGCCGGGGACGCGAAGGAAGCACGCGATGACCATGACTGCCGGCACCGAGCGTCCCCTCCTGCTCCGTCGGGAACAGCGGACCCTGCTCGACCGGATCGCCGCCGACCCGGCCGCACCGCTCGTCCTCGGCGTCACCGGGGTCGGCGGGCACGGCAAGACCGCCCTGCTGGCGGAGTTGACCCGGCTGCACCGGCAGGCCGGCCAGACGGTCGTGACCACGGTCGACGACGAGACGCCGGCCCACCCCGACGCGGTACTCATCGTCGACGACGCCCACCTGCTCGACGACGCCCGGCTCGCCACGCTGCGCCGGCTCGCGGAGACCGACCGGCACCGGCTCGTCGTCGCGTACCGGCCCTGGCCCCGACGGGCCGCGCTCACGGAACTGGCCGACACGCTGCGCCGGCACGGGGAGCCGGTGCTGCTCACCCCGCTCACCGCCGACCAGACCGCCGCCCGGCTCGGCGCGGGCACGGAACCAGGTCTCCGGTCCGGGCTCGCCGACTTCGTGCACGGGCAGAGCGCCGGAGTACCCCGGGACGTGGACCGGCTGGCCCGAGCCCTGCGCGGGACGCGGCAGCCGCCGACCGAGCCGCCACAGCCGGCCGTGCTCGAGTTCGGACCGGACCTCGACCGGCTACCGCCCGCCGCACGCCGGCTGCTGCTGGCCCTCGCCGGCGGCGTACCCCTACCGGTGGACCTGCTCGCGGCGCTGCTCGACCAGACACCGGAGGCGGTGGCCGACCTGGTCGGCACGACCCGGGCAGCCGGCCTGCTCACCGCCGAGCACCGGATCACCCCCCTGGTCCGGCACGCGGTGCTCACGCTCAGCCCACCAGCGGACCGGACGGCGGTCTGGCGTCGGCTGATCGACCTGCGGCTGGCCCGCGGCGGCGCGATGCTGCCACTGATCCGTTCCTCCCACGCCACCGGCACCCTCGGCGACTGTCCCGCGCCGGCGCTGCGGGCGGCGGCCGAGGAAGCCCTGGCGGAGGAGCCCGCCCTGGCCGCCGAGCTGTTCGCCACCGCCACCGCCACCGGTGGTGGCGCCGACGGGCGGCAGGCCACCGCCGCGGCGCTCGCCGGCGACCTGGACACCGCCCTGCGGCTGGCGGACCGGCTGCTGGCCACCGCTGCGCCGGCCGACCGGGTCGAGGCCGCCACGGTCGCCGCGACGGCCCTCGCGCACCGTGGGCAGGTGGCCCGCAGCGTCGAGCTGTACCGCTGGTCCGGCACCGCCCCGGCCTCGGCGTTCGCCACCGTCGGCGCGCTCGCCACCGGGCAGCGCGACGATCCGCCCGGCACGGGCGGGTCCACGGCCGCCGCGCCCCCCACGTTGCTGGCCGGCGCGGCCCGACTGATGGCCGAGGGGGTACGCGAGAGCATCGACGGTAGCCCCACCGCCGCGCTCTCCGCGCTGATGCAGGCCGCGGCCCTGCTGGAACCGGACGGGCGGACGGTCCTGCTGCCGGACAGCCCCGCCGCACTCGCCGCGCTGACCGCCGTGCACTGCGCCGAACTGGACATCGCCGAGCGGGTGCTCGACCGGGCCACCGCCAGCCGGACCGGTGGACCTCTGCTGGCCCGGCGGCACCGGCTGCTGCGGGCCTGGATCCTGATGCTGCGCGGCAACACGGGTGCCGCGGCCGAGGCGGTGACGGCGATGACCGCCGAGGGTGCGCCGCTGGAGTCCCGCGACCTGCTCTTCGCCACTGGGCTGCGGATGGGCGTCGCCCGGCGCAACAGTGACCTCGGGGAGCTCCAGCGCGGCTGGGGCCACGCGCTGGAGGCCGTACTCCGGCACCCGGTCGACCTGTTCACGCTGCTGCCGCTCGGGGAGTTGGCCATCGCGGCGGCCCGGCTGGGCGACCTCGACCGGCTGGAACCGCACCTGCACCAGGCCCGGCGGCTGCTGGACGACCTCGACGGCCCGGCCCTGTGGAGCGCCCCGCTGCACTGGTGCGGGCTGCACGCGGCGATCCTCGCCGACCGGCCCGCCACGGCGGACGACCACGTCGCCGCCCTGGTCGCCGCCGCCGACCACAGCCGGTACGCAGCGGTCGTCGCCAGCGCGGCGGTGAGCTGGCTGGAGGTGCTGCGTGGCACGATCGACCCGGTCCGGGTGGAGACCGCCGCCCGTGGCCTGTACGACGCCGGGCTGCGCTGGGACGCGGCCCGGCTCGCCGGGCAGGCCGCCATCCGCACCTCCGACCGGCGGGCGATGAGCGCCCTGCTGGACTCGGCCCGGATGTTCCAGGGGCGGCCCGGCGGGACGAGGGGCGGGCCGCGGTCGACGGCGGAGGAGCCCGCGGTGGCCGCCGAACCCCCGGTCGACGCGACACCCCGCCACCAGCTCAGCGAGCGGGAGCACGAGGTGGCCGAGCTGGTGCTGGCCGGACTGACCTATCGCGAGATCGGCGACCGGTTGTTCATCTCCGCGAAGACCGTGGAGCACCACGTCGCCCGGATGCGTTCCCGGCTGCACTGCGCCAGCCGGGCGGAACTGCTGGCCCTGCTGCGGACCCTGGTGGCCGAGCGGGTGAGCGCGTCGACCGCGGCCGCCTGGCCGGAACGGACCACGTCGTGACTCTGCGGTTCCGGCGGCCGTGGTCGGTGGCGGAGATCACCACCGACCTACGCCTGCCGCTGGACACCGTCCGCTGCGCCGGCCTCGCCGGCTGACGCCGCGCATCGGTCCGGTGGGGGTTTCCCCGGGCTGGTTGCGGTCAGTCCCGGCGGGCTGATGGCACGGCGCAGGCGGCGGTGCCGCCGGGCAGCCGGTGTCGGTTGCGCGCCACCCAGCGGTACGCGGGCCAGGCGGCCCGGCGTACCGGAGAGAGGCGCAGGCCGGCACCGGCCAACCGCCAGACCGGGCCGCTGTCGCCGAGCAGCCGGGCGATGGCGTCCGGACCGGCGGCGCGGGAGCCGTCGGCACCAACCCACTGCACCGCCTCCTCACACTCGGCCTCGGTCAGGCCCAGGGCGTCGAGGTCGGCGAACTGCCAGGGCACCACCCGGGCACCGGTCGGGATGCGCCGCTCGACGAACTCGGCGCACCGGGTGCAGAACGCGCAGTCCCCGTCGTAGACGAAGGTCGGCCTCTCCATGCCTTCATCCTCCACCCGGCACGGCGGGGCGCGGGAGTCGGTGTCCGGCGGGTCACTTGCGCATCTCTCGTACGCATGTTCGAATAATGGCCATGCGCTGGGAAAACCTCTCCGCTCCCCCGGATGAGGGGCATCCCGAGCAGGCAGCGCCAGCGGCTCCACCCCTGCCGCTGGCGCTGCCTGGCGCGGTCGCCCGCACCTTCGACACCCCGGGCTTCGCCGGGATGACCTTCTACGAGGTGCGAGCCAAGTCGATCATCAACCGGGTGCCGGGCACGTCCCGCGTCCCGTTCGAGTGGACCATCAATCCCTATCGGGGATGCAGCCATGCATGTGTGTACTGCTTCGCGAGAAACACGCACACCTACCTGGATCTCGACGCCGGTGCGGACTTCGACCGCAAGGTGATCGTCAAGGTCAACGCCGGGGAGTTGGTCCGTCGCGAGTTGGCGGCGCCGCGCTGGCGGGGCGCGCCGGTCGCGATGGGCACCAACGTGGACTGCTACCAGCGGGCCGAGGGGCGTTACCAGCTCATGCCGTCGATCATCGAGGCGCTGCGCGACTTCGCGAACCCGTTCTCCATCCTCACCAAGGGCACCCTGGTCCTGCGGGATCTGCCACTGCTGCGGCAGGCCGCCGAGGTGACCCGGGTGAGCCTCTCCTTGTCGGTGGGGTTCGTCGACGAGGCGTTGTGGCGGTCGGTCGAACCGGGCACGCCGAGCCCTCGGCGACGGCTGGACGCGGTGCGGGCGCTGAGCGACGCCGGGTTCCCGGTCGGGGTGCTGATGGCGCCGATCCTGCCCGGTCTCGGCGACACCGACGAGTCGATCGAGGCGACCGTGGCGGCGATCGCCGCCGCCGGGGCGACCAGCGTCACCCCGCTGGCGTTGCACCTGCGCCCCGGCGCCCGCGAGTGGTACGCCCACTGGCTCACCCGGGCCCACCCCCGGCTGGTCCCCCGCTACCGTGAGCTGTACCGGGCGGGCGCGTACGCGCCGCAGGCGTACCAGCGGGAGCTGACCGCGCGGGTGCGGATGGCGGCCCGCCGGCACGGGCTGCACCGGGCCGAGCGCGGCGACGACCGCCGGCCGCCGCAGCCGGCCGTGCCGTCGCGTACGCCGGCCCCGCCGGCCGCCGCCGAGCAGCTGTCGCTGTTGTAGCGAGCTGTCCGGTGGGCGGTGGGGTTAGAGTCGGCGGATGCGCAGTGCTCAGCAGATCCTCGCCGATTCGGCCGTGATCGCCGTCGTGGGCGCGTCCCGCGACCCGGGCAAGGCAGCGCACCGCGTGCCGGCGCAGATGCAGCGGTACGGCTGGCGCATCATCCCGGTCAACCCGACGGTGGACGAACTCTTCGGCGAGCGGGCGTACCCGTCCCTGGCCGACATCCCGCACCCGGTCGACCTGGTGGACGTGTTCCGGCCGGCGCGCGACGCGGTGCAGGTGGTCCGTGAGGCGGCGGCGATCGGCGCACCGGCGGTCTGGTTGCAGCTGGGCATCGTCTCGGCCGAGGCGCGACGGATCGCGGAGGCGGCCGGCATGGACTACGTCGAGGACCGGTGCCTGATCGTCGAACGTGCGGCGGCCGGCCTCACCCGCCTTTCCTGACCCGACCGCGCACACTCCCTCCAGGTCACGCCGGTGAGTGGGGCCTATGCTGCGGGCGTGCGGATGCCGGCGACGCGGGACGGGCTGTGGGGGCGGCGCGTGGTCGCGCTGCTGGTCGCCGCGGCGGTGGCGGGGCCGGTGGCACTAGGCCTGTCCCGGCTGCCGTCCGCCGACAAACTGAACCTCAACCCTCCTGTCTGGCTCCTGCTCGGGCTGCTGTTCGGCGCGCGCGTGCTGGCGCGGCGGTGGTGGCCGCACCGCGACGGTCGCCTGGTGTGGCGGGTGCGGGTGGCGGGTCGGGACGCGGTGGAGTCCGGGCTGGTGGCGCGACGCTCCGTCGCCGGTTGGGTCGAGGTGGCGGGAAACGTCGTGGTGGTCGGCGTGTTCGCGGCCGGGGGGCTCAACGCGCTGTCCGGGGGGCCGCCCTCGACCCGGTTCGTCCGGCCGGTGCTCCTGGTCGGGGCCACCGCCGGGGTCGGGTGGATCTGCTACCAGGCGGCCCGATTCACCGGCCGGCTGGCGCTCACCGCGAGCGGCATCCGGTACGGCCGCCAGGTGTACGACTGGACGAGGCTCGGCCCGGTCGGGCCACACCGGCGGGACGGTCGGGTCGAGGGGGTGTGGCTGCGGCCCACGGACTGGCCGCCGGGGGAACCGGATCCGGTGGTGGGGGGCCGGGACACGGCGGTGTCCGAACAGCGGCTCATCGCCGCGATCGAGCACTTCCGCTCCCGGCCGGCGGCGTTCGGCGTGGGGCTGCCGGTGAGCGCGCCGGAGCCGACCGGCGGGTGACGCGCAGCGGTCAGAGCTTGTACTCCTTGAGCAGGCCCCGGGAGATGATGGTCTTCTGGATCTCCGAGGTGCCCTCGCCGATCAGCAGGAACGGAGCTTCCCGCATCAGCCGCTCGATCTCGTACTCCTTCGAGTAGCCGTAACCGCCGTGGATGCGGAACGCCTCCTGGACGACCTCGGCGCAGTACTCGGAGGCGAGCAGCTTCGCCATGCCGGCCTCGACGTCGTTGCGCTGGCCGGCGTCCTTGAGCCGGGCGGCGTTGACCATCAGGGCGTGCGCCGCCTCGATCTTCGTACCCATCTCGGCGAGCTTGAACGCGACGGCCTGGTGCTTGGCGAGCGGCTGGCCGAAGGTGCGGCGCGCTTGCGCGTACGCGACGGCCAGTTCGAAGGCGCGCAGCGAGATGCCGCAGGCGCGGGCGGCCACGTTGACCCGACCGACCTCGATTCCGTCCATCATCTGGTAGAAGCCGCGACCGACCTTCTCCTTGCCGCCGAGCACGGCGGAGGCGGGCACCGTCACCCCGTCGAGGACCATCTCGGTGGTCTCGACGCCCTTGTAGCCCATCTTGTCGATCTTGCCGGGGATGGTCAGGCCGGGGGCGGTCTCGCCGAAGCCGGGCTCCTTCTCCAGCAGGAAGGTGCTCATGTTGCCGTAGACGGAGTCGGCCCCGGTGTCGGTCTTGACCAGGGTGGCCACCACCGACGAGTACGCCCCGTTGGTCAGCCACATCTTCTGACCGTCGAGGACGTAGTTGTCGCCGTCGCGGACCGCCTTCGACTTGATCGCCGAGACGTCGGAGCCGCACTCCGGCTCCGACATGGAGAAGGCGCCGCGCACCTCGCCGGTGGCCATCGTCGGCAGCAGCCGGGCCTTCTGCTCGGCCGAGCCGTGCTGGGAGATCAGGTACGCCACGATGAAGTGGGTGTTGACGATGCCGGAGATCGACATCCAGCCGCGCGACAACTCCTCGACGACCAGGGCGTAGGTCAGCAGGGACTCGCCGAGCCCGCCGTACTCCTCGTCGATGGTGAGACCGAACAGCCCCATCTCGCGCATCCCGTCGAGGATGTCGGTGGGGTACTCGTCGGCGTGCTCCAGCCGCTGCGCGTGCGGGATGATCTCTTTGTCGGCTAACTCCCGGACGGTCTCCAGGATCGACCGCTGCACGTCGGTCAGGCCGGGTGTCTGGGCGAGTCGGGCCATCTCAGCCTCCGGGGTCGGCGCATTACTCATAGGTAACTAAACGCTCGGTCAGTATCGGCCCCCGCGGCTGGCCCGCCAAGGTGACCAGTCGCCCAACCGCTGTGAAAAGGTTCACCGCTGCGGGTAGCGTCCGCAAGAGAGAGCGGCACCGACCTGCGGCGGAAGAGGTGACGAGGATGAACCAGCCACCGTCCGACGAGCCGGGGCAGCCGCGCTGGGGACAGCAGCCCGAACAGCCGCCGTCGCCGTACGAGCGGCCCGGCGAGTCGGCGCTCTACCCCCATGAGGGGGCCGGCGGGCCGTCGCCGTACGAGCGACCCGGCGGGCAGCCGCAGTACCCGCCGCGGGGCCCGTACGGGCAGTACGGACCGCCGTCGGGCGACGGCGGACCGAACGTCATGGCGATCCTGTCGCTGGTCTTCGCGTTCGTCTTCGCTCCCGCCGGGATCGTCCTGGGACACCTGGCCAAACGGCAGATCAGACGGACCGGCGAAGCGGGTGACCAGCTCGCCACCTGGGGACTGGTGCTCAGTTACGCCTTCACCGTGCTCGGCCTGCTGGCCTGCTGCGGCTGGTTGGCCTTCCTGATCTGGGCCGGTTCACACGGCGAGACCACCTACTGACGTCGGTCAGCGGAACTGGGCCTCCCGGACGCTGTTGCCGCCGTCCACCACCAGCATCTGCCCGGTGATGTACGAGGCCGCCGGCGAGCAGAGGAAGGCGATCGCCGCGGCCACCTCGTCCGGCGTACCGGGTCGGCCCACCGGGGTACCCATCCCCTGCTTGAGTTCGGCGACGGTGGACGCCGCGGTGTGGATCGTGCCCGGAGCCACCGAGTTCACGGTCACCCCGTCGGCGATCATCTCCATGGCCAGTGCCCGGGTCAACCCGACCACACCGGCCTTCGCCGCCGCGTACGCCGCCTCGGTGGGCAGGGCGTTGACCGGCCCCGCGGTCGCCGCCAGGTTGACGATTCGCCCCCACCCCCGCTCGGCCATGCCGCCGATGAAGGCGCGGCTGCACAGGAACGCGGTGGTCAGGTTCCGGTCGATCTCGCCGCGCCACTCGTCGTAGCTGAGCTGCGCCACCGGGCGCAGCACCTCCGGGCTGGCCCGGCTGGCCAGGCCGGCGTTGTTCACCAGCACCTCGACGTCGCCGAGTTGCTCGGTGACCGCGTCGGCCAGCGCGCCCACCTCCGACTCGTCGGTGAGGTCGGCCACGAACCCGGTCACCCCGAGTTCACCGGCCCGCTCGTGGATCCGCCGCGTGGTGGAGACGATCGCCACCCGGGCCCCCAGGTCGGCCAACCGGCGGGCCGTCGCGTAGCCGATCCCGTCCGCGCTGCCCGCCCCGGTGACCAGGGCGACCCGGCCGTCGAGCCGCATCGTCACCGGCTCCGGCTCCGGCAACGGCGCCGGCTCGTCCGGGCCGGGTACGCCGCTGGCGCTGACCGCGCGGGTCCGTCGCGCCAATCCTGGACGGCTCACGTCCCGCCTCGGTCTGCTGCCGGACCGGTCGCTGCCGCGCGCGTCGATGACCATGCCGCGATCCTGCCCGCTGCGGACGATCCGGGCAACGCGGCACCACGGGCTGACCGGATTACCTGGCGCTGACTACCCTGACGGCGCACCCACACGCGACGGAGAAGACCTGATGACATATCCCCCACCGGCCGACGGCTGGAGCAACCCGACCGGCGACCCCACCCAGCCGGTCGGCCAGCCGGTCCCGACCCAGCCGACCGGCGACCCGAGCCTGCCGGTAGCCAAGGACCCGTACGCGGTGCCGCCGCAGGCCGCACCCGCCGACCCGTACGCGGTGCCGCCGCAGGCCGCACCCGCCGACCCGTACGCGGTGCCGCCGCAGGCCGCACCCGCCGACCCGTACGCGGTGCCGCCGCAGGCCGCACCCGCCGATGCGTACCCGACGCCGGGCTACCCGCCCGCCGGCTATCCAGGGTACGGCTACCCGCCGGCACCGCAGAACAACGGCCTGGCCATCGCCGCGATGGTCGTGTCGATCATCGGTGCGCTCGGCCTCTGCGGCTACGGTCTCGGCGGCTGGATCGGCCTGGTCGGCGCGATCCTCGGGCACGTCGCCAAGCGGCAGATCCGGGAGCGGGGCGAGGCCGGCGAGGGTTTCGCCATGGCCGGCGTCATCGTGGGCTGGATCGCCACCGTGATCGCGTTGCTGGCGACGATCGCCATCGTGGTGTTCATCATCTGGGCGGCGAACCAGGACTCGTCGAGCTTCGACTCGACCAGCTACTGACCGGTCGCGTGCCGCTCCGGGTCGGCCCCGGGGCGGCACGTGCGGGTCAGCCGGCGGGCGGGGTGAAGCTGGAGGTGCGGGTCATCCCGGCGGCGCGGCCCTTGGCGGCGATCACCAGCGCCATCTTCCGGGACGCCTCGTCGATCATCTCGTCGCCGAGCATCACGGCGCCGAGTTTCCCGCCCGCCTCGGAGGTGTAGTGGTCGTAGGCGTCGAGGATCAGCTCGGCGTGGTCGTAGTCGGCCTGGGCCGGCGAGTAGACCTCGTTGGCGGCGTCGATCTGGCCCGGGTGCAGCACCCACTTGCCGTCGAAGCCCAGCGCGGCCGATCGCCGGGCCACCTCGCGGAACGCGTCCACGTCGCGGATCTGCAGGAACGGCCCGTCGATGGCCTGCTTGTCGTTCATCCGGGCGGCCATCAGGATGCGCATCAGGATGTAGTGGTACGGGTCACCCGGATAGTCCGGGATCAGCGCGCCGACGACCAGGGACTTCATGTTGATCGAGGCCATGAAGTCGGCCGGCCCGAAGATGATGGTCTCCACCCGGGGCGAGGCGGCGGCGATGGCGTCGACGTTGACCAGGCCGGCGGCGTTCTCGATCTGCGCCTCGATGCCGATCCGGCCGACCTCGAGGCCGAGGGTCTTCTCGATCTGGGTCAGCGTCATGTCCAGCCAGTGCACCTGGGCGGCGTTCTGCACCTTCGGCAGCATGATGCAGTCGAGGTTGACGCCGGCGCCCTCGACCACCTCGATGACGTCCCGGTAGGTCCACGGGGTGGTCAGGTCGTTCACCCGCACCACCCGGGTCTTGCCGGTCCAGTCGCCCTCGTTGAGCGCGGCCACAATGTTCTTCCTGGCGTCCGGCTTCGCCAGCGGCGCGACCGCGTCCTCCAGGTCGAGAAAGACCTGGTCGGCCGCAAGGCCCTGGGCCTTGCCGAGCATCTTGACGCTGGAACCGGGCACGGCGAGGCAGGACCGGCGGGGGCGACCGACAGCGGCCATGGATGCGCTCCTTCCAGCGTCCGGCGGGCGGCCGACGCCAGCAGAGATGACAGACGGGAACTTAACGATCCCAAAGGGCGTTGTGACGCCACGGTAACCTCGTGCCGTGACCGGGGTGAATGGACCTGTGGAAGATCTCACTGGCCGTCGGATCGTGGTGGTGACCGGGGCCAGCTCCGGTATCGGGCTCGCCGCCGCCGAGGCCCTGGCCTGCCGGGGCGACCAGGTGGTGCTGGTCGGGCGCGATCCGGCCCGGCTCCAGGCCGCCGGGGACCGGGTCCGTGAGGCCAGCGGCGAGCGTCCCGAGCTGTTCCGGGCCGACTTCGCCGTCCTGGACGACGTACGCGGCCTCGCCGAGCGGCTGCGGGCGGCGTACGACCGGATCGACGTGCTCGCCAACAACGCCGGCGCGATCGTGCTGCAGCCGGTCACCACCATCGACGGGTTCGAGCTGTCGATACAGGCCAACCACCTGGCCCCGTTCCTGCTCAGCCACCTGCTGCGCGACCGGATCGGCCGGCTGGTGGCCACCGCCTCCGGGGCGCACCGCAGCGGAGCGCTCGACCCCGACGACCTCAACGCCGGCCTACGCCGCTACCGGCCGATCCAGGCGTACGGCACCAGCAAGCAGGCCAACATCCTGTTCACCGCCGAGGCGGCCCGGCGCTGGCCGGACACGCCGGCGTACTGCTTCCATCCCGGGCTGGTGCGGACCCGGATCGGCACGGACAGCCGGCTGGTCGCCCTCGGCATGCGGCTCCTGCCGGTTCGCAGCCCGCAGAAGGGCGCCGAGACGCTGGTGTGGCTGGCCCACCAGGATCCGTCCCGGCTGGTGAACGGGGCCTACTACGCCGACCGGCGGCTGCGCCGACCGTGGCCGAAGGCGGCTGATCCGCAGCTCGCCGCCCGGCTCTGGGCAGCCAGCGCCAGGGCCGTCGGGGTCGACCGGTGAGCCGGCCCGACCCGGCGGTGCTCCTGGTGGCTCTCGTCGAGTACCCGCTCGACCAGCCCGAGGAGGCCCGGCGGTACGAGGACGACGTGCTCGCCCTGCTCGAACAGCACGGCGGTCGACTGGAGCGCCGGTTGCGCAGCACCGACGGGTGGACCGAGGTGCATCTGATCCGGTTCGCCTCGCGGGCCGGCTGGGAGGCGTTCCGGGCCGACCCGCAGCGGCGGGCCCTGCGGGCGGCGCTCGGCGACGCGGCACCGGTCGGCCGGGTGATCGAGGTCCGCGACATCTGACCGTGAGCACTCCGTTACCATCGGGCTACCTCGCCGCCGAATCCCTCACCTCCGGAGGCGCTCCCCCATGCCCAGGTACCAGGCGGTGCTGTTCGACTTCTTCGGCACGCTGACCCGCCGTGTGCAACGCGGGGCGGCCCACCGCGCCACCGCCGAGCTGCTCGGCTGCCCGATGGACACGCTCACCGCGGTACTCGACCGGACCTTCTACCAGCGGGCCAGCGGCCGGCACGGCACGGCCGAGGCGACCCTGCGCTGGGTGTGCAGTCAGGCCGGGGTGCAGCCCTCCGACGAGGCGGTACGCGCGGCGGTGGCCTCCCGGCACCGCGCGATACGTGCCGACACCCGACTGCGCGACGAGGCGGTCCCCGCCCTCGCCGCGTTGCGCCGTCGGGGCGTACGCACCGGAGTGATCAGCGACTGCACCCACGAGCTGCCCGCCTTCCTGCCGCAACTGGCGGTGGCCCCCCTGCTCGACGTGCGGGTCTTCTCCGTCCAGTTCGGTCGCTGCAAGCCTGACCCGGCGCTCTACCTGGCGGCGTGCCGCCGCCTCGACGTACGCCCGCAGGACTGCCTGTACGTCGGCGACGGCGGCAGCCAGGAGCTGACCGGCGCGCAACGGGCCGGGATGAGCGCGATGCGCCTCGCCGCCCCCGACCTAGCCGGGCACCTGGTCTTCGACGCCGAGCAGGGCTGGGACGGGCCGCTGATCGGCTCGCTCAGCGAGGTGGTCGAGCTGGTCGACCCGGCGGCGGCCCGCTGAGGAAGCGCCTCCGGCCGGTGGCAGGTGGTCAGCGGCGGCGGACCTTGTGCAGGCGGAACGGCTTGCGGGCCGCCCGGACGACGCTGGCCCCGCGCGGCTCCTCGGCGAGGGCGGTGTCCGGTAGCGTGCCGGCGGCGTCCGGTGCACCGGCCGGCAGGAGGCGGTTCAGGGCGCAACCGTCGGCTGCCCAGCGCTCGACCAGGTCGGCGGCCGACCCGGGGGCGTTCAGGCGTTTCGCGGCCACCAGCGGGGCCGTCGCCTGCCACTCCTCGGTGCCCGGGGCGAGCCGGGTCACCCGCGCGGGCCAGGTGACGATCCGGCCGCCGTGGTCGCCACGCAGCGTGACCCGGGCCGCCCCGGCATCGGCCAGGCCCGGCGCGGACTGCTCGCCCGGCCCGCTGACCACGAGAAGCGCCCCCTCCAGGGGCACGCACCACAGGGCCAGCGCGGGACCGTCGCCGACCGCCACCCAGCAGACGGCAGCCTTCTTCATCGCCTCGTCGACCAGTGGCGTCGACCCGGGGGCGTCCTGCTCGTCCGTCACCCCGTCATCCTCCCGTACGTCGTCCGGCCCGGCCCGGCCCGGCCCGATGACATGATCGACTCTGCTTGCGGCACATCGCCGTGTCCCGCCACCGGAATACCACAGCATGCCGCAAGCCGGGGCGCGGCCGGGCCGGATTCCTAGCCGATGAAGGGGGGTACGGCGATCTCACCGCGCGCCACCGGCATCACCTGACCGGAGACGGTGGCACCGACCGCCACCCCGCCGGCCGCGGTCACCGTGCAGGCCAGTGTGGACGGCCGGCGGATTTCCGCGCCCTGCCGGACCACGTACCCGGAGCAGCCCTCACCGGGCAGGAGCCCGCTGGCCACCAGCCAGACACCCAGCCCGAGGGCGGCCGAACCAGTCGCCGGGTCCTCCGGCACTCCCATCCCGGGCACGAAGACCCGGGCGTGCGCGGTTTGCGTACCGACGTCCCAGGAGAAGACGCTGACATGGTCCAGCCCGTACCGCTCCGCCGCCGCCGTGTTCAACCGGGCACGCGCCACCGCGTCCGGGCGTACCGGCAGATAGGGGAACTCCAGGCCGCAGCCGGCCACCCGGGGCGCCGGACCGGTGTGGTCGGCCGCGTCGAGGCCGACCATCTCCAGCAGCGGCTCCGGGTCAAGTTCCGGGCTGAGGGTGGGGACACCACCGGTCAACGTGGCACCCGTCGCGGTGACCTCGATCGGCAGCACCCCGGCACCGCACTCCTGAGTGACCTGCCCCACACCGAACATCCCGCGCCGGCTCGCGGTCACCGCCGCGCCGACACTGGGGTGGCCGGCGAACGGAAGCTCGTCGGCGGGGGTGAAGATCCGGGCCCGGTAGGTGGCGCCGACCTGGGTCGGAGGCAGCACGAACACCGTCTCCGACAGGTTGAACTCCAGCGCCAGCGCCTGCATCTGTTCGGTGGCCAGCCCTTCGGCACCGAACACCACGGCCAGCGGATTGCCCGCGAACGGGCGGTCGGTGAAAACGTCCACGATCTCGTAGGCCAGGGTCGACATGGTGTTAGACAGTAGGCGCTTAGGCTGGTGCCCGTGAGTACGCCGAACCGGGTCTACCTGGCCCGACTCGCCGGAGTCGCCGTCTTCGACCCCAACGGCGACCTGGTGGGACGGGTTCGTGACGCGGTGGCCCGGCTCCGGCCGACGCAGCGCCCACCCGAGGTGGTGGGGCTGGTCGCCGAGATGCCGATGCGTCGGCGCATCTTCCTGTCCATCAACCGGATCACCTCCATCGACGCCGACGCCGTGGTCCTCGGCACCGGCACCCTCAACCTGCGTCGCTTCGAGAAGCGCCCGAACGAGTTGCTGGTGCTCCAGGAACTGCTGGACCGACGGGTCCAGCTCGAACCCGCCGGCCAGCCGGGCACGGTGGTGGACGTGGCGATGGAGCACAGCCGGGACGGAGAGTGGTCGCTGTCCCGGGTCGCCGTGCGCGAACACACCGGCCGGCTCACCCGACGTGGCCACCTGCACCAGGTCCAGTGGGAACGGGTACGCGGACTCAGCGGCGCCGCCGACACCCGGGGCACCGCCAACCTGCTGGCCGTGCTGGAGGAGATGCGCCCGGCCGACCTGGCCAACGCCCTGCAGGACCTGCCCGACACCCGGCGCAACGAGGTCGCCGCCGCGCTGGACGACGTACGCCTCGCCGACGTGCTCAGCGAGCTGCCCGAACACGACCAGGTGGAGATCCTCGCCGCGCTGGACCGGGAACGGGCCGCCGACGTACTGGAGGAGATGGACCCGGACGACGCGGCCGACCTGCTCAACGAGCTGCCCCCGCCGGAGCAGGACGTGCTGTTGGACCTGATGGAGCCGGACGAGGCCGACCCGGTCCGTCAACTCCTGCGGTACGCCTCGGGCACCGCCGGCAGCGTGATGACCTCCGAACCGGTGATCCTGCCCCCGGACGCCACGGTGGCGGAGGCGCTGGCCCGGATCCGGGAGGAGCAGCTCTCCCCCGCCGTGGCCGCGCAGGTCTTCGTGGCCCGCGCCCCGATGACCACCCCGACCGGCCGTTACCTGGGCATGGTGCATTTCCAGCGCCTGCTCCGGGAGCCCCCGGCCGACCTGCTCGGCGGGGTGGTGGTCAACGACATCGACCCGCTGCGGCCGACCACCCCGCTGCCGGAGATCACCCGGCGGATGGCCACCTACGACCTGGTGGCGATGCCGGTGGTCGACCGGAACAACCGGCTGGTGGGCGCGGTCACCGTCGACGACGTGCTCGACCACTCGCTGCCACCGGACTGGCGGGACCGGGACGCGGTACCGACCGCGGGCGGCGGCGAGGAGACCCCGGGTGGCGCGGATGGTTGAGCGCCGGCGGACCGAACGGCTGGACCAGCCGCGCGAGTCCCGTGTGAAGCTGCCCCGCTTCGATCCGGAGGCCTTTGGCCGCTGGTCCGAGGGGATCGCCCGGGGCATGGGCACCGCCAACTTCATCGTCTACATGACGGTGGTGATCGCCGCCTGGTTCCTCTGGAACACCCTGGCCCCGCCGCACCTGCGTTTTGACCCGTACACCTTCACCTTCCTCACCCTGATCCTGTCGCTCCAGGCGTCGTACGCGGCCCCGCTGATCCTGCTCGCGCAGAACCGGCAGGCCGACCGCGACCGGGTCGCGCTGGAGGAGGACCGGCGTCGGGCGACCATGCAGAAGGCGGACACCGAGTACCTGGCCCGGGAGATCGCCGCGCTGCGCGTCGCGATGGGCGAGGTGGCCACCCGGGACTTCCTCCGCTCCGAGCTGGCCCGGCTGGCCGAGGAGTTGGACGAGGCGGCGCACCGGCGGCAGCGGCTGGAACGCCGGCAGCAGAAGCGCACGTCGCACCGTTCGGCGGGTTCGGATCCGCTCGACGAGCCCCGCGACGATCTGGACGGCGACTACGCCCGCGACGGCCGCCCGGAAGGTTGATGTTCTGCTCCCGGCCGCGACCATCGATTCGCTCACACCCGCCGGCACGGCGACCGGGACGGATCGCCGCCGACGTAACATTGCCGGCATGTCAGCACCCGTCAGCACCGTCTCCGACGCGATCCAGGCCGCCCTGGCCACCGTCAACGACCCGGAGATCCGCCGCCCGATCACCGAGCTCGGCATGGTCCGCTCCGCCGTGGTCGGCGACGACGGCGTCGTCCGGGTCGAGCTGCTGCTCACCGTGGCCGGCTGCCCGCTGAAGGACAAGCTGCGCGCCGACATCACCGCCGCGGTCGGCGCCGTGGCCGGCGTGACGGGTGTCGAGATCGAGTTCGGCGTGATGAGCCCCGAGCAGCGCCAGGAACTCCAGACGAAGCTGCGCGGCGGCACCGCCAGCCAGGAGCCGGTGATCCCGTTCGCCCAGCCCGGCTCCCGCACCCGCGTGTACGCGGTGGCCAGCGGCAAGGGCGGCGTCGGCAAGTCCAGCGTGACGGTGAACCTGGCCGCCGCGCTGGCCGCCCGGGGCCTCGCCGTCGGCGTGGTCGACGCGGACATCTACGGCCACTCGGTACCCCGGATGCTCGGCGCGGACGGCAAGCCCACCCGGGTCGAAGACATGATCATGCCGCCGCAGTCGCACGGCGTGAAGGTCATCTCGATCGGCATGTTCACCCCCGGCAACGCGGCCGTGGTGTGGCGCGGCCCGATGCTGCACCGGGCGCTGCAACAGTTCCTCGGCGACGTCTACTGGGGCGACCTGGACGTCCTCCTGCTGGACCTGCCCCCGGGCACCGGCGACATCGCCATCTCGGTGGCCCAACTGCTGCCCAACGCCGAGATCCTGGTGGTGACCACCCCGCAGGCCGCGGCGGCCGAGGTGGCCGAGCGGGCCGGCGCGATCGCCCTGCAGACCCACCAGCGGGTGGTCGGCGTCATCGAGAACATGGCCTGGCTGGAACTGCCCGACGGCTCGCGGATGGAGGTGTTCGGCTCCGGCGGCGGCCAGGCGGTCGCCGACTCGCTGAGCCGGACGATCGGCGCGCAGGTGCCGCTGCTGGGGCAGATCCCCCTCGACACCCGGGTCCGGGAGGGCGGCGACGCCGGCACGCCGATCGTGCTGGCCGAGCCGGACGCCCCCGCCTCGAAGGCGCTGGCCCAGGTCGCCGACCGGCTCGCGGTGCGCCGGGAGTCGCTGCTGGGCAAGCCGCTCGGCCTCAAGCCCGCCGGCCGCTGACACCGGCCACCTCGAGTCCGCTCGTCACCTGGCCCGGCGTTGCGGGTCAGGTGGCGTCGTCGTAGCTGGGGCGGGGTGC
>NZ_SMKF01000132.1 GCF_004348325.1 Micromonospora sp. KC213 | reverse complement strand
GGGCATCATCGCGGTCGGGTGAGAGAGTCTGTTCTCCTCCACGATGAGCGTGCGCGCACGCTTACGCCGGTCCTGCCAGAACCACAGCGTGGTCAGCAGAACGGCCAGCCCGGCCAGGATGAACACCCAACCGACCGCACGCAGGTCGAGCCACCAGACGTTTGCCCGGATGGCGAAGGTCATGATCGCGCCGAGCGCGATGAGAAAGATGGCGCTGCCAATGCCCATGTGCGCTGCACTCCCCCGTGCGATGGCCCTTGGGCGTGCCGGTGTCGTGGTCGGAGGCCCGACCGTGGACCCTTCCGTGCTCTGGCGTGGTTACCCCGTAGACGGTCCACCTACCGACTCCGGCCACGGCAATCCGCCCCGCCGGCAGGCTTTGCGACGCCAGCGGCGGGGCGGGGGTGGGAACAGCGGCGACCGGCGGGCAGTACGCTCGCCGGCCGCCGCTGTCGGGGTCGAACCAGACCGATCACCCGGAAGGGATCAGAACGCCTCCTCCGGGAGGTCCATGATGTCCAGGTCCGTGCCCTCGATGATCCGCCGGTCGGCGCCGATACGGGGCAGCACCTCCCGGGCGAAGAACCGGGCGGCGGCCACCTTGCCGGTGTAGAACGCCTTGTCGGCCGCGGAGACGTCGCCGGCCAGCGCCTTGAGTGCCACGTCGGCCTGCTTCTGCAGCAGCCAGCCGACGATCAGGTCGCCGACGGCGAGCAGGAAGCGACGGCTGCTCAGGCCCACCTTGTAGAGACTGCGGGCCTCGCCACCCTGGGCCTCGCCCAGCCAGCCGGTCAGCACACCGAGGATGTTCTGGACTTCGGCGAGCGCCTTGCCCAGCGCCTGCCGCTCCTCCTTGAGCTGGCCGTTGCCGCCCTCGGTGGTGATGAACTCCTGGATCTCCCCGGCGACCGCCATCAGGGCCTTGCCGTTGTCCCGCACGATCTTGCGGAAGATCAGGTCGAGGCTCTGGATCGCCGTGGTGCCCTCGTACAAGGTGTCGATCTTGGCGTCCCGGACGTACTGCTCCAGCGGGTAGTCCTGCAGGAAGCCGGAACCGCCGAAAGTCTGCAGCGACTCATGGCCCAGCAGCTCGTAGGCACGCTCCGAGCCGACGCCCTTGACCAGCGGCAGCAGGAAGTCGTTGACCCGCTTGGCCAGCTTGAGGGCCTTCTCGTCGCGGGCCGCCTCGGCGATGGCGACCTTGTCCTGCCAGGTGGCGGTGTAGCAGACCAACGCTCGCAGGCCCTCGGCGTACGACTTCTGCAGCATCAGCGACCGGCGTACGTCCGGGTGGTGGGTGATGGTGACCCGGGGGGCGGTCTTGTCGGCCTGCTGGATCAGGTCGGCGCCCTGCACCCGGTTCTTGGCGTACTCCAGGGCGTTCAGGTAGCCGGTGGAGAGGGTGGCGATCGCCTTGGTGCCGACCATCATCCGGGCGTACTCGATGATCATGAACATCTGCCGGATGCCGTCATGCTTCTCACCCAGCAGCCAACCCTTGGCCGGCACGCCGTGCTCGCCGAAGGTCACCTCGCAGGTGTTGGAGACCTTCAGGCCCATCTTGTGCTCGACGTTGGTGGCGTAGACGCCGTTGCGCTCGCCCAACTCGCCGGTGTTCTCGTCGAAGTGGTACTTCGGCACCACGAAGAGCGACAGGCCCTTGGTGCCCGGGCCGCCGACGCCCTCGACACCGACCGGACGGGCCAGCACGTAGTGCACGATGTTCTCGCTCAGGTCGTGCTCACCGGAGGTGATGAAGCGCTTCACGCCCTCGATGTGCCAGGAGCCGTCCGGCTGCGGGACCGCGCGGGTACGACCGGCGCCCACGTCCGAGCCGGCGTCCGGCTCGGTGAGCACCATGGTGGAGCCCCACTGCTTGTCGATGAAGAGCCGGGCCCACTTCTTCTGCTGCTCGGTGCCCTCGACGTGCAGCACGTGCGCGAAGGACGGGCCGGAGGCGTACATCCAGATCGGGGCGTTGGCGCCGAGCACCATCTCGGCGAGAGACCACCACAGGGCGCGCGGCGCGTTGGTGCCGCCGAGGGCATCGGGCAGGTCGAGCCGCCAGAACTCGGAGTCCATGAACGCCTGGTACGACTTCTTGAACGACTCGGGCAGCGGCGCGGTGTGCGTCGCGGGGTCGAACACCGGCGGGTTCCGGTCGCTGTCCGTGTAGCTGGCTGCGAGGTCCTCGCGGGCCAGGCGGTCGACCTCCGAGAGGAAGCTGCGGGCGGTGTCGACGTCCAGGTCCGTGTACGGCTCCTGGCCGAACGTCCGGTCCGCCCCGAAGACCTCGAACAGGTTGAACTCGAGGTCCCGAAGGTTGCTCTTGTAGTGGGTCATGCTCGCTGGCCCCGCTTCCGGACAGGTAAGGTTACCGATCAGTAACCCGACTGTATTACCAGCCGGTAGGCAACGACAAGCCCGCCCCCGGGTGTGACAGCTATCACATACCCGGCTTACGCCTGCCCCTGCCACGCGTCCCCCGACCATCGGGTCAGGCTTCGGTGGCACCCACTTCCCAACTCGGAACGGGGACGCTCGCGCCACTGCGCGGACCGGTGTACTCCATCAGGACCAGGGCGATGTCGTCATCGAGCCGGTCCTGCACCCACTCCACCAGGGCGGTTTCCAACGAGGCCAACCCATCGCCGACCGTGCCGTGCCCGAGCAACCGCCAGGCCCGGTCCGCGGTCGGGAAGAACTCGCCGTCCCGGCGGGCCTCACCGAGCCCATCGGTGAACAGCAGCAGGCGGTCACCGGGTTCCAGTCGTTCCACCCGTGGCCGCACCATGGGCATGAAGCCGAGCGGCGGGGCGGGCGCGGGCGGCTCCAGCGGGATCACCGCACCACGACGCAGCAGCAGCGGCGCCGGGTGACCGCAGTTGACGATGGTCAACGTCCCACCGCGCTCCTCGACCAGCGCAGCGGTGACGAAGTCCTCGTCGCCGACGCTGCGGGCCACCGCCCGGTCCAGGTCGGACACCACCGCGCGCAGATCCGCCCGCTCGTACGCGACGTGCCGGTAGGAACCGAGCACGATGCTGGCCAACCGCACCGCGTCCAGCCCTTTGCCCCGCACGTCCCCGATGATCATCCGGACCCCGTACGGGGTGTCGATCGCCTCGTACAGGTCGCCGCCGATCTCCGCGGTGGCGGTCGAGGAGATGTAGCGCGCGGCCACCGCCAGGGTGCCCACCTGCGGGCCGAGGGGACGCAGTACGGCCTGCTGGGCCACCGCCGCGAGCCGGGACAGTTCGGCGATCTGCTCGGCCTGACGTTGGCGTACCGCCGCCACGCCGGCCGCGATCACCCCGGACAGCGCGATCCCACCGAGGCCGGCGCCGGTCACCATCGAGGCGCCCGGCTCCACCAGCGCGAAGCCCCCACCGAGCAGCAGCGCGACCAGCACCACCCCGAGCACCGCCCGCCAGGACGCGAACGCGGCGGCCAGCACGGGCGCGGCCACCATCAGCGGGAGACAGCGCACCTGCCGGCCGTCGGCGATCTCCATCGCGGCGACGATCGCGAGCAGGCCGAGGGCCGCGCCGACACCGGCGCGGGCCCCGGGACTCAGCGGGCCACGGCCCGACTGGAGAAGATGCGTGCGTACGACTGACAGCATGCCTGACAGACGGTGCCCGGTGAATGAACCTGGCCCCTTGTCCGATGGTGTTCCGCCTGTCCGGACGGCCATGGCGAGCCGACCGCCGTCAGCCGAGCACCTCGTACCGCACGGTCAGCGCGCCGACGTCGACCGAGGCGATCGCGGCGAACGCCGCCCGGGACAGGTCGAGGCAGCGGCCCTCGACGAACGGGCCACGGTCGTTGATCCGTACGGTCACCGATGTGCCGTTGGCAGGGTTGGTGACCCGGACCCTGGTGTCGAACGGCAGGGTCTTGTGCGCGGCGGTCATCGCGCTCGGGTCGAAGCTTTCGCCGTTGGCCGTCATCTGTCCCTCGTCGTAGAAGGACGCGCCGCAGGTGCCGGTGGAGACGACGGTGCTCGTCGGAGCCGCCTTCCTCGTCGTCGCGCTCGGCTTGGGCGCGGCGGTGCGGACCCTGCTCCGGGAGGCCGCCTGTGTCCGGGACGCCTCCGGACTGGCGGTCACCGTCGGCGAGGAGCTGGCGCTCGGGGTGACGCTCGGGCTCGGGCTCGGTGCAGTGGCGGTCGGGCTGGGCTGGACGACGCTCGGCACCGGTTCGGCGACGGCGGGAGCCGGGGCCTCGGCGGAGGTCAGCTGGACGGCACCGACGGTGCCGCCGACGGCGAGCAGGACGCCGACGGCCGCGGTGGCCGCGATGCCGGCCGGCGAGGAGAACGTTCGGGTACGGGAGTGCCTACCAGCCACCGGCCCGGTCCTTTCCTGAGCTAACAAACCGGTCGGACCGTAACGAGAGAAGCACTTCCGAAGTCAACGTGATCATGGTGGTATAGGGCGAATTACAATGATACGTGTAGCCGATCATCCGAGACACGCCCCGCCGGACGGGCCATAATGCCACCGATGGCATTTCCTGCCCCGGATGGGCCGCTCGCCCCTGACCTGCTCGGACGCCTCACCGACCAGTTCCGCTGGGTGGATCCGGGCCCCGGCAGCAGCCACCTGGTCAGTGACATCTCCCGTTGGTGGCGTGATCCGCAGGTGCTGGCGGCGCTCGGGCCGGCCCTGGTCGCGCCGTTCCGGGACGCCCGGCCGACGGTAGTGGTCGCGCCGGCGGTCACCGGGCTGATGCTCGGCCCGCTCGCCGCCACCGCGCTCGGCGTCGGCTTCGTCCCGGTGCACAAGCCGGGTGACGGCCGGCTACCGAGCGGGCCGCTGGTCTGGGCGCAGAGCCCGCCGGACTTCCGGGGCCGCCGGGTCGACCTGGCGGTCCGGGAGCACCTGATCGGCCCGGACGACCGGGTGCTCATGGTGGACGACTGGGTCGCCACCGGCGCGCAGGCGTCCGCCGTACGAGAGATCTGCGCGACCCGGGGTGCCCACTGGCTCGGAGTCGCCGCGATCGTCGTGGACTGCCCGCCCGAGGTGACCCACGATCTGGGCGTGCGCGGGCTGCTCGACTCCGGTCGGCTGACCTGAGCGACGCCCGGCCGGCGGACCAGTTTGTCAGGTCGTCCCCGCCGATGCCGGTGGTGACCCAGCCCTGACCGAAGCGGGCGGCCGGCCGCCATCGATGCCGCGTCGCCGACCAGTGCGGCCACGAGCGGGACGCATCCGCGCGCCCTGCCCTGCTGCCCCGACGGGACGCCGATCCGGTGCCCACCCTCGCCCGAGCTGACCGCTCAGGTCGCGGCCAGCAGGAACCAGAGGCTCACGTCGACGTGTCGGTCCGCCGGCGGGCCGACGGTCGGGGTGATGGTGAGGAAGAACGGCAGGGGATCCGGCTCCGCCGGCACGCCCAACTCCTCGATCACCTCCCGCCGCACCGTCTCCGCGGCGTGCTCGCCGGGTTCGACGTGCCCTCCGGTCGGCAACCACAGACCGGCCTTGCGGTGGTCGACCAGCAGAACGCTGCCGTCCTCCGCGTCCCGCATCAGGAAGTACGTGACCAGGTGCGGCGACGGGGTACGGGGCTTCACCCGACGGAAGACGTCGTCGGTGCGCCCGAGCCAGTCGAGGCACTCCGCGCGATGCGCGGCCTCCAACTCGTCCGACGGTGCGATCGACGCGACCAGCGCCCGGATCTCCGTCAGCACCGCAGCATCCTGTCAGGATGGTGCGACACTCCGCGGCCGACGCCCCACGGTTTCGGCGTGCGAACCGGGTACCCGTCCTGGCCGGGCCTCACCCGCCGAGCGGCTTGACCCAGCGCGACCACTCGGCCTGCCGCTCGTACCCGAAGGCCCACCAGGCGCGGTGGGCCGGCTCGTTGTCGTCCAGCACCATCGCGTCGGCCCGGCCGCCGCCCAACCGCCGGAACCGTTCCTCGGCCGCGTCGACCAGCACCCGACTGATGCCCCGCCGTCGCTGCGACGGCGCGACGGCGAGCCGGTAGAGGTGGCAGCGCCACCCGTCCCACCCGGCGATCACGCTGCCGACCAGCACCGGCCCATCCTCGGCGAGGAGCAGGGCATCCGGGTCACGGTCGATCAGCGCCGCGACGGCCGACCGGTCGTCGGCCGGTCGCTGGGCGTTCTCGGCGGCGATCTGCCAGAAGGCGAGGACGGCGGGAATGTCAGCAAGGGTAGCCGGGCGCACGGTCAGGACGGACACGGTCAAAGGCTATCCGGGCGGGCGAGGAACCCGAATCGAACCTCCACAGCCGTCGCCCCGTGGCCTGCCGGTGTGGTAGTTGTCCCAGCTCACCTCAGATCCTCCAGGGCGGCATGTCCAGAGGCGACACCCGCGACGGCTTCGACGGTCCGGTAGGGGTGGCCCGGGTGGCCGGAAACCGAAGAGAGACAGCAGCGGGTGGGTGCGTGCGTGCGCGCCGGCCAGCCGGAAGGGCCGGCGCGCACCTCGCTCAGCAGCAGCTCGACGCGGCTCCGCTGGTGGCCGGCTTCCTGCCGGCGGCCGGGGTGCAGCAGGCGCTCTCGACCGCCTTCTCCAGCTGCGCGGAGTCGGCCTTGACGGTGTAGACCTCCCACGGCTCATTGCCGGGGCCGCGTACCCAGACCTTGTCCTGGAGGGCGTAGCAGCACTCGGTCTCCTTCTCCTCCATGGTGATCAGACCCGCGTCGGCGAGCCGCGTCGCGGCTGCGGTCACCTCGTCGGTGCTGAACACCTCGACGCCCAGGTGGTCCATGACGGTGGGCTGGTGGGGCTCGCCTTCGAGCAGGACGAGTTTCAGCGGCGGGTTCTCGATGGCGAAGTTGGCGTAGCCGGGACGGCGCTTGGCCGGTTCGACGCCGAACAGGCTGGTGTAGAAGGCCACGGAGCCTTCGAGGTCGGAGACGCGCAGGGCGAGTTGGACGCGGGACATGATCGTTCCTCCGGATTCGTTCAACGGCACATGCCGTCGAGCTGCGCGGCGGACGGTGACGCGGCAGCGCGCCGCCTCCACCGTGTCTAGATGGATTTCTAAACAAGCCCTACGTACGTTGCACCCTGTTTTGACATCTGTCAAGCTAGACGCATGTCGAATCAGTCGTTGCCGGTGGTCGACCCCAACGCCGTGGCCTGCTGCTCCCCGCTCACGGTCCGCCCGATGGACCCGGACCAGGCGACTGCGGTGGCACCCATGTTCAAGGCACTCGGCGACCCCGTCCGGCTGCGACTGATGTCAATGATCGCGTCGGTGCCGGAGATGTGCGTCTGCGACCTGACCCCGGCGTTCGACCTGTCCGGGCCAACCATCTCCCACCACCTCAAGGTGCTGCGGGAAGCCGGCCTGGTCGACTCCGAGCGGCGCGGGACCTGGGTCTGGTACCGGGTGAAGCCGGAGGCGTTGCGGCAACTCGGCGCGCTGCTGGACATCCCCGCCAGCCGGTCCGGGTAAGCCCGGCTCCGACGGTCCCGCGCGGGCCCTGTGAGAACTGCGTCGGTGGCCTGGCTGAACACCCACCCTCCGTCACCGCCGAGAGTGTGCTTGCGCGGTCCCTACGGAACAGAGCCCGTCGGTCATCTCGGGCCACAGACGCCGTTTCGCCACGCCCAGGCGGCGATCTCGACGCGGTTGCGGGCGGCGAGTTTGCGCTGCACGTTCGCCAGGTGTGTCTTGACCGTCGACAGGGTGACGTAGAGCTGCCGGGCGATCTCGTCGTTGGTGTGCCCGTGCGCCACCAACTGCACCACCGCGCGCTCCCGCTCGGTGAGGGGTTCGACGGGCGGTGCTTCGGGTTCGGCCGGCGTGGTGGCGCGGCGCGGCGCCAGGTGGGCCAGCAGCCGCACGGTCACGGCTGGCGAGATCAGCGTGGTGCCGGCGGCGGCCGCGCGTACCGCCTCCACCAGCAACGTGGGTGAGGTGTCCTTGAGCAGGAAGCCGCAGGCACCCTGGCGTAGCGCCCGGTACACATACTCGTCAAGGTCGAAGGTGGTGACGATGAGGACGTTGAGCGGGTCCCGTACGCCCGGCCCGGCCAGCAACCGGGTCGCCTCGAGGCCGTCGAGTTTCGGCATCCGGACGTCGAGCAGGCACACGTCGGGGCGTAACCGGCGGGCCTGCTCCACGGCGTCCTCACCGTCCGCCGCCTCGGCCACCACCTCCATGTCCGGTTGCGTGCCGAGGATCATGCGGAAAGCCGTACGGATCATGTCCTGGTCGTCGGCCAGCAGAAGCCGGATGGTCATCGGAGTCCTTCGCCGCGGGTCCCGGCCCGGGGCCGGTGCCGGATGAGTGACCGCAGGCGACCGGCGGAGGCTCGTGCGGTGACCGGCAGGACGGCGGTGACCTGCCAGCCCGACGCGACCGGTCCGGCCGAGAGTTCGCCACCCGCAGCCTGTACGCGTTCGCTGAGCCCGGTCAGGCCGAAACCACCGGCAGGCAGGGGCGACGACACCGCCGGCCCGCTGTCGTTGCGGACCGACACCTCCGCGAGGTCGGAGGCATCCGGGACCATCCGGATCCGGATCTCTGTCCGGGTGGTCCCGGAGGTGTGGCGCAGGACGTTGGTCAGCGCTTCCAGCACGGTGTGATACGCCGCGTCGAGGGTCGCGGCGGGCAGCGGTCGGCCGGCCAGTGCCCCATCGACGGAAACCATCGGTGCTGGGCATCCGGACGGTAGGGCGGCGACGACGGCCGTGAGCATCTCGTCGAGGGTGCGGTGGACGGGCGCGGCCACCGGGAGGTCGTCACGCAGGACGCCGACGAGCGTACGCATCGACACGAGCGCCTGGGCGCCGGCGTCTTCGACACCCGCCAGCAGGGTGTCCAGGTCGCCGGGCGAGGGCGTGGCGCCGGAGCCGGTGACGAACCGGATTGCCCGGGTCTGGGCGACGATCGCGGCAACGTGATGTGCGACGTAGTCGTGCAGGTCGCGGGCGTAGTCCAGGCGTTCCGCCTGCCGAGCCAGCCGATCCCTGTCCGCCCTCCGGCGTTCCAGCAGGCGCAGATACAGTCCGAGCACTGCCAGGAACACCAGCCACCCGGTCAGCATGGTGACCATCAGGCCCGCGGCCCCACCGCCGTTCGGTGCTATCGCCCACGAGTTGGCCGGGTGCAGCAGCGCCCGGATCGGGAGCAGCCCGATCGCGAGGATCGTCAGGGCGGCGGGCACCGCCGCGCGCCGCAGCCGGTGCTGCATGACCAGCCGGAGCACCACGAACGACAGTGCGCCGAACTCCACGAGGCCGAAGGTGTGCTCCGGGCGCAGCGCCGGCACGAGACCGCAGGCGACGGAAACCATGATCGACACGGTCGCGGCCACACCGACCCCGGCGGGGCGGGCCTCGACCAGCAGCAGTACGGCGACGGCGAGGAGGCCGCTGACGATCATGCCGAGCCTGGCCGGCAGTACGGGGGCGTCCAACCCTTCGAAGACGACCAGGGCCGTCGCCAAGATGACGAACCCGCCATTGGTCACCCGCTGCGGCCACCGGAGACCCGCCAAGACGATCAACACAGAGGGCTTCGGTAGGACACTCGCACCCGGGCGGCCTCATTCTTTCGGCCGAGACGCCGCCGCGGCGCTCGGCGGCACGGCCGAGGCGCGCCTCGGTGCCGAGAACGCAGCATCAGATCCGCACCGAATCGATGAGCGGAGACGATCATGGCTACCAAAATACGGGCTCGTGGCCTGCGGGTCAGAGCGGGCCGCCAGATGGCGGTCGATGGCGTCGACCTGAGGCTCGGCGCAGGCGTGCACGGCCTGCTCGGCCCGAACGGTGCCGGCAAGACCACTCTGATCCGGGCTCTGGCCACCGTGCTGCGCCCGCACGAGGGCCAGCTTGAGTTACTCGGACAGCCGATGGACGGGCGGCCCGACCAGCGCGCGGTGCGACGAAACCTGGGCTACCTGCCGCAGGAGTTCGGCTACCACCCGCGATTCACGGTGACCGAGTTCGTCGAGTACATGGCGTGGCTCAAAGAGGTGCCCGGCGCAGGGCGTCGGCGTGCCGTGCGGCGGGCGATCGAGCGGGTCGGGTTGGCCGACCGGGCCGGCTCACCGCTTCGCGTGCTCTCCGGTGGCATGCTGCGTCGCGCCGGCATCGCCCAAGCCATCGTCAACGACCCGGAGCTGCTGCTCCTCGACGAGCCCACCGTGGGACTCGATCCGCAGCAACGACTCGACTTCCGGGCGCTGCTGCGGGAGCTGGGGGAGCGGTCCTGCGTGCTCGTCTCGACACACCTTGTCGAGGACGTGGCCGCGGCGTGCACGAGCGTCGTGCTCATCAACGCCGGCAGGGTCGTGTTCCACGGCACGCCGGAGGAGGTCGCGGCCTCCGGCGATCACGACGACGCCGGTGACAGCCCCATCGAACGCGGCTACTCGGCGCTGCTCACCCGGCACCAGGCCGGATCTGCGGTGGCCCGATGAGCAGCGCCATCCGGATCGAACTGCGCCGCTCCACCGCGCCGCTGGCCGGTGCCGCGATCGCCGTACTCGGTGTGGCGGGCCTCTACGTCCTCGCGCTCACCGGGCAGACCGGCCTGTGGGACCAGCAGTGGAACCTGCTCGCCGTGTTCCAGCGGATCATGCTGGTGATCCTCTGGCCGCTGGCACTGGCTGCCGGCGCCTGGCAGGCCGGCCGGGACCGGCGCGACCGGATGGAGGAACTGCTCGGCACGACACCGGTGCCCCCGTCGCGGCGGATGCCGCCGTCCGCCATGGCGCTGGCCCTCTGCCTCAGCGGCGGCTACCTGGCCGTGCTGGGCGCCGGGGCACCGATGGTCGCTGCTGCCACCGACCACCTCGGCGGCGGCTGGCCGGCCGTGACCGCCGTCGGCGTGCTGGCCCTGGTCGCTGCGGGCTGGCTCGGCCTCGGCCTCGGCCGGCTCCTGCCGTACGCGTACACCCCGGCCGTGCTCGGCGTCGGCGGCCTCGGGGCACTGCTCGCAGCGATCGAGATGAGCAAATACGCCGAGGACATGAGGTTCGACCCGGCCCTGTTCGCCCCCAACCTCACCATCACGATCTCCGATTTCCAGACGGTCTCCGGCTCGGTCAGCGCGGGCCAGGCGCTGTGGCTCGGCGGGCTGGCCGGAGGGGGACTGATGCTCTACCTCGCGACGAGTCGGCTCGCCCGGCTGCTCGCCGTCATCCCGCCCGCGCTCGGCTTGGCCCTGGCCGCTCCGATCCTGACCGTCGGCCCCGGCACAGCCTTCCCGGTGGACCCGGCAGCGGTCGCCGAGGTCTGCACCCGCGACAGCGGTCCACGGGTCTGCGTCACCGCGGCACACCGCGGGAGACTGCCCGATCTCGTCGTACCTGCCCGGGAAGCACTGCGCCTGCTCGGGAAGCTGCCGAACCCACCCACCTCGGTCCACGAGGTGGCTGCGGACCGCGGTTACCCGCAGCCGGCTGCCGAAGCCTGGCTGGACAGCGACAACCTCGTAGAGATCCGCGATCCCCAGGAGCTCACCACCCGGATCCTGGCCGGTGCCGGCACGCGGATCTGCGACCGCGTGGAGCAGGACGACACGTACCCCGACGTCCTGCGCGCCCGGGCCGTGGCAGCGGCCTGGCTGCACGGCAGCTACCCGCCACCCGGCCAGAGCTTCGCCGCGCCGGAGCAGGTCCGCCGCCAGGAGATGTGGGAACAGCTCACCGCCTTGCCCGCCGACGAGCAGGCACGCCGGATCGCCGCGGTTCGTACCGCCGGCCTGACCTGCGGCGATGTGGCCGCGGCCCTGGGAGTGGGGGCAGGCCGATGAGGGCTCTTCTGCTGTACCTACGCTCCCGGCAGGTGCCGGGCGGGATGCTGTGGGGGGTGCCGGTCATGGTCGCCGTCGCGTGGCTCGGTACCGGCCACGCCGACCCACGCCGGGCCGTGATGGCCGCCGCCCTGGCCCTCACACTGGGCATCGCCATCCTCGGTCACGGCCTCGCGGGCGCGGACAGCACCCTGGACGCGACCGCGGCGCTCCGTTGGGCGCCCCGCCGCGCGCTGCACCTGACCGCGATCACCGTGCTCGCGGCCGTCGTGGTGACGGCCGTGACGACCGCGCCGGCCGGGGCCGTGCTGCGCGATGCGGCAGGCATCACCGGAACCGCGGCTCTGGCGGCGGCACTGTTCGGCCGGCAACTGGCCTGGACCCTGCCGGTCGTGACAGGTTGTCTGTCCGCCGGCATCCCCGCGACGCCGGAGCCGTTCGCGTTGTACCTGCTCACCTGGGCCGGACAGCCTCCGGGCAGCCCGGCGGCGGCCACGGTGGCGGTGGTTCTCGCGGTGACCGGCACGGCCGCGTACCTGATCCTCGGCCCTCGCCGGATCAGCTGACCGGCGTCGCGCACGGGCCACGGGACGCAGCTGTGCACGGCCCACCGGCGTGGTTGACCCGCGAAGCGGGCCGCCGTACGCGTGGCGGGGCCGCAGACATCGCGTCTGCGGCCCCGCTCGGCGGTTGGGGTCAGGACGGGTCGCCGTACTGCAGGCCGCGTCCGTTCGTACCGACATAGACCCGGCCGAAGGTGTCGGGGTCGCCGGTGATGACCCCGACGCCGCCGATGCTGCCCCACTGGTGGGCGTCGTCGTTGACGCGGAGCCAACTGGCGCCCTGGTCGGTGGAGCGGAAGACGCCGGTGACGCCATTGACGGCACCGATCAGGTACAGGGCCTGGTAGGAAGCGCCCGGCGCGGCCTTGCCGAAGCCGAGGGCGGAGGCGGACTGCACCGTGGTGAGCGTGGTGAAGGTGCGACCGCCGTCGGTGGAGTGCAGCAGGCCCTTGGCGCCGCCGGCGATCCACAGGTCCCCGGCGACGCCGGGGACGGCCGAGAGTCGGCCGGCGGGCAGCTTGGTGGCACGGGCGGTGAAGGTGGCGCCGCCGTCGGTGCTGGCGTAGAGCGTGCCGCCGGCCAACGAGTAAAAGGTCTTGGCCGAGGAGCGGTCGGCGACGACCACGGCTCCGGCACCCAGGCCGCTGACCTTCGACCAGCTCGCCCCCTTGTTGTTCGAGCGGAACGGGACCTGACCGTCCTGGGTCCAGACGATGGTGGAGCCGTCCGCCGCGAGCGCGACATCGCCGGTGTCGGCACCGGCCACCGGCTCTGCCGCGAAGCCCTTCCAGCTGCGGCCGCCGTCGGTGGAGTAGGCGCCGTCCTGCGCGCCGCCACGGCCGACGCGGACCATCACCGAGGGGTTGGACTGGGCGAAATCGATGCTGGTGCTGTTGGTCATCACCGGGTTCTGCAGCCGCCCGGCGGGCACCTCGGTCAGCGAGTCGTGGCGGAAACCTCCCTGGTCGCCCATGGCGGTGATGACGGTGGCGCCGCCCGGAGGGGCGATCACGTCCAGCAGCGCGGTCTCCTCCAGCCCTCGGGCCCCCACCGTCCAGTGGCTGGTGCCGCCGCTGTCGGTGGCGGTGGCGTCCTTGCTCCGCCAGATGCCGTTGCCGGTGCCGTACAACACGTGCCCGGAGTCGAAGGGATCGATAGCCAGGGCGGTCATCCAGTGCCCGGTGCCGGTGCCGATGTAGGGAGCGGCGGAGGCGTCCCGCACCGACTTGTCGGCCAGGGCCTTCCAGGTGGTGGCGCCGTTGGTGGTCCGGTAGATCTCGTCCTCGGGCCACCAGCGGCCGAGGGTGGTGACCATCACCGTGGACGGCTTCTGCGGGTCGACGGCCAGGCCGGAGAACCCGTAGTTGCCCTTGGACGGGGAGACGTCCTTCCACCGTCCGTCGGCCGGCGTGTGCTTCCACACCGAACCCGCCGTCACGCCGTTGGGTCCGAGGGCGTTGGTGTACGTCAGGTACAGCGAGCCGTCACCGGAGAGCACGCCGTGCTGCGGCAGTTGGCCGGTGGGCTGCCCAGGGACCGCCTGCCAGGTGCTGCCGCCATCGGTGGAGCGGTACAGGGAGGTGGATTTGTCGGCGACACCGACGTAGATCGTCTTGCTTCCGGCCGGGCCGTACGTGACGAAGGAGATGCCCGCGCCGCTGCTCGCCCCGTTCTTGACCGGGAACGAGGAAACCTGACTCCAGGTCAGGCCGTGGTCGGTGCTGCGCCACAGGCCGTTCTTGCGGGTGCCCAGCAGCAGCGTGCCAGAGCCCGCGGGATTGATCGCCAACCGTTCGCCCGCCCCGCGGCCGTCCTCGTTGGCACCCAGCTTGAAGGGCAGATCGGTGCGCTGGAAGGTGCGGCCCCGGTCGGTGGAGCGCAGGATCGCGCCGTTGCCCGCCCACTCGTTGGTGTAGGTGCCCGCCCCGAGGTAGAGCCGGTTGGGGTCGACGGGGTCGGTGGCCAGCGAATCGATGCCCAGCAGGTTCCAGTCCTTCTCGCCGACCCAGTCGGTCAGTGGGATCCACTGCTCGGCCCCGGTGTCCCACCGGTAGGCGCCGCCCATGTCGGTGCGCGCATACAGTAGGCCCTTCTCCCGCGGGTTGAACACCAGCCCGGTGACGTAGCCGCCACCCACCGCCTGGGCGTTCTTCCACATGTACGGTCCGGCTGCGGCCGTGGTCTGCGCACCGCCGCTCTTCCCCGCGGCCGTGGTTTGTGCCCCGCGGGTTTTCCCCGTGGCCTTGGGCTGCGCCCCGCCGGCTTTCGCCGTCTGCGTCGCGCCCGTTTTCACCAGCTTCCACTGCTGGTTGGTGCTGCCCCTGCCGGGATACTGGATGATCGCCGCGCCGTCGGCCGTGGAGTTGTCGAAGACGTCCAGGACGAGGCCACTCCGGCGGGAGGTGAAGGTGACGGCGTCGGACCCGCGCACATCGTCGATCCGCCATTCCTGCGAGGTGGAGGAGCTGTCGGTCTGCTGCTCGGCGGGAGCCGCCTGGTCGGTCGAATTGCCCGCTATGCCCAACACTTTGCCGCTGTTGCGGTTCACCAGCTCGTAGTAGCCGTTCCCGGTGGCTCGCAGCTTCCACTGCTGGTTGGCGGTGTTCTGGTCGGTCCACTGCTGGATGCGGGTGCCGTCGGCGGTGGAGAAGGCGTTGACGTCCAGCGCCTTGCCGCTGCGCACGGAGATCAGCCGGTAGTAGGTATCGCCGTCGATCGTCGCGGCCTGTGATTCCTCGTTGACGAACAGCAGGTACGGCACGAGAACGGCGGGTAGGCCGAGCAGCAGGCCGATGGCCATCCAGCGACGGCGGTGACGCCTGCGATGCCTGCCGTTCGGGGGATTCTTCATGACGAGGTGTTCTCCTTGCATGCCGTTCACCAGAGGAAAGGCGGACCCCAGCACCGGGAGTGCCGAGTCCCACTCCTTTGTGGTCACCAGCCCCGCAAAGGTTGCCCCGAGCCAGAGATTTTCTTCAGGTCACCTCGTGGCGCGGCAGTTGCCCGACGCGGGTAGCGGCCCGCGCGGATGGCCCGTCGAATGGCCACGGACACCGGAAACATCGAAGGCCCCGGCTGGGACTGTCGTCCTGGCCAGGGCCTCGATCGTGGAGCGGGTGACGGGAATCGAACCCGCACTGTCAGCTGGGGAATCGGGTTGATCTGTACTGTGAGTAAGCCGTGCTGCCTGGTGAATGAACGCAGAGCGTTCAGGTCGCCGATGCCGGGCTGCCGTCGTAGGCCGGTGTTGACCGCTGCATCGGGCATGCATCGGGCACGGCGGACAGCTCGTCGTGTGTTGCTACGGTCCGGGTTATGCGATTCGGCAGCCGGCTGTGGGCAGGCATCCTGGCGGTTGGGCTCGGGGTTTCTTCGGGCTGGTTCTCGGCTGGTGCTGGCGGCTCGGTTCACCGTGCCCCCACGGCTCTCCTTGTTTTGGCTGCCGGGCTCAGCGGCGCTGGCCTGCTGGTCGGCTTGGTATTGGGCTGCCGGAACCACAGGAGTTGGTTGGTGCCGGCACTGGTGCTGCTGGGTTCGTTCTACGCCGGCACGTGGCTGAACTCGCCCCACCACAGCATCGCCGGGGATGCCCTCGTCCTGGCCCTCGCCGCTATCCCCACTTGCGCTAGCACGGCGCTCGCGTTCGCAGTCGGCCAGCACCTCGCAGCGCGACAGGCTCAGACCCCTTCGGTGTGAAGGAATGATCAGCCGTCGATGAGCTGGGCGAGTAGGTGGGATGAGCTGCCGGAACAGTCCACCACCGTCCATGGGCGTCCGGTGTTAGCCGCCCCGAGTGTCACCCCGTTGGTCACCCAGCCCGAGGGCCGGACGTTGAGGCGGAACCCACGGCGGTTGTGTTCATTCGTTCGTGAGGCGGATCAGCTCGAGCACCGCAAGAACTAGCGCAATGACGACGCAGATGGAGGAGACGAAGATCATCAGCCTCGGGCTTGCGAGCCAAGGCGATGACCTCAACCATCGCGGCAGGCTCGATGGTCGACGTGCCTCGCGATCCCGCAACTCAACCAGGCCCGAGATGATTCCCACGCTCCCTATAACAGCGAAGGCAACGGCGAACAGAAGGTTTTGCGTAGGACTGGCGAGGTCAGCCGAGGCGGCGCGGATCATGGGTTAACGATCACACGCAGCCGGACCAATCTGCCATCCCGATGCTCCTATGGAGGTCAAGCCTTTTCGGGTCGAAGGTCAGGGCGGCTCAGCGATTGACCAGGAGACAGCCACGACGATGCTGTTGGCCTTCGGCGCGTTCGGGTCGTGGTAGTGCTCGGTTCTCGCCATGCTTCTAGGCTGCCACCTTCCCGCGCGGCAGCGGGTAGGAGGCGGACAGGACCCGGTCGAAGCTGTCGGCGTAGGTGCCGAAGAGGTCTCCGCCGTTGAGCCGGCGTAGGTGCATCACGGGCGCGTGCGGTGCCGGGAACCCGTAGACGTGCATGTTGACCAGCATCTCGTCATCGAACCGGTAGATCGGGCACGTAGCGGGCACGGCCAGCGCAGGAAGCGGTAGCAACGATCAAGGCCCCAGCCAGGAAACCTGTCCTGAGCTGGGGCCTTCGCGTTGGAGCGGGTGACGGGAATCGAACCCGCACTGT
>NZ_SMKF01000131.1 GCF_004348325.1 Micromonospora sp. KC213 | reverse complement strand
GGTCAGGTCGGGGGTGGGGTCAGAAGCGGGCCGGCTCGCGGTAGACGCCCCACTCGGCGCGCAGGGCGTCGCAGATCTCGCCGAGGGTGGCCTCGGCGCGCACCGCGTCGAGCATGGCCGGGATCATGTTCTCGCCGGTACGGCTGACCTCGACCATCCGGGCCACCGCCGCCGTGACGGCGGCCTCGTCGCGGGCGGCCTTGCGCTCGGCCAGCACCCGGCGCTGCTCCAGCTCCACCTCGTGCGAGATCCGCAGGATCTCCAGGTTCTTGGCCACCGTACGGGTGTGGCAGTTGACCCCGACGATCTTCTTGTCGCCCTTCTCCAGCGCCTGCTGGTAGACGAAGGCCGACTCGGCGATGTGGCCGGTGAACCAGCCGTCCTCGATGCCACGCAGGATGCCGGAGGTCATCGGGCCTATCCGGTGCGGCCCCTCGCCGCCGAGCTGGCGGATCCGGGCGAAGATCTCCTCCGCCTCGGCCTCGATCTTGTCGGTGAGCGCCTCGACGTACCAGGAGCCGCCGAGCGGGTCGGCCACGTTGGTCACCCCGGTCTCCTCCATCAGCACCTGCTGGGTACGCAGGGCGATCTCCGCGGACTCGTCGGTGGGCAGCGCGAGGGTCTCGTCCAGGGCGTTGGTGTGCAGCGAGTTCGTGCCGCCGAGCACCGCGGCGAGCGCCTCCACCGCGGTGCGTACCACGTTGTTGACCGGCTGCTGGGCGGTCAGCGACACCCCGGCGGTCTGGGTGTGGAACCGCAGCCACAGGGCCTTCTCGCTGGTGGCGCCGTACACGTCGCGCAGCCAGCGGGCCCAGATCCGGCGGGCGGCGCGGAACTTGGCGATCTCCTCGAAGAAGTCCAGGTGGGAGTCGAAGAAGAAGCTCAGGCCCGGGGCGAAGACGTTCACGTCCAGGCCGCGCGACAACCCCAGTTCGACGTACCCGAAGCCGTCGGCCAGGGTGTACGCCAACTCCTGCGCGGCGGTCGCGCCGGCCTCGCGGATGTGGTAGCCGGACACGGACAGCGGCTTGTACCGGGGGATCTGGCCGGCGCAGTACTCCATCAGGTCGCCGATCAGGCGCAGGTGCGGCTCGGGGTCGAACAGCCACTCCTTCTGTGCGATGTACTCCTTGAAGATGTCGGTCTGCAGCGTGCCGTCCAGCGTGGACACATCGACGCCCTGCCGCTCGGCGGCGACCAGGTACATGCAGAAGACCGGCACGGCCGGGCCGGAGATGGTCATCGAGGTGGTGACGCCGCCCAGGTCGATGCCGTCGAAGAGCACCTCCATGTCGGCGGCGCTGTCCACCGCGACGCCGCAGTGCCCGACCTCGCCGAGCGACTGCGGGTCGTCGGAGTCGCGACCCATCAGGGTGGGCATGTCGAAGGCGACGGAGAGACCGCCGCCGCCGGCACCGAGGATCATCTTGTAGCGCTCGTTGGTCTGCCGGGCGTTGCCGAAGCCGGCGAACTGCCGGATGGTCCAGGTCCGCCCCCGGTAGCCGGTGGGGTGCAGGCCCCGGGTGTACGGGTACTCGCCCGGCCAGCCGATCCGCTCGAAGCCGGGGTACGCCATCCCCTCCGGAGGGCCGTACACCGGGTCGACGGTCATCCCGGACAGGGTGGTGAAGTCCGCGTCCCGCTTGCGCGCGGCGTCGTAGCGGGCCTGCCAGCGGGCCCGTCCGGCGGCGATCTCGTCGGCGTCCATCCGCGGCGCTCCTTCTCGAGTCCTCGACTGAGGACCCGAGTGTAGAACGCTGCCCTGAACGATCGCTAAGGAAGTTTGTACCCGCCGGTAACCGACTCAGGCCGGGGGCGCCTCCATCGCCACGTCGTCCACCCGGATGTTGATCTCGTCGACCCGCAGCCCGTACGCCTCGACCGCCGCCGATACCGCCGCCCGCACCGCGTCGGTCACCTGCGGCACCGAGTGCCCCGCGGAGATCACCAACACCAGGTTGACCACGGCCGCGCCGTTGGTGACGTGCGCCGAGCAGCCCCGCCGCGCGTCACCGACCTGGTCCAGACCGACCTTGTCGAGCACCGCGTTGAAGAACCGGGCCACGTCCCCGCCGAGTTCCACCACTCCGGGCACCGACCGGGCGGCGGCCACCGCGATCTTCTCCACCACCTCGTCGGAGACGTGCGTCGTCCCGCCCGCCACCGCGTCCGGCGTCACCTGCAGTTCCTGCGTCGCCTCGTCGCTCATGCTCTCCCCCACCGCGTCACCCGCCCCACGGGCGTGAGGCGGTGCGAGCGTACTAGCGGTCGATGTACCGCTCGACATACTCCCCTGTCGGTTCGATCGGCGTGATGACGTCCACCAACACCCCGTTGGGGTCCGCCACAATGAAGTGCCGCTGCCCGAAGTCCTCACTCCTCAGGTCCAGCTCGGCCCGCAACCCACCCTCGACGACGAGCCGCCGCCACTCGGCATCCACGTCGGACACCTCGATGTTGAGCAGCAACCCGTCCACCGGCTTGCGGTACCCGTCCGGGATCGTCGGATGGGTGTGATCCAGGAGCCCGAGCTCGTACGGCACCGGCCCCGGGTGACGCAGGCTCACATACCAGTCCGCCTCGAAGGTGGTCTCGAAGCCGAACCAGTCGGCGTAGAAAGCGTGTGACTCCTTCAGCCGGGTCGTGCAGATCACCGGGTAGAAGCTGGTCAACAGCATGATCGCTCCATTCACATACCGATGGCATGCGAGCTACGCTATTGGCGTACCATCGGTATGTCAATACGGTGCGGCGGGGCCGCAGGCGACGGGCAGGGGCACATGCGTAGAGCGGAGCAGCGGGAGCAGACCCGGCACGCGCTGGTGCGCGAGAGCCGACGACTCTTCGCGACGCACGGGTACGGGGCGGTCGGCCTCGCCCAGATCGTCGCCGCCACCGGCGTGACGAAAGGCGCGCTGTACCACCACTTCGCCGGCAAGGCCGACATCTTCCGGGCGGTCCTGGAGCTGGTCCAGCAGGAGGTCGCCGCGCAGGTCGTCGCGGCCGCCGAGGCACAGCACGACTCGTGGACGCGCCTGACGGCCGGCTGTCGGGCGTTTCTCACCGCGAGCACCGACCCGCAGGTTCAGCGGATCATGCTGGTCGACGGGCCGGCGGTGCTGGGCTGGGCCGACTGGCGCGCTCTTGACGAGGCGGCCTCGGCGCACCACCTCACCGAGGCGCTCGCCGACCTGATCGCGGACGGGACGATCGCGGCGCAGCCGGTCACGCCGCTGGCCCACCTGCTCTCCGGCGCGATGAACGAGGCCGCGCTCTGGCTCGCCACGACGACCGGTCCGCACGCGCTGGAGCAGACCTGCGCCGCACTCACCCGCCTGCTGGAAGGGCTCCGCATCCGCTGACCACCGCGGATCGCAAGGCGGACGTCGGGCGCGATCCGCAGGCCGACAGCGTGGCCGGGGACCCCCACCTCGTCGGCCTGCTCAGCCCAGCGGTGTCCACACCGGCGCGGCGCTCACCGGGGTGGACTCATCCGGTGCCGAGTTGGGACAGCAGCTCGCCCGCCGCCGCGTAGGGGTCGACGGCTCCCTCGGCCACCTTGGCGGCGAGCGTCGGCAGCTGCGTGCCGTCGCGCAGTGAGCCGATCCGGTCGCGGAGCACGCCGAGCGCGATCGCCTCGATCTCGGCGGCGGCCCGCGCCTCGCGGCGGCGGCGCAGCTCGCCGTGGCGCTCCAGCCAGTCGCGGTGCTTGTCGATGGCGGCGGCGATGTCGTCGATGCCCTCGCCACGCGCGGCGATCGCCCGCACCACCTGCGGCCGCCACTCGCCCGGCCCGCGCTCACCGAGGGCGATCATGCCCTGGATGTCGCGGACGGTGGCGTCGGCGCCGTCCCGGTCTGCCTTGTTGACCACGAAGACGTCGGCGATCTCCAGGATCCCCGCCTTGACCGCCTGGATCGCGTCACCCATACCGGGGGCGAGCAGCACCAGCGTGGTGTCGGCGAGGGAGGCCACCTCCACCTCGGCCTGCCCCACACCGACGGTCTCCACCAGCACCACGTCGCAGCCGGCGCCCTCCAGTACCCGCACCGCCTGCGGCGTCGCGGCGGAGAGGCCACCGAGGTGCCCCCGGCTGGACATGGACCGGATGTAGACCCCGGGGTCGGTGGCGTGGTCCTGCATCCGGACCCGGTCGCCGAGGATCGCTCCGCCGGTGAACGGGCTGGACGGGTCGATGGCCAGCACCCCGACCCGGTGCCCGCGGGTGCGCAGCGCCCGGACCAGCTCGTTGGTGGTGGTCGACTTGCCCACTCCGGGAGAGCCGGTCAACCCGACCACCTGGGCCTGCCCGGCGTACGGCGCGAGCGCCGCCGCGACCTGCGGCAGCACCTCGTCACCGGACTCGACCAGGGTGATCAGGCGGGCCACCGCGCGGGGGTCGCCCGCGCGGGCCCGCCGCACCAGCATGGGTACGTCCCGGCTGCGGCGCACCGGTCCGGCCGCCGCCGGGGAGTCGTCGGTCGGTCCGCTCACCGGCTGGTCTCGGCGCCGTTCGGGACGTGGACGATCAGCGCGTCGCCCTGGCCGCCACCGCCGCAGAGCGCCGCCACGCCGGTGCCGCCGCCTCGGCGCCGCAGCTCCAGCGCCAGGGTGAGCACCAGTCGGGCGCCCGACATGCCGATCGGGTGCCCGAGGGCGATCGCGCCACCGTTGACGTTGACCTTGTCCGGGCTGAGACCGAGATCGCGGGTGGACTGGATGCCAACCGCGGCGAACGCCTCGTTGATCTCGACGAGGTCGATGTCCTCGATGCCCAGCCCACCCTTACGCAGGGCGTGCAGGATCGCGTTCGAGGGCTGCGAGTGCAGGGAGTTGTCCGGGCCGGCCACGTTGCCGTGCGCGCCGATCTCGGCCAGCCAGGTCAGGCCCAGCTCCTGGGCCTTGGCCTTGCTCATCACGACCACCGCGGCGGCGCCGTCGGAGATCGGCGAGGAGCTGCCGGCGGTGATGGTGCCGTCGGGGGTGAACGCCGGGCGGAGCCGGCCCAGCGACTCGGCCGTGGTGTCCGGCCGGATGCCCTCGTCCTCGCTGATCACCAGCGGTTCACCCTTGCGCTGCGGAATGAGCACCGGGGTGATCTCGTCGGCGAAGCGGCCGTCCTTCTGGGCGGCGGCGGCCCGCTGGTGGCTGGCGGCGGCGAAGGCGTCCTGCTCCTCGCGGGTGATGCCGTGCCTCGCGCCGTGTCGCTCGGTGGACTCGCCCATCGAGCAGCAGTCCCAGGGGTCGGTGAGCCCGTCGAGGGACATGTGGTCGGAGAGGGTGACGTCGCCGTACTTGTAGCCGGAGCGCTGCCCGAGCAGCAGGTGCGGGGCGTTGGTCATCGACTCCATGCCGCCGGCCACCACGACGTCGAACTCGCCGGCCCGGATCAGCTGGTCGGCCAGGGCGATCGCGTCGAGGCCGGAGAGGCAGACCTTGTTGATGGTCAGCGCCGGGGTGGACATCGGGACGCCGGCCTCGACCGCCGCCTGCCGGGCGGGGATCTGGCCGGCGCCGGCCTGGAGCACCTGGCCCATGATCACGTACTGCACCTGGTCCGGGGCGACGCCGGCGCGCTCCAGCGCGGCCTTGATCGCGATGCCGCCGAGCCTCGTCGCCGGGAGGTCCTTGAGGTTGCCGAGCAGGCGGCCCATCGGGGTCCGCGCGCCGCTGACGATCACCGAAGCCACTGCCTGCCTCCGAGGGGGTGCCGACCTGTACGCCTTAACGATTGTTCGGTCAGACTAGCGCCATGGCTGAGAACTCCCCCGTCGAGCCCGCTGCCGACTATGTCACAGACATCGGCCTACGCCGCATCGACCACGTCGGGGTCGCCGTCGCCGACCTCGACGCCGCGATCGATTTCTACCAGCGGACCTTCGGCATGCGTTGCGTGCACACCGAGACCAACACCGAGCAGGGCGTACGCGAGGCGATGCTGGCCGTCGGGCCGACCACCGAGGGCGGCTGCGTGCAACTGCTCGCCCCGCTGACCCCGGAGTCCACCATCGCCCGGTTCCTGGACCGCAACGGCCCGGGCGTGCAGCAGGTGGCGTACACCGTGGCGGACATCGACGTGGCCTGCGCGGCGCTGCGCGAGCGGGGGATGCGACTGCTCTACGAGACCCCGAGGCGGGGCACCGCCGGCTCCCGGATCAACTTCGTGCACCCGAAGGACGCCGGTGGCGTCCTGGTCGAACTGGTCGAACCGGCCGCCACCGACCACTGACCCGCCCCGGGGACGCGGAACCCGGGTCGCATCCGTTCGCCGCAGGTCGCGGTGTCCCGCCGAACACCGCGACCTGCGGCTTTCTGCACGACGGACGAGCGGGGCGAGCGGGCGGGGCGAGCGCGGACGGGCGGGGCGAAAGGTACGGGCGTGTGCGGTTTCGACGTTCCGCGCACACCTTCGCTCAGCGGCCGATGCAGTTTTTCACAGAGGACTTCCGACCCTAGCTACCGTTCAGTAACGTCCGGCGGCACCGGAGCGCGACCGGACCGGCCGTGCCGATGGCCGACACGGCCCGTCGGTCGCCCCGGCGCCGACGATGGCAGCAGCCCGCGCCCGGCGTGCGGGTGCGGACGAACCGGAGGTCACCGTGCAGGACATCCTCGAAGCGATCATGGCGGCGGAGGGCTCGGCCCGACCGGAACGGGACCTCGCCGGCCTCGCCGACCTGCCCGTACCGGACAGTTACCGGGGCATGGTCGTCCGCGCCGACGAGACCGACATGTTCGACGGGCTGCCCACCCGGGACAAGGACCCGCGCAAGGCACTGCACCTGCAGGAGGTGCCCACCCCACAACTCGGCCCGGGTGAGGCGCTGATCGCGGTGATGGCCAGCGCCATCAACTACAACACGGTCTGGACCAGCATCTTCGAGCCGCTGCCGACGTTCCGGTTCCTCCGGCGCTACGGCCGGCTCTCCGAGCTGACCCGACGGCACGACCTGCCGTACCACGTGGTCGGCTCGGACGCCGCCGGCGTGGTGCTGCGCACCGGACCCGGCGTGACGAAATGGAAGGCCGGCGACGAGGTCGTCGCGCACTGCCTGTCGGTGGAGCTGGAGGACGCCGCCGGTCACGACGACACCATGCTCGACCCGCAGCAGCGGATCTGGGGCTTCGAGACCAACTTCGGCGGCCTCGCCGAGCTGGCCGTGGTCAAGGCCAACCAGCTGATGCCGAAGCCACGCCACCTCAGCTGGGAGGAGGCGGCCAGCCCGGGCCTGGTCAACTCCACCGCCTACCGGCAGCTCGTCAGCCACCACGGGGCGAACATGAAGCAGGGCGACGTGGTGTTGATCTGGGGTGCCTCCGGCGGGCTGGGCAGCTACGCCACCCAGATGGCGCTCAACGGTGGCGCGATCCCGGTCTGCGTCGTCTCCTCCCCCGAGAAGGCCGAGCTGTGCCGGTCCATGGGCGCGGAGCTGGTCATCGACCGGTCCGCCGAGGGATACCGGTTCTGGTCCGACGAGCACACCCAGGACCAGGACGAGTGGCGCCGCTTCGGCGAACGGATCCGGGAGCTGACCGGCGGCGAGGACCCGGACATCGTCTTCGAGCACCCCGGCCGGGAGACCTTCGGCGCCAGCGTCTTCGTGGCCAAGAAGGGCGGCACCATCGTCACCTGCGCCTCCACCAGCGGCTACCAGCACCAGTACGACAACCGCTACCTGTGGATGCACCTCAAGCGGATCGTCGGAAGCCACTTCGCCAACTACCGCGAGGCGTGGGAGGCCAACCGGCTCATCGCACTCGGGAAGATCCACCCGACGGTGTCGAGGACCTACCCGTTGGAGCAGACCGGGCAGGCGGCGTACGAGGTGCACCGCAACGCGCACCAGGGCAAGGTCGGCGTGCGCTGCCTGGCCCCGCGCGACGGGCTCGGCGTGCGGGACCGGGAGACCCGGGCCCGACACGAGAGCGCCATCAACCGGTTCCGCGGCCACTGAGCCGTACGGGTGACGGCGGAGAGCCATTGCGGCGAACCGCGCTTGCGTTTCCACCACCGTCCGCACACCCATTCGAGTGAGAGTGGACAAAGGGCCGTGGGGCTCGTCCCCCGGCCCTTTCCGCTCACCTCGCGTCGCGCGGGGGCCCGGCCCGGGAGCTGCCAAGATCGTCACTTGGGCGCGTCCGCGGGCACGTCCCGGACGATCCGGTAATGAGGACACGAAAGCTCGGCACCGCTCTTGCGAACGCCCCCGGGGAGTCTGCGAGTATGTCCCAATGCCCCAGCAGCAGTCCTCCCCTCTCGCGTTCTTCGATAACGCGAACTCGCAGCCAGATTTCACCGTTGGCCTGCGCGGATACAACACCCACCAGGTCGACGACTTCATCGGCCGGATGACCGCGGCGCTGACCCAGTCGGAGCAGGCCCGGGCCGAGGCCGAGCAGCGGATGAACGACGCCCAGCGCCGCCTGCGCCAGGCCGAGCAGCGGCAGAGCGCGCTCGAGCAGAAGCTCGCCGAGACCAACAAGCAACTCGAGGAGAACAGCCGCCCCACCCTGTCCGGTCTGGGCACCCGGGTCGAGCAGATCCTCCGGTTGGCCGAGGAGCAGGCCAACGATCACCGGGCCGAGGCCAAGCGGGAGTCGGAGGGCATCCTCTCCGCGGCCCGCCTCGAGGCGCGGGAGATCACCGACAAGGCCCGCGCCGAGGCGGCGGCCATGAAGGCCAGCGCCGAGCGGGAGGCCGGCAACGTTCGCACCGCCGCCGAGCGGGAGGCCGCCGAGGTACGCGTGCAGGCCCGCCGCGAGGCCGACACGCTCCGCGCCGACGCCGAGCGGGAAACCAAGCAGCTGCGTACGGTCACCGCGCACGAGGTGGCCGAGCTGAAGTCCACGGTCGAGCGCGAGGTGGCCACCCTGCGCGCCACCGCGGAGCGGGAGATCACCCAGCAGCGGGCCAAGGCCGCCCGGGAAGCCGAGGAGAAGCGGGCCGAGGCGACCAAGCTGCTCACCGACGCCCGCGACAAGCGGGACAAGGACCTCCAGGCGTTGGAGTTGCAGCTCGCCGAGCGCCGCGAGAAGGCCGAGCGCGAGGAGTCGGAGCGGCACGCCGCCCAGGTGGCGCAGACCCAGAAGCTGGTCGGCGAAGCCGAGCAGCGGGCCCGCGCCGCCCAGGAGCGCGCCAAGGAGATCGAGCAGCGGGCCGAGGCCCGCCGGGTCGAGTCCGAGCGCACCGCCAACGAGACCGTCGACAAGGCGAAGGCCCTCGCCGAGAAGACCCTCAACGAGGCCAAGGCCGAGGCCAACCGGTTGCTCACCGAGGCGCGCACCGAGGCGGACCTCACCACGCAGGCGGCCCGCCGGGAGGTCGAGGACCTGACCCGCCAGAAGGACGCGGTCACCTCCCAGCTCGGCCAGATGCTCTCCGGTCTCGCCGGCATCGTCCCGGGTGTCCCGGCGCAGCAGCCGGCCGCCACGCCGGCCAAGACCGAGCCGGCCAAGACCGACGCCGGGCAGCGGGCGAGCGCGGAGACCACCAGCTGATCCACCGCACCGTCGGGGCATGAATGACGCGGCGCGGGGTGACACCGGGTGACCGGTGCCGCCCCGCGCCGTGTCGGTTTTCCGCTCCCCGCACGGACCTGCGGGAACGGCAGTGAAGTAGGTCCCAACCGGGGTGTCCGTATAGCCCCAGCAGGGCCGGAGGCGTGTGAGGATGGGGACATGTCGCACGGCGAGGAACTGTTCGCTCTCGGCGGGGACGTGACCACGGAGCCCAGCTTCGAGTCCGCCCTGCGGGGGTACGAGAAACGACAGGTCGACCGGTACGTCGCTCGGGCGGAACACGAGATCGCGACCCTGACCGCCGAGCGGGAACAGGCGTACACGCAGATCCACAAGCTGGCCGGTCAGGTCGAGCACCTCCAGCGGGATCTGGCCCAGCTGCGCAAGCAGGCCGCCGTGGTCGACCGGGCGTCCTTCAAGCACCTCGGTCCCCGCGTCGAGCAGATCCTCGCCCTCGCCGAGGAGCAGGCCGAGGCCATTCTGGCCGCCGCCAACGAGGAGATCGACGCCCGCCGGGCCGCCGCCCGGCACATCGTCGACGAGGCCCGCGAACAGGCCGCCCAGGCGCTCAAGGACTTCGAGATCGCGCTGGCCGCCCGGCGCGCCGAGGAGGAGCGACACACCGCCGCCCGGCGGGCCGAGGCGGACGCCGCCGTGAAGGCCGCCAAGGAGGACGCCGCCCGGCTGCGGACGACTGCCGAGGAGGAGTCCACCCGGCTGCGGACAGCCGCCGAGGAGGAGTCCACCCGGTTGCGGACGGCCGCGCAGGATGCCCTGGCCACGGCCCAGCGGGAGGCGACCCGACTACGCGACACCGCCAAGGAGATCCACAGCCGGGCCCAGCAGGAGGCCACCAAGCTGCGCACGGCCGCGCAGGAGGCCCTCGCCCGGGCGCAGCAGGAGGCGACCCAGCTCCGCGATGCCGCCAAGGAGGTGCACGCCAAGGCGCAGCAGGAGGCCAAGCGGCTCACCGACTCGGCGGCGGAGGCCGGCCGGGCCACCCACGCCAAGGCGCTCCAGGAGGCCAAGAAGATCGTCGACGACGCCGAGGAGGCCGCGAAGGGCACCCGTGGCCGAGCCCGGCAGGAGGCGCACCGGCTCACCACGGAGGCCGCCGAGGCGGCCAAGCGTAGCCGCGCCGAGACCGAGGCGTACGTGACCCGGATGCGCACCGAGACCGAGGCGTACGTCCAGCAGACCCGGGCCCAGACGCAGCAGGAGCTGGGCGCCTGGCGGGCCGGGGTGGAGCAGGAGGTCAACGCCCGGCGGGAGGCCGCCGATCGGGAGCTGGCCCAGCGCCGCGCCGCCGCCGAGCAGGAGTACGCCAAGCGCCGCGACGAGCTGGAGAGTCGGTACCAGGCCAAGCTGGACGAGCAGGAGCGGCAGCATCAGGCCCGGCAGGACGAGCTGGAGCGGGAGTGGTCGGCCCGGCGCGACGAGATCGAGCGGGGGGCGGTGGAACTGCGCCGGGCGGCCGAGGCCGACGCGCTGACCATGCGCCGCCAGGCCGAGGAGGAGGCCGCCGCGCTGCTCCAGCGGGCCGAGCAGGAGGCCGCCGACAAGCGGCGTAGGGCCGACGAGCACGTGGCCGCCTCCCGCCGGCAGTTCGAGGAGTACGCCGCCACCACCCAGCAGCACCTGGCCACCACCCAGCAGCATCTCGCCGCGACCCAGCAGGAGGCGGCGTCGAGCCGCCAGCAGCTCGCCCAGGTGATGCTGGAGATCGCCCAGGCCCAGCAGCAGCTCGCCGACCTGCGGCAGGAGACCTGGCAGGCGCGGCAGGAGTCCGACGAGGTACAGCGGCAACTCACCGAACTCAAGCTGCGCAAGCTGACCGCCGCCCCGTTGGACGGCGCTGGCGCGGACGGCACCGACGACGCGAAGCCCCGGGCCGGCACGGTCCCGGACGGCGCGAAACTGACGGTCGCCACCGTCTCCGACCAGGCGAAGCCGACAGGCAGGGGTGCCGACAAGGCAGACCCGGAGACCGGCGCGGGTACCGACGGGGCGAGGCCGACGACCACCCCGGCGGCGGACGGGGCGCTCACCGTCAAGCCGGCGGCCAGCGGGGTGAAGCCCAAGGCCGAGCCGGTGACCACGGTGGAAGGTGGCACCGCCAGCGCCGGCGTCGACGGCGAACCGACCGTCGCGGCGGTGCCGGGGACGGGCGGCCGGGAGCCCACCCCGACGAAGATCACCAGCACCGGGGAGAACGGCAAACGACCGACCAAGCCGACCACCGACGAGCGCAGCGCCAAGCCGAGCAAGGTCGTCACCGTCGAGTCGGAGTGACCCGCCCGCCGCCCGTGCCCGTGCGGTGACACCCGGGGTGGCCGGGTCGCTCCACCCACCACTACCCTGCCGGGCAGGGGCCCGGGTACGGGTCCGCAGCGGCAGCCTCCGGCCCTGGCGGCCGGAGCGGGACCCGGGAGGTCCGGTGGAACAGGACGGACCGGCACGTGCCGGTGCCCCGGACGAGCCGACGCGCCGGCCAGCCCCGGACCCGGCCGACGCCGCCGACCGCTGCGGCCCGCGGGGTACCGGCTCGCCGGAGGACCCGGGCGGCACCTTGGCCGACCCGGCGGAGTTCGATGCACCCGGCCCGCTGGCCACCGGCTCGGGCCGCTTCGGCCAACCCGGCCGGCCGTTGCGCCGCAGCAGTTTCCTGGTGGGTTTCACCGGCGCCCTCGGCGTGCTGCTGGCGTACACGGTCTGGCTGGGGGTGCGCAACGCCGGCGGCATCCTCGTACTGGTGGTGATCGCGCTCTTCCTCGCCGTCGGCCTCAACCCGGCGGTGAACCGGCTGCGCTCGTGGGGGCTGCGGCACGGCCTGGCCGTCGCGGTGGTCGTGCTCACCCTGTTGCTGGTGGTCGCCGCCGGCGTGGTGGCGCTCGTGCCACCGGTGGTCACCCAGACCTCGGAGTTCATCAACCAACTGCCCAGCTACGTCGAGGAACTGCGCCGCAACCGCACCGTCAACGACCTGGTGGAGCGGTACGACGTGATGGAACGGGTCCAGGAACTGGCCAACGCCGACACCGTGGGCCGAGCGCTCGGCGGGGTGCTCGGCGGTGCCCAGCTGATCTTCGGCACCCTGTTCCGGGGGCTGACCGTGCTGGTGCTCACCATCTACTTCCTGGCCTACTTCGACCGGCTGCGTGCCCTCGGGTACGCGCTGGTCCCCCGCTCCCGACGGCAGCGGGTACGCCTGATCGGCGACGAGATCCTCACCAAGGTCGGGGCGTACATGGTGGGGGCGCTGAGCATCGCGGTGCTGGCCGGTGCGACGACCTTCGTCTTCGCGCTGATCGTCGGGCTGCCGTACCCGTTCGCGCTGGCGGTGGTGGTGGCGGTGACCGACCTGATCCCGCAGATCGGGGCTACTTTGGGCGCGGTGGTGGTGAGCGTGGTGGCGTTCGCCACCGGGCTGCCCGAGGGGATCGCCACGCTGGTTTTCTTCGTGCTCTACCAGCAGGTGGAGAACTACCTCATCTACCCGAAGATCATGCGCCGGTCGGTGCAGGTCAACGAGGTTGCCGCGCTGCTCGCGGCGCTGCTCGGGGTGGCCCTGATCGGGGTGGTCGGCGCGCTGATCGCCATCCCGACCGTGGCTGCCCTCCAGCTCATCCTGCGTGAGGTGGTGCTGCCCCGGCAGGAACGCCGGTGACGCTCAGCCGCGCTGCGGACCGGGCACCGGGGTGTCGGCGAAGGACGCGACCGTGCGGTCGGCGTACGCGCTGACGTCGCCGGTCTCCATCGGGCCGTCCCAAGTGGTCGGCAGCGGCAGCGGCACCGCCGGGTTGACCCGCCGGACGATCTCGTCCAGCACCGTCTCGGCGTCACCTACCCAGAGATGCTTCGCGCCGGGCACCCCGACCACCTCGGCCTGCGGAACCGTGGCGAACCGCTGCTCGGCCTCGGCGGGGCGCAGGTAGTCGTCGAATTCGGGCACCAGCGCGGTGAGTGGCTTGCCCGACTCGGCCCAGACGGCCAGTTCCTCGGGCGTGGAGAAACGCAGCGGCGGGGAGAGCAGGATCGCTCCGGCCACCGCCGGGTCGCAGCCGTACTTCAGCGCCAGGTCGGTGCCGAACGACCACCCCACCAGCCAGATGTTCGGCAGCTCGTGGAACTCGGCGTACTCGATCGCGGCGTGCACGTCGAAACGCTCGCCGACGGCGGCGTCGAACGCCCCCTCGCTGGTGCCCCGGACGCTGCTGGTGCCCCGGGTGTTGAACCGCAGCACCGCCAGGTCGGCCAGCGCGGGCAGCCGCCAGGCCGCCTTGCGCAGCACGTGGCTGTCCATCATCCCGCCGTGGGTGGGCAGCGGGTGCAGGCAGACCAGGGTGGCCACCGGCGCACGGTCGACCGGCCGGGCCAACTCACCGACCAGCCGTAGGCCGTCGGCGGTGTGCAGCTCGATGTCCTCCCGGCGCCCGGGGAGGATCGACGACGCGCGGATCGGGGTGCTCACCGCTCCAGTCTGGCCCGAAGCCGGCCGTGCCGCTCGCCCGGGCCGAAACCGGGTGACCCAGGTCGCTCAGCCGTACCTCGGAACGCCGCGCCCGCGCAGCAGGTTCGGGCCGCGCCGGTCCCGGGCCCGCCAGCAGCCGCTGTGCCAGTGCCGCCGGTCGGTCAGGTCGCCCGTGCCGTCGGCGGGCCAGGCCACCAGGTGCGCCACCCCCGGGCGGATCTCCTGGTCACAGCCCGGGCAGCGGTACGTCTTGACGGACGCGCCGCCGCTGATGCCGCGTACCTGCCAGTCGCCGTCGCGCCACTGCTGGACCGTGGGCACGCCCTGGCGTACCCGGTCGGTGTCCAGGTGGGCGGCGTCGTCCCGACGGGGACGGTTGCGACGGGGGCTCACGGTTACCCAGCGTACGGTCCGGTCGACGGGACGGCCCGCCGGGCGGGCCCGAGGGGCGTCGGCCGGCGGACTCGGGACGAGGGGTCAGCGGCGGGTGTGGTCGCGGAAGCCGCGGCCGGTCTTGCGGCCCAGGTAGCCGGCGGTCACCAGGTGCTCCAGCAGCGGGGCGGGCGCGAAGCCGGGCTCACGTAGTTCCAGGTACAGCTCGCGCTGGATGGCCAGCGCGACGTCCAGACCGACGACGTCGAGCAGTTCGAACGGACCCATCGGGTAGCCGCAGCCGAGCTTCATCGCGTGGTCGATGTCGTCGGCGGTGGAGTAGTTGGCCTCCAGCATCTTCACCGCGTCGTTCAGGTACGGGAAGAGCAGCGCGTTGACGATGAAGCCGGAGCGGTCACCGCAGACCACGCCGGTCTTGCCGATCGCCGCGCAGACCGCCCTGGCGGTGGCGGTGGTCTCCGGTGAGGTGCGGATGGTCCGCACCACCTCGACCAGCGGCATGATCGGCGCCGGGTTGAAGAAGTGCAGACCCATTACGTCCGCCGGGCGTTGGGTGGCCATCGCCACGTCGATCACCGGCAGCGAGGAGGTGGTGGTGGCGAGCACGACGCCGGGCTTGCAGATCTCGTCGAGACTGGCGAACAGCGCCTTCTTGACGCTCAGCTCCTCGACCACCGCCTCCACCACCAGGTCGACGTCGGCCAGGTGGTCCAGCGACGCCGACCAGGTGATCCGGCCCAGCGCCGCTTCCCGGTCGGCCTCGCTGAGCTTCCCGCGTACCACGCCCTTGTTGAGCGAGGTCTTGACCGCCTCGAAGACCTTCGCGGACTTCTCCGCGCCCCGGGTCACCGAGACGACCTCGTAGCCGGCCTTGGCGAAAACCTCGATGATGCCGGTGGCCATCGTCCCGGAGCCGACGATGCCAACCTTGGTCACGGCCGCCGGTGACGCGTCGGCGGGCGCCGACTCCGTGGTCACCGGCGTCTGCTCGTCGGGTACGACCACCGGGGAGCCCGGCCGCTCGTAGGTGTAGAAGCCTCGGCCGGACTTGCGGCCGAGCAGCCCGGCGGTGACCATCTGCTTGATCAGGGGCACCGGGGCGTGCCGTCGGTCCCGACCGCCGCGCCGGTACATGGTGTCCAGGATCTCGTACGCGGTGTCCAGGCCGATCAGGTCCATCAGCGCGAGCGGCCCCATCGGCAGGCCGCAGCCGAGCTTCATCGCGGCGTCGATGTCCTCGCGGGTGGCGTACCGCGACTCGAACATGCTCACCGCGTGGTTGAGGTAGCCGAACAGCAGCGCGTTGGCGATGAAGCCCGCCCGGTCGCTGATGGTGACGTCGACCTTGCCGAGCCGCGCGCAGAGCGCCTCCACGTCGGCCACCACCTCGGCGGAGGTGACCACCGTCCGCACCACCTCGACCAGCTTCATCACCGGGGCCGGGTTGAAGAAGTGGATGCCGATCACCTGGTGCGGCCGGGCGGTCGCGACCGAGATCTCGGTGACGCTCAGCGAGGAGGTGTTGGTGGCCAGGATCGCCTCGGGCTTGCAGACCCGGTCCAGCTCGGCGAAGATCCGCTGCTTGAGGTCGAGGTGCTCGGGGACCGCCTCGACGACCAGGTCGACCGCGTGCAGGGCGTCCAGACCGACCTGGAAGTTCACCCGCGACAGCAGGGCGTCCCGGTCGGCCTCGGCGAGCTTGCCCTTGGCGACGGCCCGGTCCGTGGAGCCGGTGAGGGTGGCTCGCCCCCGCTCCAGGGCGGCTTCGGAGATCTCCACCGCCATCACGTCGAGGCCGTTACGGGCGAACACCTCCACGATGCCGGCACCCATGGTGCCCAGACCCACCACGCCCACACTGGTGAACTCGCGCGCCACGAACGGCCTCCCCTGGTTCGACGCCGCCTACCATGTTGAACGGCCGCTAAGGTTATGCGCCGGAGTCTGCCACGTGGCAATGCGATGTCGAGACGCCGTGGGATATTTCACGCAGGCTCCGCCGCCGTGGTGCCGGGTCAGCGACAACGCGGCGGACGTCACGGCGTGACGTCCGCGCCGACCGGCGACGATCCGGGACCGGATCCGCCCGGCCAGACGTCGGTGGGACCGTTGGCCAGGTCGTCCGTCAACAGCGGCAGGGTCGGTCGACTGCTGCGGCGTACCGGCCAGCCGCCCATCGCGAACCGCAGCCCGACCGGGTCGGTGGCCGCCAGGCCGGGATCGAACAGGCGCAGTTCGGTACGGCCGAGCCGGATGACGTCACCGTCGGAGAGCAGTTCCGGGCCGGCGATCCGACGGTCGTCGAGCCACGTCCCGTTGGTCGAGCCGAGGTCGACCAGGATCGCCCCGGCGTCGGTCAGCCGCACCTCGGCGTGCCGCCGGCTCAGGTGCGGGTCGGCCAGCGCGATCTCGACGTCAGGGGCACGGCCGATCACCTGTGGTCGTGGACTCAGCCGGAAGCTCGCCCCACGCATCGGGCCACCCATCACCGTCAGCAGCGGCGCCAGTTCCGGGTTCTCCTCCATGGACAGTCAGCTCCCCCACCTGCTCGCCCCGGGCCCAGCCTGCCATCCGGAGCCGGCGACTCCAACCC
>NZ_SMKF01000130.1 GCF_004348325.1 Micromonospora sp. KC213 | reverse complement strand
GGTCGGCGGGGCGGTGGTCGGTGCCGGCCCGGCGGCGACGGCGAGGTCGTAGGCCCGCTGCGGGACGAACTGGCCGGCGCTGGCGATGCAGCCGTCGGCCTCGCCGGGCAGTTTCACCCAGAGCAGCGCGTCGATCATCGGGTCGCCGGTGTTGGTGGTGCTCGGGGTGCCGATCGCCCGACCGGGCGGGTCGCACCACTCCGAACCGAGCGGTCCGTTGCCGTTGCGGCTGGTGTCGATGATCGCCCGCAGCCGGGAGATGCCGGTGGCGGCGATGACCTGCTTGGCGTACGGGACGGCCTCGGCGGTGGTGCGGTAGTTCGACACGTTCAGCGAGATGCCGTCGGCGCTGTTGGCGATGTCCGCGCCGACCAGTCGGGAGGCGATCTCGGCGGGTGCCAGCCAGGCCGAGTTGCCGGCGTCGAAGTAGACCTTCGCCGCCGCCGAGCCCGCCTTGAGCCGCTTGCCGGCGTACGCCATGGAGGCCCGCGTCTCGGCCTGCTGGCTGGAGTTCTGGCAGTTGGTCATCAGCGGCAGCACGTCGGGTTCGAGCACGATGGTGGCCCGCCGCCCGTTCAGGCCGGCGGCGACCTGGTCGACCCAGGCGCGGTAGCTGGCGTGGTTCGGTGCCCCTCCGCCGCTGGCGCCGGAGCAGTCCCGGTTCGGGATGTTGTAGACCACCATGATCGGGATCTTCCCGGCCGCGGCGGCGGCCCCCACGAAGGCGTCCACCTCGGCGCGTACCGTCGAGGTGTTGGTGCGGGTGAACCAGCGGGCCTGTGGGACGGCGGCGATCCGGTCGCGGATGACCGCGGCGCGCGAATCCTGGGGGTTCGCCGCCACCCAGGCCGCCGCGGCGGTCTGCGGATCGACGTAGAAGGCGGAGTCGGCCGCTGCGGCCGGAGCGGGCCGGAGTGCGACCACGCCCATCGTGGCGGCGACGGCGAACGCAGTCGCCGCTGCGCCGATCGCTGCGACAGTCCTCTTGTGCTGCATGACCAACACCTCACATGTATTGACAGGGATGCGTGGAAGCGCTCCCATATGCAGGACAAAATACGGGCATGTTGCCGCGATGTGAAGACCTCGCCCGCAGCGGACCCGCCGACCTGGGAAAATGCGGCATGCGCCTGGTACTCATCGCCGACACCCACCTGCCGAAACGCGCGCGGGACCTGCCCGCACCGGTCTGGTCGGCGGTGGCGGACGCCGACGTGGTGGTGCACGCCGGCGACTGGGTCGAGCCGGCCCTGCTCGACGCGCTGTCGGCCCGGTCCCGCCGGCTCATCGGCGTGTACGGCAACAACGACGGCCCCGAGTTGCGGGCCCGGCTGCCCGAGGTGGCCCGGGCGGACCTCGACGGCCTGCGCCTGGCGGTGGTGCACGAGACCGGGCCGAAGGAGCGCCGCGAGCAGCGCTGCGCGGCCCGCTTCCCCGACACCGACCTGCTGGTCTTCGGCCACTCGCACATCCCGTGGGACAGCGTCGCCCCGGGCGGGCTGCGCCTGCTCAACCCGGGTTCACCGACCGACCGGCGGGCGCAGCCGTACGCCACCTACCTGACCGCGCGGGTGGTGGCGGGTCAACTCGACGCCGTCGAGCTGCACCGCCTGCCCTGAGTGCGGTTCATCTGCCGGGGGACGGTCGGGCCCTGCCGCGGGACGGTTCCGGTCCGCTCTCCCGTGCGGTCCAGGAGGCGCATGACCGGGGTGGCGGTGATCCCGTGCGCCACCACCGAGACGACCACCACCAGGCCGACCGTGGCCCAGAGCAGGTCCGCCTGCGGGAAGTCCGCCTTCGTTGTGGCGTACGCCAGGTAGTAGAACGAGCCGACCCCGCGGATGCCGAACGCTGCGATCACCCAGTGTTCCGCCGGCCGACCCGGCGCACCGCGCAGCGACACCCAGCCGACCAGCGGCCGGACCACGAGCAGCAGCGCCAGCCCGACACCCGCCGCCTGCCAGGTCAGCGGGGCCAGCAGCCCACCGACCACCGCACCGCCGAAGATCAACAGCAGCATGACGGTGAGCAGCCGCTCCACCTGCTCGGCGAAGTCGTGCAGCACCGAGTGGAACTCGTGGGTCCGCTCGGCGGACCGGATCGCCCGGGCGGCCACGAACACGGCCAGGAACCCGTAGCCGCCGAGCACCTCCACCACCCCGTACGCGAGGAAGGTGGCGGCCAGCGCGAGGAAACCCTCGGCATGCCGGGCCAGCCGCACCTGGGTGGGGGCGTGGAAGAAGAGCTTGCCGAGCAGCCAGCCGATGAGCAGCCCGCCGCCCACACCGACGGCGAGCTTGTAGAGCACGTCGACGCTGAACCAGTCGACGAACCACGCCCGCGGCGCGAGGCCGGCGGTGGCCACGGCGACCGCCGCGTACACGAAGGGAAAGGCGAGCCCGTCGTTCAGCCCCGCCTCGGAGGTGAGCGCGAAGCGGACCTCGTCCTCGGAATCCTCCACATCGGTCGGCTCACCGACCTGTACGTCCGCGGCGAGCACCGGGTCGGTCGGGGCCAGGGCCGCGCCGAGCAGCAGCGCCGCCGCCGGCGCCAGTCCCGCCCACCACCAGCCGAGCAGCGCCACCGCCGCGATGCAGACCGGCATGGCGATCGCCAGCAGCCGCCAGGTCGACGACCACCGTCGCCAGCTCAACGGCCTATCGATCTTCAGGCCGGCACCCATCAGGGCGACGATCACCCCGATCTCGGTCAGGTGGGCGGTCACCTGCGGCCAGCGCAGCGGGTCCGGCGAGGGCAGCCCGGTGGGCAGCAGGAAGACCAGCATGCCCAGGACCAGGAAGGCGATGGGCATGGACAGCGGACGGTGTTCCAACGCCCGGGGCAGGATCCCGGCCAGCAGGGCACCGACCCCCACCACCGCGAACGCGACATCGACCGGTTCCACGCCACCACCTCTCGGACCCGCCCGCGTCGTGCGGCTGGGGTGGGACTGTGCCCAATGCCGCGGCCCGCTACGCCTGGGTGCCCGTCTTGTCCCGGGACGGCCGCCGCTGACCGGTGGCCAGCGGGGAGTCGCCCAGCCCGGCCAGCAGCGCCGCGGGGTCGTCGTAGACCGCCACCGCGCCGGCCCCGGCCAGCTCACCGCGACTGGTGCCGCCGCAGCTCAACCCCACGCAGGGGATGTCGAGCCGGGCCGCCGCGGCGACGTCCCACACCGAGTCGCCGACGAAGACGACCCGCTCGGCGGCCAGCCGGGACTGCTCCAGGGCGGCGACCAGGATGTCCGGGGCCGGCTTGCTCGCCTCGGCGTCGGCCGAACAGGTGACGGTGTCGACCACGTCGTCGGCGTCCAGCGCGGCGCGTAGCGCCTCGACCTCCTGCGGGGCGGCGGAGGTGGCCAGCACCACCCGCAGACCCCGGGCGGCGCAGGCGCGCAGCAGCTCCGCCGCGCCGGGCAGCGGGACCAACCGTTCCCAGTACTCGCCGAAGAAGCCGTCGTGGGCGGCGCGCAGCCTGTCGTCCTCGCTCCGGTCCCGCTCCGGGCCGAGCAGGTGGTCCAGGAGCTTGTCCGAACCCATGCCGATCGACCGGTGGATGGTGGCCATCGGCACCCGGTGGTCGGCTTGGCGCAACGCCTCCCACCAGCTGACCGTGTGCAGGTACGTGGTGTCGACGAGAGTCCCGTCGACATCGAAGAGAACCCCGTCGGGTCGGTGTGCGCTCATGCCGGACCTCCTACCCGGGGCGGGTCGCCGCGACGCCCCCCGCTCGCCTCGCCGTCCGTCCTCACCGGGCCGGGATGAGGATCTCGAACCAGACGGTCGAACCGCGGACCGTGGGGTCCGTGCCCCAGGCGTCGCTGAGCTGTTCGATCAGGCCGAGCCCGCGCCCCCGGCTGCTCAACGTGTCGGTCTGCGCCCGGGTCACTGTCCCCCGGGTGCCGGAGTCCGCCACCGACACCAGCAGACGCTCCGCGCTCAGGTCGATCACCACCCGGGCGGCCGTCCCGGCGTGCAGCAGGGCGTTCGTGGTCAGCTCGCTGGTGCACAGCACCGCCGCGCCGATCACCGCCTCCGGCACCTGCCAGGCGGTGAGCTGCCCGGTCATCCAGTGCCGTACCCGGCTCGGCGCGGTCGGCTCGGCCGGCATCTCCATGCTTGCCGAGCGGCTCGGCTTGAGCGCGTGCTCCACCGCCAGCACGGCGACGTCGTCCTCGGTGGCACCGGCCACCGCGGCGATGGCGACCGCGCAGAGCGCCCGCGGATCCCCGCTGGCCGCTGCGGCTGCCGCGGCGACGAGCCGGTCGAGGCCGGCGCTGAGGCTGTGTCGCCGGCGTTCCACCACCCCGTCGCTGTAGAGCAGAAGGGTGTCCCCGGGCGGGAACGGCACGGTGCTGGTGCGCGGTCGGCAGCCCAGCCCGAGTGGGGCGCCGGCGGGAAGCGCCACGAACTCGGCGGTGGCGGAGCCGTCCGGCCGGCTGCGCCGGATCAGCGGCGGGGGATGCCCGGCGCTGGCCAGGGTGATCTGCCCGTGGTCGGCGTCCAGCACGCCGAAGACCACGGTGACGAAGAGCTCCTGGCTGCCGGTCTCGGTGCCGAGGCTGGCCACCAGCCGGTCGAGCCCGACCAGGACGGCGTCCGGGCGCGGGTCGGCCAGTGCCAGGGCGCGCAACGCCGCGCGTACCTGTCCCATCCGGGCTGCCGCCTGCACGTCGTGGCCGGCGACGTCGCCGAGCACCACGCCAAGGTCACCGGTGGGCAGCAGGAACGCATCGTAGAAGTCCCCGCCGGCGGCGTTGCCGTCGACGCCGGGATCGTAGCGGGCGGCGATGCGCAGCCGGGGCAGCGCCGGTAGCTGCTCCGGCAGCATGCTGCGTTGCAGCAGCTGGGCGGTGCCGTGCTGGGTCTCGAACCGGCGGGCCCGCTCGGCTGCCTGGCCGACCAGCTCCGCCGAGGCGGCCAGCAGCGCGCGCTCCGCCGCCGACCAGCCGTGCGGCGCCTGATAGCCGACGCCCAGGCCACCGCGGATCACCGACGAACGCAGCGGCAGTGCGGCCAGTGCGCGGATCTTCTGGTCGTGCCGGTCCACCGCGTGCTGTCGCAGCGGCTGGCCGTCCCCGGTGAACGAGGGCATCCCGCTGACGGCGGCCAGCACGACCGGCGCGGAGGAGTCGGGGGCGAGGGGCCGCCACAGCGGCGGCAGGCGTTCGTCGGCCTCGTCGAGCAGTTCGCCCGGAACCCGGCGGACCATCCGCCAGGCCGGTCCCTCGTCCACCGCCAGGGTCACCTGGTCGGCGTCGAACGAGTGCAGCATGTAGCGCAGCGTGACCCGGGCCACGTCGTCGAGGGTGAGCGTGCCGGACAGTGCCGCGGCGAAGTCGCTCAGGCTCTGCAACTGATGGGTGAGCTGGATGGTCTGGGCGGCGACGGTCAGCACCCCGACGATCCGACCGGTGCTGTCCCGGGCCGGCGAGTGGCCCCGGGTGAAGACGCCGTGGTCGCCGCCGGCGGCCAGCTGCCGGCCGACGGGCAACACCGACTCTTTCTGGAGGAAGGACTCTCCGTGCTGGTAGACCCGCTCGATGATGTCGCCGACGCCGGGGGTGTCCCACACATCGGCGAAGACCTCCGCCGCCGGTCGGCCGAGCGCGGCGGGGTGCCGGTCGCCGATCAGCTCCGAGAAACCCTGGTTGTAGAGCATCTCGAACCGGTCACCGTGGTAGAGCGCCATCGGCACCGGCGAGGACAGGATCACGTCCACCAGCGCGCGCACCGCCGGGTCCCACCGCTGTGGCGGCCCGAGCCCGGTGCGCGCCCACGGGTGGGCGAGCACGGCCGCCGCCACCTGCGAGACCGGGGCTGGTCCGGGGGTGGCGGGTGAGGTGGGAAAGCTCCCGACCGTGCCTGGCATGCCACGCAGCCTAACCGTCCGGTGCCGGGCTGCACTTTCGATCATGCTTTGCGCTCCGGGGTGTCCGTGCTCGTGGAGACGTTAAGGCAGGTCAGGGCAGGTTTCAGAGAGCATGTCGGGAAAATCAGATACGTGTGTCCGGCGTGCCTGCCCAACGACCGGGTATCCGCCCGGCGCAGTCCATGCGACAGGAGGGACATCATGCCGGAAACCCTCGCGGTCAGGCAGGTCGACATCGGCAATGCCTTGGCCGACATGTGGAGGTCGGTGCTGCTCTTCATCCCGAGGGCGATCGCGTTCATCGCAATCCTCGTGGTGGGCTGGCTCATCGCCCGAGCCGTCCTCAAAATCGTGGACGCGGCACTGGAACGGGTGGGCTTCGACCGGGCGGTCGAACGCGGCGGGATCAGACGCGCGCTCGAACGCACCAGATACGACGCCAGCGACATCCTGGCGAAGCTCGCGTACTACGCCGTCCTGCTGTTCACCCTGCAGTTCGCCTTCGGGGTGTGGGGACCCAACGCGATCAGTGACCTGATCCGGGGCGTGGTGGCCTGGCTACCACGCGCTTTCGTGGCGATCGTCATCGTGGTCGTCGCCGCGGCCATCGCCAACGCGGTCCGGGACCTGGTCAGTGGGGCGCTCGGCGGTCTGTCGTACGGCAAGGTCCTGGCCGACCTGACGGCGGTCTTCATCCTGGCGCTCGGTGTCATCGCGGCGCTGAACCAGGTGGGCATTGCCACCACCGTCACCACGCCGGTACTGATCGCGGTCCTGGCCACGGTGGCCGGCATCCTGATCATCGGCGTCGGCGGCGGTCTGGTCAAACCGATGCAGAACCGCTGGGAGGGCTGGCTGCAGCGCGCGGCGGAGGAGTCGCAGGCGGTCCAGGAGCACCGCCGGGCACAGAATGCCGGGCGCAGCGACATGGACCGGCAGATGGCCGACCGGGGCGGCGTCGCGCCGATGCCCCAGCCCGAGGAGGCCCGGTCGGGCGGCCGGGGAGGCGCCATGGGCGACGAGACACAGCAGTTCCGGCGCCCGGGCAGTTGAGTTCGGGCGTGCCGGGAGGGTGTCCGCGCGTGGCGCGGGCGCCCTCCCGTCGTTCAGACCGCCTCGAGGTGACGCGGGTCGAGGGTGCGGGCGAGCGCGCAGACCGCCAGCAGACGGACGGAAAGCCACTGCGGCGCCGACCAGTCGACCGGACCGACAGGCGGAAGCAGGCCGTGCTCCGCAGCTGCCGCCCGGATCCCCTCGGCGTAGCCGGCGAGCGCGGCTGGGGTCAGCGGGCGGCGGTCACCGTCGAGGCTCTCGCGTACCGCGGCGGCGTGCTGGTCGACCAGCGCGAGCAGGGCCGGGATGGCGGCAGCCGCGGCGAATCCGTCGGTGCCGACCGAGGCGGCGAGCAGCGCGAGGGTCGAACGGGCCCGGCTCGCGGCGGTCCGGGGGGCGACCCGGTGGTACGGCACACGCATGAGGAACCACGCTAACCCCCGGGTAGCCACCGTGGCCTCGGCCGGTCGGCCGATCCCGACCCCTCTTCCGGTCGTGCACGACCCGCCGTGGGGATTGAGCCGGCCCAGGCGGGGCAGAGGGAGAACCGGGCGGGAACCGGCGCGATCGGCAGCGGGGAGGCACGAATGGAACAGCACGCGGACGGCCCGGACGCGGCGCACCGCCGGCCGGCCGGGGTCACCGACGAGACGGTTGCCGCGCTGGGCAAGCTCAGCGAGGCGTTGGAGACCGTCGAGCGGGCCCGGGGCCGCCTCTACGATCTGCACCAGCTGATCGGCCACGCCGACCTGATGCTCGACGAGGCCGTCGCGCTGTTTCAGGCGGCCGGGCACCACGACCTGGCCGAGGAGATCACCACTGAGCTGCTCGGGCGCAACGTCATCGCCGGCCGCTGGACGTTCCAGATCGTCGAGGACTTCGACGACGGGTACTACGCCCTCTTCCGGCAACTGGATCGGCGAGCCCGTGACGAGCTGGTGGGCGGCCGCCGTCATCTGTACGAGGCGCAGATGAAGGAGAGCCGGCGTACCCGGGGCCGGCCCGGCCACGAGGCGCGGCCCGGCTTCGACGGTTAGCCGTCGACCGGCCCCGCCCTGCCCACCGCGGCCGGGTTACTCGATGGGCGCGTCCGCCGGGCGTCGCCGGGCCGCGTCGTCGGCGAGGATGACCGTGGCGACCATGACGGCCACGCAGAGGCTGAACAGCCAGGAGTCGTCGGCGACCAACTTGGCCGAGACGGGGGCCTGGATGGCGGCGAGCAGGAAACCGAGCCAGGCCAGGCGACGCTGACGTGGGGTGAGGAAGCCGGAGCCTTGTTGCATCCCGAAAGTCTGGCGCGGCGATAGCCGGTTGCCGTCAGCCGATCGGCCGATTCTGAACGGGCTGTCCGTGTTTCTGCCTGTTTCGGTCCATCGTTGTGCCGATTCGGGGGAGGCGCCACCGGCGGATGGGTGCTCCCGACGGTGCGGCGTCGGCCGCCCGCTTCGTGGTCCACTCCGGCTGCGGCAGACGGGGGTGTCCCGCTGGTTCGGACGGGACGACCTGCCCCAGAGCGAGTCGATGTGGCGGCCCGTCGGACGGCTCAGGAGGAGAAGCCCGGAGCAGGCGCGGCCCGCTGGTGGGGTGGCGGGACGCGGACCGCGGCCATGCCGGCCGCGGTGGCCGCCTGCACGCCGAGGTCGGTGTCCTCGAAGACCAGGCACGACTCGGGCGACACCCCGAGCAGCCGGGCGGCGAGCAGGAAACACTCCGGGTCCGGCTTGGCCCGGGCGTACTCACCCGCGCAGACCAGGACGTCGAAGCGGTCGAGCAGGCCCAGCGTCCGCAGCGAGGCGGTCACCGACTCGCGGGTGCTGCCGGAGACCACGGCGAAGGGCACCCGGCGATGCGCCTCCTCGATGTGGCGCAGCACGCCCGGTACGGCGGTGAGGGTCGGCAGGAGTTGCCGGTAGCACTCCTCCTGGCGGCGGGCGACGTCCTCCACCGGCATCGCGACACCGCGCCGGGCGGCCAGGTCGGCGACGATGTCGACCACCGGTCGACCGCCCCAGGCGTAGAAGAGCTCCTCAGGAAAGTCGCAGCCCCACTCGGCCAGCGTCTGCCGCCAGGCGGCGTGGTGCAACGGCATGGAGTCGGCGATGGTGCCGTCGCAGTCGAACAGGTAGGCCCGGAACTCGCCGGGCGGCAGGGGCAGCAGCACCGGTCCAGGGTAGGGCCCGCCGATCCGGCCCGGGCCGGGGGAGCCGTCGGCCGCCGACGGGCCGGCGGACCGGCCGCCGACGGCCCGGCCGGTCACATCGTGTCGGGGCCGGTCCGTCCCGTGGTCGACGGGCGGTACGCCCGCTGCGAGTCGGTCATCTCGCGCCCCTCCGCCTCCGGTCCGGCGCCCCGGTCCGCCGCCTCCGGCCCATGCCCGAAGGCGGCCTCCTCGCCGGCGTCGTTGCCGGTGACGTCGTCGGCCTGCCCGTCGAGGGTCGAGCGGGCGATCGCCCGGTCCAGCTCCTCCAGCGGGAGTTTCTGCTCGTCCCGCCACACCCTGTCGTCGTTCTCGGTCATCCCATCGCGGTACCCCCGCCCGGTGATCGCAAACGGAGGGCCGGGCACGACGATGGCCGCCGGATCACCCGGCGGCCATCGGTCTCGTCCCGATGTGGGGGAGGGAATCAGGGCTGGGGCCGGTCGACGGTGCCGCGCCAGGCACCCGTCTCCAGACCGCGCCGCTCGATGAACTGCTTGAACCGGTCCAGGTCGCCCTTGACGCGACGGTCCACCACGCCCAGCTTGTCGCCGGCCTGCTCGACCACGCCGTGCGGTTCGAACTCCATCTGCAACGTCACCCGGGTCTGGTTGTCGTCGAGACGGTGGAAGGTGACCACGCCGGCGTGCCGGGTACCGCCGGTCGACTTCCAGGCCACCCGCTCGTCGGGAAGCTGCTCGGTGATCTCGGCGTCGAACTCCCGCTTGACGCCGGCGATCTCCACCGTCCAGTGCGTCAACGTGTCCGACAGCTGCCGGACCTCCTCGACCCCCTCCATGAACTGGGGGAACTCCTCGAACTGGGTCCACTGGTCGTACGCCGTCCGGATCGGGACAGTGACCTCCACGTGCTCGATAACGCCGCTCATGAAACCGTTCCTCCTCTGCGGCTGGTCACGGGTCGTTGGGCGACCCGGCTCACCAGCGCGTCGTCTCGTTCTTGTGCCCCAGCGCGGCCCACACCTCCGAGACCGTGCGGTACCGGGTGCCATCGGGCAACCGCTCCAGCTCCGCGACCAGGTCGTCGGGAGCCTCGTTGTCGCGGGCGTTGGCGACCAACGCCGCACGGTCCCCCGGCAGAGCCGACATCGTGATGAACCGTCCCAGTCGGCTGCGCGCCTCCACGTCGGTGGAGCTCATGCCCTTCGGTGCCCCGGTGCGTAGCTCACCCGCCGGGGCTGTGGTGGTGCCCGGCTGATCCTCGCCGGCCGGCTCGGGCTCGCGGAACTCCTCGGCGCGCGAGCCCGCGGTGCCGGGCCCCTGCACGAGGCCGGCGACCTCCTGGCTCATCTGCTCGTCGAGCCTCGGTCCGTGCTTGCTGCTGCCACGTTCCATGCCGTCTGTGCTACCCCGGGGAAGTGGCGGGAAACGCCGCACCCCCGCACCCGGTCACGAACCGGCGGCGGCCTTCGGCGGCAGCACCGGCTCACCCGGGTCCGCCGCCCCGGCCTGGAGCACCCGCCCACGCTGCAACTCGGCGTTGATCTGCACGCCGAACATCAGCGCCGAGTTGGACAGGTAGAGCCAGACCAGGAAGGCGATCACCGCGCCCAGGCTGCCGTACGTCACGTCGTAGGCGCCGAAGTTGGCCACGTACAGCCCGAAACCGAAGGAGGCGAGCACCCAGGAGAGCAGGGCCACCGCCCCGCCCGGGGTGAGCCAACGGAACCGGGGCTGCCGTACGTTCGGGGCGATCCAGAACAGCAGCGACAACAGGATCATCGCCACCAGGGCGAGCACGGGCCACTTGACCACGCTCCACACCGTGCGGGCCAGGCCGCCCGCGCCCACCAGGTCGCCCACGGCGTCCGTCACCGGACCGCTGATGATCAGACCGAGAGCCACCACCGCGAGCAGCACCAGCGAGACCCCGGCCAGACCGATCTGCAGCGGACGCAGCCGCCAGAACGGCCGCCCCTCCGTCACCCCGTAGATGGCGTTGGAGGCCCGGGTGAACGCACCGATGTAGCTCGACGCCGACCAGAGCGCACCGACCAGGCCGAAACTCAGCAGCACGCGTGCCCCGTCGCGCTGGTCGACCACGGTGCGCACCACCGCGACGAAGCTGTCGTTGGCCACGACCGCCCCGGCCCCGATGTCCCGGGCCAGGTCCAGCACCGTGTCCACCGTCCGTTCGCCCTCGGAGACCAGGCCGACCAGGGCGACCACCACCACCGTGGCGGGAAAGAGCGCCAGCACCGCGTAGTAGGTCAGCGCGGCGGCCCAGTCGGCGCAGTCGTCCCGTACGAAGTTTCGGGCGCTGCGTACCAACACACCGCGCCAGGTCGCCCAGTGCAACTGGCGTACCCGGCCGGGCAGCGGCAGGTGCCCTCGCCCCGCGGCCGAGGCCGGCTCCGTGGTCGCTGCCATCGCCGCTCCCCGCCCGAGGGCCGGACGCCCCGCCGCCCGGCCGATCATCTGGCCACGCCGGTACCCCCGCACCGACATCGACAAACCCGACTGATGGAGTTTGCCCCCGGGACGCCAGGGAACCGTCATCGGGAGGCGACAGTGACGAGGAGGACGAGATGCCCGCGCGCGAGGTGATGCCCAGCACGCTGCGGCGCTCCCCGAAGAAGGCGCAGCGCACCTGGGAGAAGACGCACGACTCGGCGGTCCAGACGTACGGCGAGGGGGAGCGGGCACACCGCACCGCGTTCGCCGCCGTCAAGCACGAGTTCGAGAAGGTCGGCGACCACTGGGAACCGAAGGGCCGCAAAGGACCCAGCGACCGGCAGGCCGCAGGTGGCGGACCCGCCCGACGGGCCCCCACGGCCGGCGGGGTGGACGCCAACGCCACCAAGGACCACCTGATGGAGGTGGCCCGCAAGCTCGACGTGCCGGGACGGTCCCGGATGACCAAACCGGAACTGGTCAAGGCGATCGAGAAGGCCAACACCCGGCAGACCACGAAGACTCGGGAGAGGGCCAAGGCCCGCGGTCGCTGACCGGCGACCCGACACCACGGGGGCCCGGGACCAGACGTCCCGGGCTCCCGCACCCCGCTCACCAGTGGCCGCCGCCGGGCGCCTCGATGTGCACCGTCTTGACGGTGCTGAACTCGTCGAGCAGCTCCGGGCCGTACCCGAACCCCTGGCCGCTGCCGCGGCGCGGCTGCGCGGCACCGCCCGGAGCGCCGCCGAAGACCGCGTTGACCTTCACGGTGCCCACCGGCAGCTCCCGCCAGGCCCGCTGCGCGTGGCTCATCGACGGGGTCAGCACGGTCGCGGACAGCCCGTACGGGCTGTCCGCGGCGCAGCGCAGCGCCTCGCTGAACGAGTCCACCACGACCACCGCGGCGACCGGGCCGAAGGTCTCCTCCCGCACCAGCGTCATCTCCTGCCGGCAGTCGGTCACCACGGTCGCCGGGTAGAACGCGCCGGGCCCGTCCGGCAGCGAGCCCCCGGTGCGCAGCGTCGCGCCGTCGGCGACCGCCGCGGTGACCTGGCCGTGCACGTGGTCGCGGTGCCGCCGGTCCACCAGCGGCCCGAGCTCGGTGGCCGGGTCACGTCCCGGCCCCACCCGCAGCGTGCGGGCCCGTTCCACCAGCGCCGCCACGAAGTCCTCCGCGACGTCCCGGTGGACGTAGATCCGTTCCACCGCGACGCAGATCTGCCCCGCGTTGGCGAACGCGCCGGTCGCCGCCGCCTGCGCGGCCCACACCGGGTCCACCCCGGCGTCGACGATCAGCGGGTCGCTGCCGCCGTTCTCCAGCAGCGCCTTCGCCCCGGTCCGGGCACAGGCCGCGGCGATGGCCCGGCCGGTGGCGGTCGAACCGACGTGGGCCACCACGTCCACCTCCTGGGCCGCCAGCGCGGCACCCACCTGACCACCGCCGGTGAGCAGGGACAGCACCCCGGCGGGCAACGCGCCGTCGAGGAGCCTGGCCAGCAGCCAGCCGGTGGCCGGCGTCCGCTCGCTGGGCTTGTAGAGCACCACGTTGCCGGTCACCAGGGCCGCGCCCAGCAGGCCACAGGAGACGGCCACCGGATCGTTCCAGGGGGTGATCGCGGCGACCACGCCGCGCGGCTCCGGGGCCATGAAGTCGATGGCGGCGCCGTCACCGTGCAGCGTCCGCCCACCCCGCAGCGGGCCCAGTTCGGCGTACTGTCGCAGCGTGCCGATTCCCGCCTCGACGCCGCCTCGCGCGTCGCCCAGCGGCTTGCCCATCTCCGCCGTGGTGGCCGCCGCCAACTCCTCGGCCGACGCCGCCAGCTCGTCCGCCGCCCGGTGCAGGGCCGCCGCCCGCTGCGCCGCCGGCGTCGCGGCCCACTGCGCGGCCGCCGACCGGGCCGCCTCGACGGCCTTGGCCACCTCGTCCGCCGTTGCCACCGGCACGGTGCTGACCGGGGAGCCGTCGGCCGGATCGTGGACGGTCAGCTCACCACCCTCGCCGCCCGCGCCCCACACTCCCCCGATGAGCTGCTCAACCCTGTACATGCGGCACGGGATGCCCCGCCCCCGGCCGGGCAAACGCGTTTCGCCCGGTTGCGGGCAGGGTAGGCGGATCGGATGATCGACAGCGGGACGGAGACCGCGGACGCCGTCGTCGTCGGCGCCGGGCACAACGGCCTGGTGGCCGCCAACCTGCTCGCCGACGCCGGCTGGGACGTGCTGGTGCTGGAGGCGACCGGTGCCCCCGGCGGCGCGGTCCGGTCAGCCGAGGTGACCGCCCCCGGCTACCTCAGCGACCTCTACAGCTCGTTCTATCCGCTCGGGTACGCCTCACCCGTACTGCGCCGGCTCGGTCTCGACGCCCACGGCCTGACCTGGACCCAGGCGCCCGACGTGCTGGCCCACCTGATGCCCGACGGGCGGGCCGCGGTGCTCAACCGCGACCCGACGCTCAGCGCGGCCTCGATGGAGGCGTTCGCCCCCGGCGACGGGCAGCGCTGGCTCGACACGTACGACGACTGGCGCACCATCTCCCGGCCACTGGTGGAAGCCCTGTTCACCCCCTTCCCGCCGGTACGCCACGGCCTGCAACTGCTCGCCCGGCTGCGGACGGCCGGCGCGCTACGGCTGGCCCGCCGGATGGTGCTGCCGGCCCGCCAGCTCGGAAGCGAGCTGTTCCGTGGTGAGGGCGGGCGGGCGCTGCTGGCCGGCTGCGCCCTGCACACCGATTTGTCGCCGGACGACGCCGGCTCCGGCATCTACGGCTGGCTGCTGGCCATGCTCGGCCAGCAGGTCGGCTGGCCGGTCGCGGTCGGCGGCGCGCAGCGGATCACCGACGCGCTGGTCGACCGGCTGCTCGCCCGGGGCGGGCGGATCACCTACTCCGCCCCGGTGGACCGGGTGCTGGTGGCCCGGGGCCGGGCGATGGGCGTACGGACCATCGGCGGCCGGCTCTGGCGGGCCCGCCGGGCGGTGCTGGCCGACGTGCCCGCCCCCGCGCTCTACCTGGACCTGGTCGGCGCGGACGCGTTGCCGCCCCGGCTGGTCCAGGATTTGGCGCACTTCCGCTGGGACGGCTCCACGGTGAAGGTGGACTGGGCGCTGGACGGGCCGATGCCGTGGAGCAACCCGCAGCTGCGCAGCGCCGGCACGGTGCACCTGGCCGCCGACGTCAACGGGCTCACCCGGTACGCCGCCGAGCTGGCCTGCGGTGAGCTGCCGCAGGATCCGTTCCTGCTGGTCGGCCAGATGACCACCGCCGACCCGGGACGGTCACCGGCGGGGACGGAATCGCTCTGGTCGTACACCCACCTGCCGTTCCGGCGGGACTGGCGGGCCGAGGACGTCGCCGCGCACGTGGACCGGATGGAGGCGGTGCTGGAACGGTACGCCCCGGGGTTCACCGGGCGGATCCGAGGCCGGTTCGTGGCCGGCCCGGCGGACCTGGAGGAACGCAACGCGGGTCTGGTCGGCGGCGCGGTGGGCGGCGGCACCGCCGCCGCGTACCAGCAGCTCTTCCTGCGCCCGGTGCCCGGGCTCGGTCGGCCGGACACTCCGGTCGACCGGCTCTACCTGGCCAACGCCTCGGCGAACCCGGGCGGCGGTGTGCACGGCGCACCGGGCGCGAACGCGGCCCGGGCGGCGCTGCATCGGGACCGCGCGCTGACCGGCGGCCTGTACGCCCGGGCCGTCGGCACTGCCCACCGGGCCGTCTACCGCTGACCCGCCGAACCGCCCGGTCCCGGCGCGGGGCCTGGTGGGGTCAGCGCTCCAGGTTGCGGTGCCGGGTACGTAGCCGGAACGGCATCAGAGCACTCTCCACCTTGGTGGCGGTGGTCATCTTCGACGTGCCGTCGCGCCGCTCCTCGAAGCGGATCGGCACCTCCAGGATGGTGTGGCCGAGTTTGGTGGCCAGGTAGTGCATCTCCACCTGGAAGCTGTAGCCGTTGGACTGCACCCGCTCCAGACCGATGTCGCGCAGCGCGTCCGCCCGCCAGATCTTGAAACCGGCGGTGAGGTCGCGGATACGCACCCGCAGCAGGGTGTGCACGTACAGGTTGGCCCAGCCGCTGAGCGCCCGACGGTACAGCGGCCAGTTCTCGTCCAGCTCACCACCGGGCACGTACCGGGAGCCGATCACCACGCTCGCCTGCGTGGACAGTAGCGCGCCGAGCATGCCGGGCAGCGCCTGCGGCGGGTGGGACAGGTCGGCGTCCATCTGCGCGACGTAGTCGGCGCCCCCGGCCAGGGCGCGGCCGATGCCGTCGACGTACGCCCGGCCCAGCCCCTCCTTGCCGGCGCGGTGTACGACCTGCACCCGGTCGGGGTGTTCGATGGCGAGCTTGTCGGCCACCTCGCCGGTGCCGTCGGGGGAGTTGTCGTCGGCGACCAGCACCTTGAGCTCGGGCAGCGGCAGGGCGAGGAGCCGGTCGACCAGTACCGGGAGGTTGCCCGCCTCGTTGTAGGTGGGGACCACGACGGTCAGGCGTGCGTCCCGCCAGGGCGAGGGCAGCTCCACGGGTTCGATCATGACGGACATCCTCTGGTTGCCGACGGTTTTCCCCCAAAGGGTAGCCACTGCCGCCTGCGGCCCCGTCGAGGCTCCCCGCCCGGCGCCCGGGTGCCCGGCGGGCGTCGACGCTCACCGTCGCGGACGTTCGTCGGCCTTCTGTCGGGTGGCGATGTCGGCGAGCCGGCGCAGGGTTTCCTTGTTGCGCTGGTGCAGCACCAGGTCGTTGAGCTTGTTGCGGATCCAGCGCAGCGGCCCGGCGGCGAAGTCCTCGCCGATGCGAACCCGGGTGGCGGCGCCGTCGCGTACCGGTTCCAGGGTGAACACCACGATCGCCTCGCCGGCCGGCCAGAGGCCGGCCCGGATGGTCAGCTTGTGGGGCGGCTCGCAGACCAGCACCGTGGAGGAGTCCTCCAGGGAGAACGGCCACGGCCCGGCCCGGTGGTGCAGTTGGCTGCCCACCGCCGGCCAGTCGGCGTCGACGTCGCGCACGTGCACGGTTCCGACGACCCAGTCGCTGTACGTCCAACCGTCGGCCAGCACCGCGAACACCTGCTGCGGGGGTGCCTCGATCACTTTCTCCACAATCGCCACCGCCGTTCTGTACCCGGCGGCCCGTCGGGCCTAACGGTTGGCGCGTTAGCTTCTCCGGGGCGACGGGTAAGGCCGGATCGGCGAGGTGTGGGCCCGGCGACGGCGATGAGCCGTACCGCCGGGTAGCTGATGTTTACTCCCCGGGCCGGTGGGAACCCGCGGCCCGTGCGACGGGACCAGGTGAAGCCGGATCAGCGCAGGTCAGGCCGGGTGGAACCGGTCGGCCCGGGCGCGATGGCCCCGGTCCTGTACGACGCCGTGCTGCTGGATCGGGACGGCACGCTGATCGAGGATGTGCCGTACAACGGTGATCCGGACAAGGTGCGGCCGGTGCCGGGGGCGCGGGAGGCGTTGGACCGGTTGCGGGCGGCGGGGTTGCGGCTGGCGGTGGT
>NZ_SMKF01000012.1 GCF_004348325.1 Micromonospora sp. KC213 | reverse complement strand
GGTCGGCCGCTCGCCGGGACCCGGCTGCCCCGGTCGCCCTGGAACCGGTCGGCCGAGCGCTGACCCTGTTCTTCAACCCCACCCGGACCGCCCGCGTCCGGCCCGAACCGGCGCCCAGCGCCTATCCTGACGGATCGTGACGAGCACCGCGCAGCGCCTGGCCGTGATCCGGGGAACCGTGCCGCCGAAGCGGCACAACGCCCGTACCATCGCCGCCCTCACCGGGAACCCGGGATGCACCCGCCGGGCGGTGCTCGACGGCGCCGGGGTGGACAAGCCGAAGCTGGCCGAGCGGATCGGGTATCCGGCCCGCTTCGGGCAGTCCCGGTTCGCGATCACCCGGGGCAACACGTTCGAGGCGCAGGTGAAGGCCGACGGCGGGACGGAACTGCTGCGGCTGGTCGCGCAGCGGCTGGGCGTACCGGTGCCGCAGCGGGCGGACTGGACGGACCTGGGCGGCGCCGACGACCTGCCGGACCGGCAGGAGCGGTCCCGTCGGGCGTTGACCGCCACCGGGCCGGACGCGGCGCTGTTCGACCATCCGCTGCTGGGGCTGGACGTCGCCGGGCAGCGGGTGCACCTGGAGCCGGACCTGGTCGCCGCCCGCCTCGGCGGCCGGTTCCACGTGGTGGAGATCAAATCCTTCCCGGTGATCGACGGCCAGGCCGACCCGGCGAAGGTGGCCGCCGCCGCCATCCAGTCGGCCGTCTACGTGCTGGCGCTGCGGGAGCTGCTGGCCGCCGAGGGACAGGACCCGCAGCTGGTCTCCCACGACGTGGTGCTGGTCTGCCCGCGCGACTTCGCCAACCGGCCGGTGGCCAGCCTGCTCGACGTGCGCAGGCAGCTACTGGTGCTGCGCCGCCAGCTCGACCGGATGGCCCGGCTGGACGTGCTGCTGGCCAACGTGCCGCCGGACTTCACCGCCGACCCGGGCGCCGACCCGGCCACGTTGACCGCCGCGCTGCGCACCGTCGAGGCCCACTATGCGCCGGAGTGCCTGGCCGCGTGCGAGCTGGCGTACTTCTGCCGGGCCGAGGCGCGGGACCACACCGGGGCGCTCGGCCGGCCGGTGCGGGAGGCGCTCGGCGGAGTCGAGGAGGTTTCCGAGGTGCTGGCCCTGGCGACCGGTGAGCGGGCCGCGGAACCGGAACGGGCGGAGGCCGCCGCGCTGCTGCGGGCCGCGGCCCGGCTGCGCGCCGACGCCCTCGCCGGGAACCCCGCGTGAGTACGCTGCGCGCGCTGGCGAAGGCGCAGGCCGTCGCCGCCGGGGTGGCCCAGCCGGTGGCCACTGTCCGGCACCTGCACCTGGCCGAGCGGCCGCTGGTGCTGGTGCCGCTGGCGCTGGCCGGTGAGGCGAACGCCCCGCTGGCGGCGCTGGTCGGCACCGCCCCGGACGCGGCGCGGCTGCTGATCGTGCCGCAACCCCGCAACCGCGACCAGCGGTTCCGGTTCGCCGCCGAGCTGGCCGCGGTCGTGCTGCCGTACCTGGCGGAGTTCCTGACAGTGTCCGAGGCGGTACCGGTGGACCGGGGCCGTGACGTCCGGCACCGGTACGCCGACGCGCCGCAACTGCTGGTGCCGAATCCGGCCGGGGTGACGTTCCTGCGGCTGTTCGGCCGCTCCACACGGTTCCGCCGCCCCGACGGTGAGCACCCGGTGCACCCCGACGTGCCGCTGCTCGGCCGTTGGCTGACCTTCTTCGCCGAGCGGGCCGAGCATCCCGGCTCGTCGGCGCTGGTGGCGATGACGGACGCGCTGACCCTGCACTGGGCCACCGGGCAGAGCAGCGTGGAGGACCAGCACCTGCCGGCGCTGCTGGGCTGGATCGACCCGCCGGTCGGCTCGACCGGCGCGCAGATGGCGGCCCGCGCCGAGGATCCGACGCTCTGCCCGCCGGCCGGCCCGGCCACCGACCCGGACTTCGACAACCGGGTGCTCGCCCCGGCCATCGCCGCGTACACCGGTGCCGAGGACGACCCGGCCGCCCGCGCGGCCGCGTACGTGGCGCTGGAACGGGTGCTGCGCGGTCAGCTCGCGCCCACCTGGGAGCTGATGTGGCGCGGCGTGGGGCTGCTGCGCGCGCTGCCGCCGGGAGCGCGGGTGGCGGGCCGCTGGGACGGCGACAAGGACGCCTTCACCGGCCATGTCGAGCACCTCGACGCCGGTGGCGGTCCGCAGCCCCGGCGCGACGGCGCGGTGGCGGCGGCGGCGCGGCTGCACCGGTGGGAACGGGCCCTGACCTCGTACGCGGTGCAACGCGCTTACGACGACCCGCTGGTCATGGCCGAGCACCGGCTGACCGGTGAGGCGTTCGTCGGCGACGTGACGCTCGCCGACCCGACCCGGGTGGACGACAGCGGCCGGCGGCCGGTGCTGCGCCCCCGCATCCAGGTGGTGACCACCGAGCCGGTGCCGGTGCCGGTGGGGACGACGTTGTTCTCCCCGGCTCGGCCCGCGCAGAAGGCGAAGGTGGTGTTCCTGACCCCGGCCGCGGACGGCAAGACGGAACTGGTGCTGGAGCTTTCCGGCGGGATGGGGCGGGGACTGACCGCGCCGCCCGGGACGGTGCCGGAGGTGGGGGAGCGGCTCTGCCTGACCACCCTCTCCGACGGGTTCCTGCCGGCCGGTGCGTTCCCGGCCCCGGAGGAGACCCCCTGGACGCACGGCGGCCCGCCCGCGTCCACAGCTGACGGCGACGCGGCGGAGGACTGGTCCTGACCAACCGAGCCGGCATGCCCCAAAGGGTGCACACCGACAGGGCCGGTCGGCTCTGGCGGGGCGCACGGGTGGTGGTTACGCTTCGATGGTTCGCCCGTCCGTGGCCGGTTTTCAGCCTTGAGGTGCGCACAGGAGAGGGAGCCGGAGCGATCACCGTGCAGCCCGAGGCCGTCACGCCGTATCCTGCCGCGCCGCTGCGCCGCGCGGGGGTGGCGCTCGCGGCGGCGGTGCTTCTCGTCGAGGCGCTCTGGCTGCTGATGGGGCTGCCGGACGCGGCGCTCGCCAGCGACCTGGGCGCGATCACGGTGGCGGGCCTGGCCGCAGCGGTCTGCGTGGGCGCGGCCCGCCGGCATCCCACCCCGCTGCGCCGGTTCTGGGTGCTGCTCGCGGTCACCATGGGTTTGGCCGTGGCGGGCCGTACGGTGTGGACGGCCGGGCGGCTCGGCAGCAGCGAACTGCCGCACACCGCGCTGATCGGCGCGATCTTCACCGCCGGCATCATCACCGGCACCGCCGCCTTGCTCTGCTCGGTGTCGGCTCCCCGCAACCGGGTCGGTCGGACCCGCGCCCTGCTGGACGGGGTGATCGTCGGGCTCGCCCTGATCCCCGTCGGCTGGGTGGTGATGTTCCGGGGGATCACCGCCGCCGACCTGGCCGACCCGCTGCACGGCTTCGGCCTGCTCTACCCGATGCTCGACCTGATGCAGCTGACCGTCCTGGTCGCGGTGACCGGCCCGGCCCGGCCGGTGTGGCGGCCGATGACCCTGATCGGGGCCAGTCTGGCCGTGCGGGGGGTAGCCGACGCGGTCTACGTCTCGCTCGTCGTCGGTGGCAGCTACGCCCCCGGTCACCCGGTCGACCTGTGCTGGCCGCTGAGCTACCTGCTGATCGCGGTGGCGGCGCTCCACCCGCCACCACCGACCTGCACCGAGGCCGACGACAGCGGCGAGTCGCCGCTGCCGTCCTGGTGGCGGGTGGCGCTGCCGTACCTGCCGGTGGGCGGGGCGATCGTCGCCGTCGTGCTGGCCCGCCGCCCGACCGGGCAGACCCCGCATCTGATCTTCGTCGGCGTGATGACGCTGCTGGGGACGCTGGCGCTGCGTCAGGGGCTGGCCGCCTACGAGAACCTGCGGCTGGTCGCCCAGCTGCGTCGGCTGGCGTACGCCGACCAACTCACCGGCCTGCCGAACCGGCTGATGTTCACCCGGCGGCTGCGCCGGGCGCTGCGCGACGGGCCGCCGGTCGCCGTGCTGATCCTCGACCTCGACGGGTTCAAGCAGGTCAACGACCGGTTCGGGCATGCCACCGGGGACGCCCTGCTGACCTGCATCGCGGGCCGGATGCGGGAGGCGGTCGGCGACGACGGCACCGTCGCCCGGCTCGGCGGCGACGAGTTCGCGGTGCTCGTCGACGCAGGCCGGCCGGTCGCCCCGGAACGGCTCGCCGAGCGGCTGCTCACCGCCCTGCAACCGTCGCCGGGCGAGGAGGACGCCGGTATCCACCCGTCGGCCAGCATCGGCATCGCCGAGTACGGCCCGCAGCACACCTCCCACACCGACCTGTTGCGCGACGCCGACATCGCGATGTACGCGGCGAAGGCGGCCGGGAAGGCCGCGTACCGGACCTGCACCCCAGCCCTGCGCGAGTCGGCGGTGACCCGCGCGGAGCTGATCGCCGACCTGCGCCGGGCGGTCGACGAGCGGCAGTTGCACCTGGACTACCAGCCCATCGTCGACCTGGCCACCGGCGAGGTACGCAGCGCCGAGGCGCTGGTCCGTTGGCGGCATCCCCGGCTGGGGCTGCTCAACCCGGCGGCGTTCCTGCCGCTGGCCGAGGAGACCGGACTGGTCGTGCCGCTGGACCGCTGGGTGATCCACGAGGCGTGCCGGGCCGCCGCCACCTGGCGGCAGCGGGTGCCGGAGGCGACGGTGGCGGTGAACATCGCGGCGGCGCACCTGCGCCGGCCGGATCTCATCGCCACGGTCACCGCGGCCACCGCCGGCGCCGGCCTGGCGCCTCGCGCGCTGACCCTGGAACTGACCGAGTCGGCGTTGATCGACGGCAGCGAGGCGGTGCTGGAACGCCTCGCACAGCTCCGCGAGCTGGGCATCCGGATCGCCATCGACGACTTCGGCACCGGCTACTCGTCGTTGAGCTACCTGCACCGCATCCCGGCCACCGAGCTGAAGATCGACCGTTCGTTCGTGGCCCGGCTCGACTCGGACACCCGGGCGTACGCGACGGTGGAGATGGTGACCCGGCTGGCCGGGGCGTTCGACCTGGCGGTGGTGGCCGAGGGGGTAGAGACCGAGGGGCAGCACGCGGCGGTCACCGCGATCGGCTGCGTGCACGGCCAGGGCTACCGCTACGGCCGCCCCGGCGCGCTGGCCACCCTGCACCACACACCGGCCTGACCACGCCGGCACGGCGCCGGCGACCACGTCCCGGCACCGCCGACAACCTTCCGACAGTGGCGGCGGGGACGCGCGCAGAATCGGGTTGACCCTCACGTAACGGAAGGCGGGAGCCTTGGTCGCGGAAGGGAGGGAACCCATGACGTACACGGTGGGGCAGGTGGCGAGGGCGGCCCGGGTGACGGTCCGGACGCTGCACCACTACGACGAGATCGGACTGCTCTCGCCCAGCGGACGCACCGCGGCGGGCTACCGCCGCTACGACGACGCGGACCTGGAGCGCCTGCAGTTGATCCTCTGGTACCGGGAGTTGGGGTTCCCGCTGGAGGAGATCGCGGCGATCCTCGACGACCCGGATGCCGACCCGGTGGCGCACCTGCGCCGGCAGCACGAGCTGCTCAGCGGCCGGATCGGCAAGCTCCAGGAGATGGTCGCCGCGATCGAGATGGCGATGGAGGCGAAAAGGATGAACATCAAGCTCACCCCGCAGGAGCGGTTCGAGGTCTTCGGCGACTTCGACCCGGATGCGCACACCGAGGAGGTGGAGCAGCGCTGGGGCGACACCGACGCGTACCAGGAGTCGGCCCGCCGGACGGCCAGCTACTCGAAGGAGGACTGGCTGCGCAACAAGGCGGCCAACGAGGACTGGGGCCGCCGCTTCGTGGCGGTGATGACCTCGGGGGTGCCGGCCGACTCGGCGGAGGCGATGGCGTTGGCCGAGGAGCACCGGCGGCTCATCACCGAGTGGTTCTACGACTGCTCGTACGAGATGCACACCTGCCTGGCGGACATGTACGTGGGGGATCCCCGGTTCACCGCGTACTTCGAGACACTCGCGCCGGGCATGGCCGCCTACCTCGCCGAGGCGATCCACGCCAACGCGATCCACCGCGCCTGAGCGGTCATCGTCCGGGCCGGGTGGGCCGACCGATCGGCCCACCCGGGTTCCCGGCGCCGGCCGGGCCTGCTCACAGAATCCGTCCGAGGCAATCACCCGATCGGGTGAAAGGACCCGTCGCGCCGGTTCCGTCGGCGTTGATCCGCTGTTAATCCGTACGACACCCCGATTGGTGGCTCGCGCGGCGGAGGGGTCGGCGTGGCTGAAACTGATTCGACGGGTTCCACCTGGCGCTACACCTGGGCGCGCAAACAGAACGAGCGCCGGCAGCGCCGCTACCGCGCGGCCGAGGCGGCCTGGCGCCGGCACGACGACGAACTTCGGCGGCTGCGTACCCTCGCCGTCGACCTGCGCGGTTCGGCAGCGGCGGGCCGAGGGCTGCCGCTGGCGCTCGAACACGGCGAGAAGGTGCTCCGGGCCTGGCCGGCGGCCCAACTGGTCGAGCTGCGGCACACCGCGGTGCTGCCCGCCCCCGACCTGACCCTCGAACCGCACCCGGCACCGCTGCGGCACCGATCCCCCGACGGGGTCCGGGCCGTCGACGCCGGGATGGCCGTGATCACCAACCGTCGCCTGGCGTTCCTCGGCGGTGGCGGCCGGCGCGACTGGGCGTACGCGAAGATGACCGGGCTGTCCCACGACCCGGCGGCCCCGGTGACGTTGATCCAGGTCCTCGACCGCAAGCGGACCACCGGTCTGCGCCTGCCGGCCGCGGCGGCGGTCGACTTCAGGTTCGTGCTCACCCTCGCCTTCGCCGACGCCATCGAGCAGCGGGACACCGTGCTCGCGCAGCTCGACGAGCTGATCGCCGAACACGACCAGACCCGACCGTTCCGCCCGGCGATCGTCACCCCCGCCCAGGCCCGGCTCACCGCCCGGATCCCCGGCGGACGCCGCGCCGTCGTCGTCACGGCCGCGCTCACCCTGGCCGTGCCGGTGGCCGTCCTCGACTCGGACCCGCCGGTGCGATCCGCCTCCGAACGGGCCGTCGCCGCCACCCCCGCCCCGTCGCCCACGCCGACGGCCACCCGCCGGGCGAAACCCCGGCCCACGCCGTCGACCAGCGTCGCGCCCCGCGAGCGGCGTTGCGGCGCCCCGGCCAACCCGATGGGGTACGACTTCTGCGACGGCCAGCGGATCCGCCGCCCCGACCACCGGATCTGCGACCACTTCGACTGCGAACGGGACTTCTGGTCCGGACGCGGCTACCTGGTGCAGTGCCGGGACGGGTCGGTCAGCCTGACCGGTGGGCGGCGCGGCGCCTGCGCCGACCAGAAGGGCGTACGCCGCACCGTGTTCACCTGACCGACCTGCCGCCCGTCGTCCCCCCGAGGGCTTGGTCGGTTTCGAACAACCTCAAAGAGTTCTAGAACTTTTCTGGCTGTTGTGACACACTCAGACCATAGTTCTAGAACTCTGGAGGTTCTGGTGACAATGGTGATGCGCGAGCCCGCCGCCGGCGGACGGTTCGGGGACTACGGCGGCAGGTACGTTCCCGAGTCCCTGATCCCCGCCTGCCTCGCCCTGGAGGACGCGTTCCGGGATGCCTGGGCCGATCCGGCGTTCCGGATGGAGCTCGACGTTCACCGCCGCACCTACGCGGGGCGGCCGACCGCCCTCACCATCGCCCGCAACCTCTCCGCCGAGCTGGGCGTCACGCTCCTGCTCAAGCGCGAGGACCTGGCCCACACCGGTTCCCACAAGATCAACAATGTGCTCGGGCAGGCCCTGCTCGCCCGGCGGATGGGCAAGACCCGACTGGTCGCCGAGACCGGCGCCGGCCAGCACGGCGTCGCCACGGCCACCGCGGCGGCGCTGTTCGGGCTGCGGGCCACCGTCTACATGGGCGAGCGCGACATCGAGCGCCAGGCCCTCAACGTCTTTCGCATGCGCCTGCTCGGCACCGAGGTCGTCCCGGTGACCAGCGGCAGCCGGACCCTCAAGGACGCCACCAGCGAGGCCATGCGCGACTGGGTGTCGACCGTCGAGGACACCCATTTCTGCCTCGGGTCGGTGGCCGGACCGCACCCGTACCCGTGGCTGGTCCGGGAGTTTCAGCGGGTGATCGGTGATGAGGCACGCGGGCAGTGCGCCGCCGAACTCGGCACCGGCATCCCGGACACGGTCGTTGCCTGCGTGGGCGGCGGGTCGAACGCCGCCGGCACGTTCGCCGGCTTCGTCGACACGGGCGCGAGCCTGGTGGGTGTCGAGGCGGCGGGCGGCGCCGCTGTCTCCCGGGGCGAGGCGGGAGTCCTGCACGGCTCCCGGTCGCTGGTGTTGCAGGACCGGCATGGGCAGGTCGCCGAGGCGCGGTCGATCGCCGCCGGACTCGACTATCCCGGGGTGGGCCCGGAGCACGCACAGCTCAACGAGCTGGGCCGGGCCCGGTACGTCACGGTGACCGATGACGAGGTGCTGGTCGCGGTGCGCCGTCTCGCCGAGCGGGAGGGCATCATCTGCGCGCTGGAGTCGGCGCACGCGGTGGCGTGGGTGCTGCGCGCGGCCGGGACACCTGACCTGCCGGCCGGCTCGACGGTGCTGCTGACGCTCTCCGGCCGCGGCGACAAGGACATGCCCCAGCTGATGGAGGGCCTGCGATGACCATCGACACCAACCAGCAGACCGCGATGCCCGGGCTGGACAAGTCGCGCGCCGGTACGCCCCGGCTCGGTGCCGCGCTGCAGGCGGCCCGGCGGCCGCTGCTCGTGCCGTACGTGACCGGTGGCATCACCGCGGACTGGACGGATTTTCTGCTCGCCTATCAGGACAGCGGCGCGGACGCGATCGAGGTCGGTCTGCCGTTCTCCGACCCGATGCTCGACGGCCCGACCATCCAGGAGGCCTCGCACCGGGCCCTGGCCCGTGGTGCCACGGTGGACTCGATCCTCGCCGCCCTCGCGGGCACGCCGCTGCGGGTGCCGATCGTCGTCATGACGTATGCGAACCTCATCCTGCGGTCGGGGATCGCCCCGCTCGTCGCCGCCGGGGTGTCCGGTCTGATCGTTCCCGACCTGCCGCTGGACGAGTCCGCCGGGCTCGAGGCCGAGGCGGCCGCCGCCGGCATCGAACTGGTGCTGCTGGCCGCGCCGGCCACCCCGGACGACCGGCTGCGGGAGATCTGCGCCCGCAGTCGTGGCTTCCTGTACGCGGTCAGCGTCATGGGCACCACCGGCGAGCGTCCCAACCTGGCCGCCTCGGCTGCCACCCTGGCCGCCCGGGTCAAGGCGGTCACCGACCTGCCGGTGCTGGTCGGATTCGGGGTGTCCACCCCGGCCCAGGCCGCCGAGGCGGGACGCGCCGGGGACGGTGCTGTCGTCGCGTCGGCGCTGATGCGTAGGGTGCTCGACGGAGCCTCGGCCGGCGCGCTCGCCGCCGACGTCGCGGCCTTCCGCTCCGCACTCGACCTGGGGGTGTCTCCTGGAACGCCGCACGCCGAAATACCGGGTCATCGCGGCTGACCTGACCGCGAAGATCCGCAGGGGCGAGCTGCCACCGGGTTCCGCGCTGCCACCGCAGAAGGAGCTGAGCGCCGCGTACGGGGTGACACTCGTGACCCTGCGGCAGGCGCTGCGGCAGCTCGAAGACGACGGCCTGCTCTCCCAACAACCGGGCCGGGGCACGTTCGTCGCCTCGCCGAAGGCCACCTACCGCCTGGACTCGCTGCGCGGGCTGGCCGAGGATCTGCGCGCTCAGGGCCGTACGGTCAGCACTCAGATTCTCGGCCAGGCCATGCAGCGTCCGCCGGCCTGGGTGGCGGCGCACCTGGGCACCGCCCGGGTCCTGCGGCTGGAACGCCTGCGGCTGCTGGCCGGCCGGCCGGCGGTGCACCAACTCTCCTGGGTTCGCTCCCCGGCCGGTACCAAGCTGCGCGACACCGATCTCAGCGACACCTCGCTGTACGCGGCCATCGCCGAGCACGGGATCGTGGTGCACCGCGCCACCGAGGTGCTGCGCCCTGAGGTGCTGGCCGCGCCGGTGGCGGAGCTGCTGCGCCAGCCCGTGGGGACGCCGGTGTTCCTCTCCGACCGGGTCACGTACGGGCTCGATGAGCGGCCGATCCTGGTGGACCGGGCGACGATCCTGGGCACGATGATGGAGGTCCGCACCGAACGCGCGGCCACCGGCCTGTCGGTGCAGTGGACGCCGTCGAGTTGACCGCGACGAGCCGACAGACCGTTTCACCCCGCCCGGGCGCGATCGACTCCGTCTGCGCCGGGTTGGGGTGTCTTCCGCCCAGGACAGCGCGGGATGCCGCAAGGTGAGGCGCGGTTGCCCCGGGTGCGTCCGGCGCGTGGCTCAGGCCGGTGGGGACGACGGGTCCGGGCCGGCGGTGAGATCCGGCACGGTCAGCGTCCCGTCGGCGGCCAGCGGGAAGCCCGGGTTCCAGGCGATCTCCCAGAGATGACCGTCCGGGTCGGCGAAACAGCCCGCGTACCCGCCGTAGAACGTGTCGGCGGCCGGCCGGGTGATCCGTGCGCCGGCCTGCGCGGCGGTGGCCATGATCTCGTCGACCTCGACGCGGGAGCGGACGTTGTGCGCCAGCGTCAGAGCACCCGGTCCGCGCTCCGGTACGCCCGCGTCGGCGGCCAGTTTCGCCCGCCCCCACAACACCAGCGCGAGGCCGCCGGCCTGGAAGAAGACCGTCTCCTCGACCTCCTGCCCGTGCCAGCCGAGCCGCTCGTAGAAGGCGCGGGCGCGGGCGAGGTCGGTGACACCGAGAGTGATCAGACTGATCCGCTGCTCCATGTCAGTGGAGGGTACCGGACCGGTGCGCGCCGGTGCGTCGGTCCGCTGTGGACGGCGGTCGCGACGATCAGCGACTCGAGGTCATTACACATCGCCACGGTCGGAATCGGTATGGAGAGACTGGCGCCATTCTTCCCGGGCCACCGTATTGGCTATTGACGATCGCCCGTTCGGTGGATAGCGTCATCGACACGTAGCGCATGGTAACCAACCGCGGGGGTTTGAGTGAGTGCGACCACGGCCCGCTGCCGGCTGATTGTCTTCCTGCCTTCCGCAACCACCTGACCTTCGTCGGTCATTCGGCGCTCGGCTCGGCCGAGTGCGGCTCAACCCTGCTCAGCGCGTCTCACAGACGCAGCTCTTCCGTGCAATTTCTCGGTTTGGCGGAGAACTGGCGGAAAACGTCCGCCGGTGCAGAATAAGGAGAGTTGATGGGTCTACGTAGAACGGCGCTGGCGATGACGTCCGCGCTGCTGGTGGCGTCGGTGCTGGTGGTTCCGGCCACCGATCGTCCCGCGACGGCCGCGCCGGCACCCGCGCACGGCCGGGACATGTGGGCGATCCGGTGGTGTCGCCGATGTCGAGGTCCACCATGTGGCTGTTCGACACCCCCGACCGCCGGGCATCGCGCACCGCGGCCGCCGCGGGGGCGGCCCCGTCGGTGCCGAAGGGGACCGGTCCGGTCCGCAACGCCACCGAGCTGTCGTTCTCACTGAGCGACCGCCTCGAAGCAAAGATCAACGTCGGGTCGGGGAACCTGATGCTGCGCAGCACCGAGCTGACGCTGCCCGGCGTCGCGGAGAACGTCACCATCGGCGCGACCTTCAACAGCCTGCTGCTCGACAGCGACCTGGAGACCGGCGCGCACGGCCCCGGCTGGCGTACCCGGGCCGGCCAGGACGTGCGGCTGTACCCAGCCGACGACGGGTCGGTGACCCACGCCGCCGCCGACGGCGTGGTCGGCAGGTTCACCGAGTCGGCCTCCGGCTACTCGTCGCCCAAGGAGTTCAAGGCGACGCTGGCGCGCGACGGCTCCGGCTGGAAGCTCACCGAGCACGGCAGCGGCAAGGAGCTGTTCTTCGGCTCGGACGGGCTGTTGGACAAGACCGAGGACCGCAACGGCAACGTCACCGACGTCACCTACAGCGGCGGGCAGATGACGACCATCACCTCGGACCGGGGCCCGACCGCCGCGCGTACGGCGGCGGCGACCTGGACCGCCGGGAAGATCGGCAAGTACCGGCAGACTGGCAGCGACGGCAGCTGGCGGGAGGTGTCGTACGCCTACGACAGCCTGGGCCGGTTGCAGACGATCCAGTCGCCGACCTGGCGCAAGGTGATGTTCGAGTACGACGCCGCCGGTGACCTGACGAAGATCACCACGAAGGACAACACGTACATCACCATCACCTACGACGGTCAGCACCGGGTCACCTCGTTCACCCAGGTCACCGACATCGCCACCATGCGCGGCTCGACGACCCGCCTGGCGTACCCCAGCTCCACCCAGACCCAGGTGGCCGACGCCCGGCAGGACCTGTCCCAACCGATCGCCTCGGTGCCGCACACCACGTACGAGATCAACGCCGACAAGCGGGTCACCAAGACCACCGACCCGGCCGGCAACGAGCGCAGCAAGACGTACACCCCGTTCCACGACGTGGCCACCTCGGTCAGCCCCGAGGGCGGCACGGTCACCAACACCTACGGCGCGAACGCGGGGGAGTCGCTGACCAAGTCGGCCTCGCCGACCGGCGCCAGCGCGTCGGCCGCGTACGCCAACGCGGCGACGTCGACGAACCCGACGGCGAACTTCCAGCCGTCGTCCTCGATCGACACCCAGGGCAACAGCTCCACCTACACCTACAACGGCGCCGGCAACCGCACCTCCACCGCCGACGCGATGGCCGCCGAGGCGAAGGTCGACTACCACGACGACGGCACGGTGAAGACCTCCACCGACCCGGCCAACGACGACAACCCCACCAGCTACAGGTACGACGACAGCAGGCAGCTGACCAAGCTCACCCCGCCGACCGGCAACAACCTGGCGGTCAAGACCTTCACCTACGACCCCTACGGCCGGCTCAAGACCGTGTCGGACGGCTGCACCACCAGCTACACCTACAGCCCCGACGACCGGGTCATGGAGATCGCCTACTCTGGCTGTGGCACCCAGCCGCCGGTCACCTTCGAGTACGGCGGCACCGGCAACCTGCTCACCCGCACCGACGCCACCGGCACCACCACCTGGTCGTACGACCCGCTGAACCGGCTCCGCGAGCGCACCAACCCGGGTGGTGGCATCCTGAAGTACGTGCCGGACGCGGTGGGGAATCTGGTCCAGTTGACCGACGGGCGGGGCACCACGCGGTACTACTACAACTCCCGCAACTGGCTGGTGCGCATGGACACCGCCGGTGGCACCCGTTACAACTTCCTCTACGACAAGAACGGCAACCGCACCCACACGTACTTCGCCACCAACGAGACCAACAGCGCGTGGGCGTTGCGGATCAGGACCACGTACGACGAGTCGGACCGGCCCACCCGGATCACCGCCACCCGCAACTCGGCCAGCCCGGCGACGGTCCACGACGTCACCTACTGCCACGCCGAGTACGTCGCCGGCCAGCCCTGCTCCACCGAGAAGGGCGACGACACCGGTCTGCGGCAGTGGCAGAGGGACGAGGTCAGCGGCGCGGTCACTCGCTACGACTACGACGACGCGAACCGGCTGACGAAGGCCACGAACCATCACGGCAAGACCTACGAGTACGCCTACGACAGCAACGGCAACCGCATGAGTGTCGCCGTCGACGGCACCACCACCCAGTCCCTGACCTTCAATTCCGCCAACCAGATCACCACCGCCAACAACAGCTACGACGGTCGGGGTAACCAGGCTGCACCAGTCACCCGTCGGTGAACCCGATGACGTACAACAGCGCCAAGCAGATGGTTGGCGCAAACTCTGCGAGCTACGGCTACGCCGGCAGCGACCAGGTAGAGCTGACCCGGAACGCGACGGCGACCATGCAGTACGGCATGGAGGACCAGCACGGGATGCCGTGGTTGCAGTCCTGGACGTTCAATGGCTCGACCGCCTATGTGGAGCGCGACGGCATCGGCACGCCGCTGGGGTTGCGGATCAACGGCACGGATCACGCGTACGTGTTGGATGGGCTCGGGTCGGTGGTGGCGATCGTGCGGGCCGACGGGACGAAGGTGGCGACGCACCAGTACGACCCGTACGGTGTGAGCGCGGTGGCGGATGAGTATTTCCTGGGGCAGACGAGCCTGATCCGATATGCCGGTGGGACGTACGACTGGACGACGGGGTTCACGAAGTTCGGGCAGCGGTGGTACAACCCGGTGCAGGGGCGCTTCACCCAGCAGGACAACCTCAGCTTCATCGGCAACCCCCAAAAGGGCAACCGGTACGCCTACGCGGCCGGCAACCCTGTGAATTACACCGATCCTACAGGTTTCGACCACGATGATCCCTTCGTGGAGGCAATCGACTACGGAGGAAAGTTCGCTACTGCCGGAGTTGCAATCGGCGGTGCGGTCGGCTGCGCTGTCGGTGCCTTTGCTGCAGGCGTTGGTTGTCTCGCCGCAGGTGCATTCGCCGGGATCTTCCTCGGAGCCTTCGGATTCATGTTCGGAGTCGCATATTATTGGGGTTCCCACTAGGAGGGTTTAATGTTTCGACGTCGGCCTTCGGCGCGAGCATTCGGAGTGCTGGTTCTCCTGTTTGCAGTGTTGTTTGTTGCGGCTGGATATTTAAGTGGAGCCCTTGGTGTAGGAAAGGTGGGAGCCGTGGTTGTCATGGGTGTCATCGGGCTGGTAGCAGTTCCGGCGTTACTGTACGTGGCACCGCATATTTCGCGAGACCCGGACCGTAGGTCATGAGATGACGCAAGCCCTTCATGCTCGAGAGCGATTCCCGGGAGCGGGCTGAGTAAGTAGATGGCAGGAGAGGCTCCAGGTGGAGATAGTTAAGTCACCTGGGGCCGCTTCCGGCGAGAAGCGCGAATGCCGCACCGCCTGCCCGGTCTCCAGGGAGCCCCGGAATTCCTCGTGGAGCGATCGTTGGTTACTGGGTAACGACTGGATCTCGCGAAGATGGACAGTGGAGCACGAGGTCGCAGCGACGTGGCACATGGGCGTTGCTGTAGCAAGGTATCGACGCGCCCGCCGCCTGCGGCCAAGAGAAATAAAATGATTATAGAAGGAATTTCTGGCTGGTGGTTGCCCTCCTGTCAGTCACCCCCATCGTGTTGGCCGCCGAACGGTTCATGGACGTGTCAGAACGTCGGAGTGCTGGTATGCATAAGATTGAGGGGCGCATTCCAGGGTGAACGGAATTAAGAGTCAGGCCGCCAGGATCGTGCTGGGCATTGCTGTGGCATGGGTTCCTGCGGCCTTGGTCTACTGTTTGATCACGGGTCACCCTTTGTGGATGGGGCTCGTAGCTGGCATTCCGGCCGTGCTCGGGATTGGGGTGGCCGCATCCACGCTCTCTAAGAATCGATAAATTTTGGCTGCGCAGCGGCTTGGCACTCCTTTGGCTGCTCGGCCTGGTGGCGAGGCACCCGAGCGCGGCCCGCCCGAGGCGACGTACGTTGCGGTTGACCTGGAGTGCGCTCCAGCTCCTACGGTCGGGTTGTCGTACCGATGAAGGGGGAAGTACGGATGAAGACCGTGGAGCTGGGCCGTACCGGCGAACACGTCAGTCAGTTGGCACTCGGCTGCATGCTGATGGGGACACGCACCGACGAGGCCGATTCGTTCCGGATGCTCGACGGGTTCACCGGCATCGGCGGGACCTTCCTCGACACCGCCGACTGCTACGCCTGGTGGCTGCGCAGGGGCAGCCACGGTGGGGAGAGCGAGGAGTTGCTGGGGCGCTGGTTGGCTCGCAGCGGCCGGCGCGACGAGGTGTTTCTCGCGACCAAGGGCAGCGCGAAGATGAAGGATCCGGGCAGCCTGTGGGGCGCCGGCGACGAACCGGACTGGGAGGTCGCGCGTACCCGGTTCGAGGGAGCCGGTGCGGAGACGCTGCGCCACGCGATCGACGACAGCCTCCGCCGGCTCGGCACCGACCACGTGGACCTGTACTACGTCCACGTCGACGACCGAGCCACGCCGCTGGAGGAAACTCTCGAGGCGCTCGCCGGAATTGTGCAGGCTGGAAAGGCCCGCTACATCGGATGGTCGAACGTACGCACCTGGCGGCTGGAGCGAATCCGGCAGCTCTGCGCCGCGCACGGCTGGCCGACCCCGGTGGCGTTGCAGCAGCAGCACTCGTACCTGCGCCGCCGGCCGGGGCTGCCGGATGTGTCCATCGTCGACGACGAGCAGCTCGACTACCTGAACACCCACGACGACCTGACGCTGGTGGCGTACTCGCCGCTGCTCAAGGGCGTCTACGACGACCCGGCGAAGCGCAACGGCCACCACATCATGCAGCCGTACGAGGGGCCGGACACCGTCGCTCGCCTCGCCGTGCTCAACCAGGTGGCGGCCGAGGTGGGAGCCGCGCGGGGCCAGGTGGTTCTCGCCTGGCTGCTGCGTCACTCGCCGACGGTCGTGCCGCTGGTCGGGCCGCGTACGCCGGAGCAGTTGGAGGCGGCGCTGCCGGCCCTCGACATCAAGCTCAGCGACGAGCAACTGGCCCGGCTCGACGCCGCAGGCGCCTGACCGGCGGGGTACGCAGTCGCCGGCCCGCGCCGCCGGCGGACCCGCCAGGAACCGGACGGCTTCCAGGACGTCGCCCCCGCACACCTTGTTGTCGACGACGAGGAGTGTGCGGGGCGATGGCCTGCGTGGCATCCAGCTTCAGATACCACCCGGACCGATCAGAGGGCAGATGGGGGTTACCGCGAGGTCTTCGCGAAGGCGACGAAGCCGCGCCACGCCTCGGGGCTGAAGACCAACGTCCCGCCGTCGCGGTCCTTCGTGTCGCGGACGAGGACCGTGCCCGCAAGGTTGTCGGCGACCTCTACACAGTCACCGCCGTTGTTGCCGCTCTTGGTGCTCTTGCGCCACCGTGCGCCGGTCAGGTCCATGACGTCGCCGCTTTCCTGATGAGGTCGAGGGACTGGGCCCGGGGAAGGGCCTCCCCCACGATGCGCGCCCAGCGCCGTTCGAGGGTAGCAATTTCCGACCGCTGGTCGAGGATCTGCGCCTTGACCTGACCGTCGACATGGGCGTACCGCGTGCCGTCCTCCATCTCGGCGATGGTGAACGGCCCGCCCAGGCCCGGGTACATGCCGGTGTCCTGCGGAACCACGTGAATCTGCACCGTGGGCAGGTCGGTGCAGGCGACCAGGTGCTCGCACTGCTCGCGCATCAGCTCGGGCCGCCCCCGCATCGACCGCCGTAGGACCGATTCGTCGATGACGGCAACCAGCAGCGGAGGGTGGTCGCGGCGCAGGATTGCCTGCCGCTTGATCCGCGCCGTCGCGAGCTGGTCGACCTCCTCGGCGGTCAGTGCCTCCCCGGCCAGCGTCGCCCGGGCGTACTCCGGGATCTGCAGTAGACCCGGCACCCAGGCCAGCTGGAACGCGCGCAGCGCGACCGCCTCGCGCTCGATGTCGGCCCACAGCCGGAACCACGCCGGCTCCCGGCGCTTGAGGACGTCCGGCCACAGCTCGGCGACATCCTTTCCCAGAAGCCTCGCGACGTCGGAGCGGTGCCGGGTCTGCGGGATCCGTCCGTGGCTTACCCAGCGTGCCGCCGTCTTCGGGTCGACCCCGACCTGGGCGGCGAGGCTCTCGGCGGTCTGGCCCGCCTCGACCATCGCCGTCTTGACCGCCTGATTCATGCCTTGTCCTCTCCGGGACGTCCCAGACATCCGAGGTGCATAGCCTAACGCTGTGTTGTCGATCCGCAACTCTTGGCAATGTCGGGTCGGAGCGGCGCGACCGGTGGCGGTGACACCCGGTGACCGCTTCCGTCAGGACGCCCCGGACCAACGACGGGCTGTCCCCCAACCGCCGACAGAGGAGGGCAACATGCCGGAGGAACAACCGGAGCCCGCGCCGACGCCGCAGCCGACGAACGATCCGCCCGCGCGTCCGATCGTCCCGGGGCCGGTCGTACCCGGGCCGATTGGTCCGCTGGTGCCACCGCTCAGAGGGCCGAGCCGGGTGACGAACGCGGTACCCGCGTCGCGCTCGGGGGCGCAACGGGAGGCCGGCGTGATGAGCGGCGGGCCACAGGACGGCCCGCAGGTCGTCGCCGGTGACGTGTTGCTGCTCGGGCGCGAGGCGTCCCCACAGTTCGTCCGCCCGCTCACGGTGCGGGTGATCCGCCGCCTCGACGACTGGCACACCTACGACGGGTGGCTCTGGCTCGACGGGTACGAGGTCGGGACGAAGGGTGTGGCGACCCGCCGGCGGACGCTGTACGTGCGGCTGGCGGGATTCCGGTGGCTGAGCATGTCGGCACGCCCGACCCGACCCCGCCGCCCGCCGGCTCGAACGGTGGTGGCCGGGTGAGCGCGCACCCCGTTACGTCCGACCTGGTTGTGCCGGGTGGACGCGCATCCGTGGCCGTGTGGCGCGGCACGGCTGGGGCTGTTGGCGCGCTTCGCCGACCGGTCGGAGTTGGTCGCGTACCTCGATGTGCTGCGCGAGCTGGCCCACGGCGACCTGACCGACCTCGACGGCGGCCGTGAACCGAACCTGACCCACCGCTTCCTGTCCTGGGCCAGCCCCCGCGTCTGAGCGCGAGCACCGAGGAGTGCGAGTCCGGATGTAGAGCCGGTCAGCGGCGACGGCGGGCGAGCGGCAGCAATCCCACCAGCACCAGCGCCGCTCCGAGTGGCAGCAGATCCAGGTTAACCGCGATCGCCACGAACCCGACCAGCGCCAGCACCGGGCTCCAGGCCGGCAGCAACTGCGGCCGTACCACCACCGCCCTTACCAGCATTGCCAGCAGGCCCAGTTCGAACAGGGCCGGCCCCAGCACGAACACCGGGCCGGGGATCACCGCCACCTCATCCAGGCCGGGAAAGAGGTCGTACCCGATCACCCAGAGGAAGCCGGCGGCCCCGAGCAGGGTGGCCGCCGTCGCGGTCTCCAGCATTGCCCGCAGGCCGGCCGGCAGGAGTACGCCGCGCAGCCTCACCGCCAGCGCGGCAAAGCAGAGGATGCCGAGGCCGAACGCGACGTGGCCGACGTCCCACGCCCAGCCGTTGCCCCGGTCGCCGTCGAGACCGTCGGCCACCCGGAACAGGCCGTAGACGAGCAGAAGCAGCGGGGCGGCGAGCGCGGCCAGCCGCAGCGAGGTGGTGTCGCGGGTGTCGATGACGGTCATCGACCCAGCCTGGCGGCGCGAAGGCGACGGGTCATCCGGGTTACTCCCGGCCCGTCCCCTGAGGACACCCGGAGTCGATCCAATCGCCTGCGATCGTTGCGCCCCTGTCGCACCCCGCTCCGATAACCCGTCGCCGGCCCGCGCCGAGCGCACTACCGTCGGTGGCTGTGACCCGTACCGTGACCCTCGTCCTGGTCGACCCCACCGGCCGACCCCTCGGGGCGCTGCCGTCGTATCAGGTGGAGAGCCCGTGGTGGCAGGAGGCCGAGCCGGTGGTCCGGGGCGCGCCCGTCGACGTGGTCGTGTTGCGGCTGCTCACCGGCGAGAGCGACAGACCCGGTGCCGGCGGGCAGGTCACCTACCTGGCCGAGGTGGCCGGGCCGCCCGCCGTCGCGCTGCGCCCGGTGCCGGTGGACCTCACCGGGCACCCGCTGCGCGCCCCCTACGCCGAGCCCGGCGGCCCGGCCGCCAGCGTCGGCTGGGCCCGTAGCGTCCTCGAGCGCCTCGGTCGGCCCGCCACCGAGGTGACGCAGCGGCGCACCTGGAACCTGTCGGCGATCTGGCGGCTCGACGGACCGCACGGACCGGCCTGGCTCAAGCAGGTGCCCGGTTTCTTCCGGCACGAGGCGGCGGTGCTGCGCCACCTCAACCTGCTCGCCGAAGGTCGCGTACCCGTGCTGCTCGCCGCCGACGACAGCACCGGGCGGATGCTGCTCGACCACGTGCCGGGCGAGGACCGCTACGGCGCCGACACCACCGAACGCGTGGCCATCGCCGCCGACCAGCACGACCTTCAGGTACGCACGCTGCCGGCCGTTGACGACCTCGTCGCGGACGGGGTGCCGGACCTGCGTGGGCCGGCGCTCGACCGGTGGATCCGCGCTCTCATCCCAGCGGATGCGCCTCTCGACGGTCTGGCGGAGCGGCTGGCGGAGGTGGCCCGGTGCGGGCTGCCGGACACCCTCGTCCACGGGGACCTGCATCCGGGCAACGTGCGCGGCGACGGACACCGGCGGGTGATCATCGACTGGGGCGACGCGTTCGTCGGGCACCCGGCGTTCGACATCCTCCGGCTGACCGAAGGGCTCGCCCCCGACACCGCCGACCCGCTGGTCGCGGCCTGGTGCGCGCGATGGCGGGCGAGCGTACCGGGCTGCGACCCGCAGCGGGCCGTGGAACTGTTGCGGCCGGTCGCGTCGCTGCGGATGGCGGCCGTGTACGCGATGTTCCTCGCCAACATCGAGCCGAGCGAGCGGCCGTACCACGCCGACGACGTGCCGCGCTACCTGGCGCAGTGGCGAGGACGAGACCGGTGAGGAGCCGGCGGGACACGATCGGGCCGCACAGCGCCGGTGGGCGGCCGTGCGGCCCGGTGGTGGCTCAGACTCCCAGGGCGCGGAGCTGAGGCAGGGCGGTCTTGGCGGTGGGGCGGCTGGTATTCCTGGTGGCGCGGTCCTCGGCCTGGGTGCGGTCGGGTTCGCGCAGGTTCCCGGTGACCCAGTCGGAGCTGCCCTTGTCACCGTTGTAGGCGGTGCACTCCCACCACTTGTCGACCGGGTAGCCGGGGTCGCGGGCGCGCTTTTTCACACAGTCGGTCGGCGTGAGCTTGGCGACGACCGCTTCGTAGGCGCGGATCTGGCTCCGGAGGACGAGGTCGGTGCCGTTGACGAAGCCGGCCTGGGCACGGGCCGCGAGAACGATGGCGAAGATCGGGCCGATGACGAAGCCGATCTTGTCGACCGCCTGTGGGCTCTGCACCGCATTCGCGAACGCGCTGGCCTGGGTGGCGCAGCTCGTGGCGTTCTGGGCCCACGCCCGCAGCGTGTACTCGTCCATGAAGTCGATGTTGAGGAACTCGATGGTGTGGGCTTCGAGGCAGCCTTCCACCTCGGCGGCGGCGATGGCGTCGATCTGCGCGATGATCTCGGTCCTGCTCTGCGCGATGGCCGTCTTGATCTCGCGGATCGCGGCGTCGAGGTTGGCGCCCCCGCCCCCGTCGTTGAGCAGGTAGCCGGCGACGGCGATGGCCGCGCTGACCCAGTCGAAGGCGAACGCCTGAACGGCGGCGGTTTCGGTCGGGCGCTTGGTCTCGCTGGTGGTCGCGGCGGCCTGGGCCGGCACACCGGTGCCCGCCACCGCGATCGACACCGCCAGGCCGGCGGCGGCCAGGCTGTTCAACAGTCGTGTTCTCACTGAAACTCCTATGGCTGCTTCAACGTGGGCAGGGTCGTCTTGGCTACTTTCCAGCTGGAGTTGACCGCGGCTGCGAGCTTGAGGTCCTCCACATTGACCTGCGGACTTGTCCATGTGCCGGTCACTTTGTTGAGAGTCTCCGTGGCCATCGCCGTCTCACCATTGGCCGCCGTACACAACCAGGTCTTCGAGTACCAGTAGGCGTCGTTCTCAGTCCAGGTCGGCTCGCACTTCGGCTCCAGTCTCTGCACGATCTTCTCGTTGGCCTGGATGTACCGCTGGCGGAGCAGGGTCTTGGCCTCCGGGGTGTACCCGGCGTCCACGGCGGCCACCTCTGCCATCGCGTACTTGACGTTGAGGGCGTGACCGATGGCGTCGGCGGCCTTGTCGTCCTGGGTGGCGTCCAGCTCTCTCTTGTCGACCGAGGCGGACGTGATGATCCTGCTGGCGAGGTTCCGCACCCACCGTCGGTCGTGGCGGAACTGTGCATAGTTGGCGTACTCGATGGCAAATCCGTCCATTTCGCCCAGCGCCCGGGCGGCGACGTGTCCGTCGATGTGGCTGACGATCTCGTTCCGGGCCTGCCCGACCATGCCGACCACCTCGCGGACCAGCGCCTCGACCTGATCCGCGGACAGGCCTTCGCGGGAGATCTTCAGGGCGGTGAACACAAGGGTGATGACCGGGCCGCTGACGTCCTGCGCCCGGGCCGGCTGAACACTGCTGGGCACCGCGACCCCAACCGCCAACAGCGTCGCGATCAGGCCGCGTACCAGTCTTCGTCGCACATCTGCTCCCTTCGTCTTGCCGGGAGTCTGTCGGTGCCGAAGGGCGCGCGTCTTCGTGAGCCGTGCGCAATTCCCCAGTGACGTTTGTCAGTCCGCGTAGTGGTCCACGGCGAGCGTCCGCGCTACCGTCGCACTCAGCAGCCGCACGCCGGCGGTCGAGTTGGGGTCGATGCCGGTCACCTCGCGCACGCGGCGCAGCCGATAGTCCAACGTGCGGGGGTGGATGTGCAGCGCGGTGGCGGTGCTCGTGCGGTTCATGTCGTGGGCGTAGTAGGCACACAGCGTCGCCACCAGGTCCGGGCCGGTAGCGAGCGCCCTGGCATAGCTGCGCAGCCACCCGTCGACCGCCGGGGCACGCGCGACCGCCATCTCCACGAACAGGTCGGTGATGCCGGGCAGGCGGTCCGGACGATCCTGCGGCGGCGCCACCCGGCTCGCCTCCCGCGCCCAGGCGAGCGTCTCGGCCAGCCCACCCACCGCGCCCTGCGCCGCACCGATGCCGCAGGGCTGCCCGATCAGCGCCGCCGCGGTCCGTACCCGCTGAAGGATCTTCGTCTGTGACTCGCTGCCGGGGGTGAGCACGGCGACCTCGTCGGCGGCGAGCCAGGTCACCGGGATCCGGTCGGCGGTGAACGCGGCGACCACCTCGGCCTGCGCCTCCGCGGTCACCGGCCGCGCCGTCTTCAGGACCGTGAGGTGGTACTGCCCGGCAAGGCGCAGGTCGGCGACGAACGGCTCCACCGGCTCGTCGGCGAGCAGCGCCCTGGCCAGGATCTCCAGCCGCGTCGAGAGCATCCGTGCGGTGCCCACGCCCCGGGTGTAACCGCGCAGGTAGGCGCTACGCGCGGGGACGCCCTGGGTGCCGAGCCAGCCGACGATACGCAGCAGGTCGGTGACGTCCTCGGGACGGGCCAGATCGTGCACCTCACGCACCATCATCGCGGTGTGCAGACCCAGCACCTGCTGCTGCGACGGCACGGACAGGCCGATCTCCGCCCGCTGCCGGCCCACCGCGGCGATGCCGGCCAGGTCGGCCTCGCCCAGCGGCAGCTCGGCCGAGGCGAGGTCGAGCGAGCGGCGCCGGATGAAGACCGCGAAGTCGTACATCCCGATGCGCTCGTCGGAGCCCGGCCGCATGGCCTGGTATTCGTCGACCTCGCTGGTGTACGTCTCGACCGCCTGCCGGGCGTTGACTTCCACCCGCTCGCGCAGGGCATTGAACAGTGCACTCATCCGGCTCCTCCCCGTCGGACGCGCCCAGAAGCAGCGACGGTTACGGATGGGTCGCGCTTAGGTATCGACCGTAACAGATGTGCTCTTTGGCGACACGTTCCCGGGCAGCACCCCTACTCCGGGGCGTGGCAGACCGCCTCGACGTTGTTGCCGTCCGGATCGCGGACGAACGCGCCGTAGTACGTCGGGTGGTACTCCGGCCAGACCCGGGGCGCGTGCAGCACCTCCGCGCCGGCAGCCACCGCGGCGTCGTGGAACGCCTGGACGGCGGCGCGGCTCGCAGCGGTGAAGGCGATGTGCGTCTCGTGTCCCTCGCCGTCACCGGTCACCGGGCTGATCCAGAAGTCGGGCCGGTCGACGCCGTAGCCCAGGACGTCGCCGAACTCCATCATCCGGCGCGCGCCGAGCGGGGCCAGGACAGTGTCGTAGAAGGCCCGGCTGGCAGGCACGTCGCGAACCTGAATGCCCAGGTGGTCGAGCACGTGTAGCTCCTTCGTGGGTGTGATTGAGGGCAGGTTACGACTCAGCTGTGACAGTCCACGCCGAAACCCGTCCACGCGGCAGCGTCATGCGGCGATGGTCCGGGCGGCGGCGTACATGTCCGCCGGCAGCGGGTACGTCAGCCCCCACACGATGCGCATCGGCCGGTCCCCGCTGTGCTGCTGGTACGTCATCGGTCCCGCATAGAGGTACGCCGGTGCCCCGAGGTTTCCGTCTGGCACCCGCGTCTCCCGGACGAAGAGGTGCACCGTCGAGCCCAGCCGGGCGTGGTGGACGTACCGCTGCCCGGTCGCCGACGCCGTCGACGTGGTGCTCTGCGACTCCCACTGGAACAGCCGTTCGGTGATCGCCCGGTCGGCGTACATCGTCGTGGGGGAGTAGTGCTGCTCGGACTTGACGAGGGTGACGAAGAACAGGTCCGCCTGGGCGTCCGGCAACCATTTCACCCCCTCCCGCAGCGACCCCGGCTTCGCCATCCCGAACGCCGCGCACGCCTCGTTGCGGCTGTATCGGGCGTGTACCCGCAGCGCCCCCAGCGGCTCGGTGACCCGGTGGATGCGGTCTCGCAGCACCTCGACGACCTGGCGCAGCTCGACACAGCGCGCCGGCTCCTGCCACAGCCGCGCCAGCCGCTCATCCCGCGACGCCAGGGAGGCGTTCGGTCCCCACAGGTCGAAGTGCAGCATGTCCCACAACCGGCCCTGCGGCGGCTGATCGCCTGCCGCGACCCGGGCCAGCAGGTCCAACCGGTCCACGTCGTCGAGGTGCAACATCCGTCCGATCGCCCGCCCCAGCTCCGCGTCGTCGGCTCCGGGTGGCGGGACGTCCAGGCCGGCGAGCCGCCGCAGTCCGGTCCACCCGCCGAGCGACCTGCTCCGGTACACGTCCTCGATTTCGACACCGGTTTCCCGCAGGAACTCGGTCAGGCTGACCTCCCCGAGCTGCCGTAGCTCCGCCACCAGGCCCTTCTTCGATGTCGGCATGGCGGACTTCAGATTGCTGAGAACGACGGTTTTCGCCACCCGGTCGAGCTGGATGTGGCAGCCGCTGGGCAGCGTCGGGAAGTCCTGCTGCACCGCGTCCCGGACCGCCCGCCGGCTCACCCCGGTCAGCGCCCGCCACCGCAGGTCGAACCGGAAGTTGGCGTGCTGCCCGCCGATGAAGTCCAGCACCGTCAGGCACGGCTTGTCGTCGTCCAGACGCAGGCCACGGCCCAGTTGCTGAAGGAAGACCGTGGCGCTCTCGGTGGGACGCAGCATCAGGATCGTGTCGACCATCGGCAGGTCGACGCCCTCGTTGAACAGGTCCACCGTGAACAGCACGCGCAACTTGCCGGCCTTGAACTCCCGCAGCAGGCCGTCGCGCGCCGCGCGGTCCGCCCGTGAGGTCACCGCCGCCGACGGTACGCCGTGCCGGCGGAACCAGTCCGCCATGAACTCGGCGTGCCCGATGCTCACGCAGAACCCGAGCGCCCGCATCCGGCCCACGTCGACCGTGTCCTGGACCGCCTTGAGCACCATCCGGGCCCGTGCGCTGTTGCCGGTATATAGGCCGTCCAGCTCAGCCGGGTCGTACCCCTGGCCGCGCTTCCATCGCAGGTGCGACAGGTCCACGTCGTCGTGCAGACCGAAGTACTGGAACGGTGCCAGCAACTGTCGTTCCAGGGCGTCCCACAGGTGCAACTCCACTGCGGCCCGGCCGTCGAACCACCGCCGCACGTCGCCGCCGTCGCTACGATCCGGCGTCGCCGTCAACCCCAGCAGTACGCGCGGTCGCAGCCGGTCGAGGAGCCGGGCGTACGTCGGCGCTTCCGCGTGGTGGAACTCGTCGACGATCACCATGTCGTACGCCTCGGGGTTGAGTCTCCGCCGGTGCAGGGACTGGATCGAGGCGAAGACGTGTCGCCACTGCGTCGGTTCTTTCCCGCCGACCAGCATCTCGCCGAAGCTGCCGTCCCCCAGCACCTGCCGGAACGTCGACAGGCTCTGCCGCAGGATCTGCTCCTGGTGCGCCACGAACAGCAGCGAGTCGACGTGTCCCTGCCTGCGTAGCCGCCGGTAGTCCAACGCGGCGACCACCGTCTTGCCGGTGCCGGTCGCCATCACCACCAGGTTGCGGTGCCGGCCATGAACGTGCCGCTCCGCGTCCAGGTCGGCCAGGATCTCCGCCTGGTACGGGTACGGCCGCACCTCGATGTTGGCGATGTCGAGCGGCGCATCGGTCCGGCGTTCCCCGCTGAGGGCCCGCCGAAGCTGCTCGGCGTCCCGGTTCGGGTCGTAGTCCTCGAACGCCGGGTCGTGCCAGTAGTCCTCGAACGTGGCGGTGAACGTGTCGATGACGTGCGGCTGCTCGACGTTCGAGATCCGCACGTTCCACTCCACCCCGTCGACCAGCGCCGCCTTCGACAGGTTGCTGGAGCCGACGTACGCGGTGGTCATGCCGTTGGTGCGGCGGAACAGCCACGCCTTCGCGTGCAGGCGGGTGGTCCTGGTCTCGTAGGAGACCTTGATGTCGGCACCCAACTCGGCAAGCCGGTCGAGGGCACGCTGGTCGGTCGCGCCCAGGTATGTCGTGGTGATGACCCGCAGCCTGCCGCCCCGGCCGATCAGGTCGCGGATGGCGGGCTCGACGATGCGCAGGCCGTGCCACTTGATGAACGCGCACAGCAGGTCGACCTGCTCGGCGGAGGCCATCTCGTGGGTGACCTCGTGGCCGATGCGGGGCTGGTGGCGGCCGTTGACCAGCAGGGCACCGGTGGAGAGCGGGGTGGTGGGACGTGCCGGGAAGGCGGGCACGGCAGGTGGTGTCGGCGGGGCCGCGATGGCGTGCAGCAGGCGCTGCGCATCGGCGACCTGGTCGTCGACGCTGACCGCAAGCGGTTCGGCCTGGGCGATGTTCTCGGCGATCCGATTGGCCAACTCGACCTGCCGGGTGAGCCGGTCGTCACCGGCGCCGACGGCGAGCAGGGCGCGACGGGCCAGCGCCGCGATGTGCCGGGCGAGGACGTCGTGCGAGTCGGCCGGGTCGAGCTTCTCGTGCTGAACCAGGGCCGGGTCGAGGCGCTGGAGCCGTTCGGCGAGCTGATGGGTGATCAGGTGCTCGTACAGGCCCCGGTCGAGTTCGGTCACCGGGGCAACCTAACCAGCCGGCAGCGAGTTGTGGGGGCCAGAGCTGGCGTCAGTCGGTCCGGGTGCGGAGGCTCCGCGCCAGGGTGGGGATCATCACCGCCGCGGGGACGAGGTGTAGCCCGAGGAGCGTGGTGGCGGTGGCGGTGTTTGCCCCGGCGAGGAAGGGCGGGACGAACGAGATCGCGGTCAGCGACACCGTCGTCCAGACGAATCGCTCGGCGGGGCGAGCGCTCCAACGAAGAAACGCGGCGGCAATGACGATGCCCACGACCGAGAAGAAACCGGTCACCACGGCGACCCCGGCCAACGGGATCGTCTCGGCACCATCGGAAACCTTGAAGTCGACCCCAACGGCCCGGGCAAGCGCAGCGGCGAGGGTGGTGGCCACGATCGCTGCGAGCGTGGCAATGAAGCCGATGACGGCGAGTCGGCGGAGTCGGGGAGTGTGGCGGGGCTGGCCCGGGCCTGCGGCGACAGCGGTGTCATTCACGTTGATCATGTCGTTCTCCATCGTTCGGTAACTGGCGTACGCGCAGCGTGGTCGCCCACACCGGGGCTACTCCGTGCCGTCCGCCGGCAGGCGCTGCGGCAGCCCGAGCCGCGGGAACTGGTCGTCGTGAAACGTGATGATCTCGGTGATCGCCCCGCCGGTGACGCGCAGGACGTCGATCGTCAGCGGCAGGTACGCGCCCTCCTGCTTCCGCCAGAGGTAGAAGGCGACGGCGGGCTGCCGGTTCACGGCGGTTTGGACGGCGCGCAGGTTCTCCAGGTTCTCGAAGCCGTCCTCGATCCAGCTGTTGACGACCGTGTCGCGGCCGACGTACAGGCCGGGCGTGGGCGGCATCGAGCAGCGGACGTCGTCCCGCAGCAGTGCGGCGAGCCCGTTGACGTCCGTCGCCACGCTGGCGTCGGCGTAGCGGCGCACCAGCTCGCGCGTCCCGGCGTCCTCCTCGCCGCCGGTCCAGTCCTGCCGCTCGGCGGGCAGGTGCTCCCGCATGCCGGCGCGGGCCCGCTGCAGCGCGCTGTTCACCGAGTTGACGGAGTCCCCGAGGAGCTCCGCGACGTCCTTCGCCGGCCAACCGAGCACGTCCCGCAGGATCAGCACGGCCCGCGGGCGCGGCGCGAGGTGCTGGACCGCGACCAGGTACGCCAGCTCGATTGTCTCCCGCGCGACGGCAACGGTCTCCGGCTCGTCCGCGCCGCCCGCGGGCAGCTCGTCGAGCAGCCGGTCCGGGTAGGGCTGCAACCACCGCACCTCGCCGCCGGTTGCGGGCGCCGGGCGGCACTTGGCGAGCAGGTCCAGGCAGGCGTTGGTGGCGATCCGGTACAGCCAGGCCCGGAACGTCGACCGCCCCTCGAAGGTCTCCCGCCGCCGCCAGGCACGCAGGAACGTCTCCTGCACGGTGTCCTCGGCGTCCTCGAACGACCCGAGCATCCGGTAGCAGTGCACGTGCAGCTCCCGCCGGTGCCGCTGCGCCAGCCCCGAGAACGCCGACTCGTCGACCTCGCCCAGCCCGCTCACGCCCAGCTCCTCCAGCCGCGTGTCCGCACTCATCACGTCATCCTTCCGCCTCGTCGTGTCCCGTCGTAGGTGTGACGGATGCGGACGCGTCAACTCATCACCAGGGTTTCGGCATGGCTGATCCAGTGACGGATCCGGTGGCGGGCTACGACGCACGGTACGGGGAAGGAGGGCACGGATCCGTCGCTTCGGCCCCGATCAGGGTCAGTGAGCCGGAAAGCCGATGTCTACAGTCGGGCCATGAGCACCCACGGTGGCGTGCGGACGTGGCTCTGCCAGCATGGAGCTGAGCAGATCGCGCATCCCGGTGGCAACCTCTATGCCCACCTGTGTCGGGTCAGCGACCGTCTCGCCTTGCTTGGTCACAGCAGCCCGTTTTCTGCATCGCCGGCCCAGCCGCATTGTGAGACCCAGGAAGGCGGTGCCCCGCATAGGGCCACGACGCGAAGCGGTGGACTCATCGACGTGCCACCTTGCCGGGAAGGCCACCCGCGAGGATGACCGCCACCAGCGCGGCCACCGGAATGGCGGCAAGCCCTACCCGGAGGCCGGCGGCGTCGGCGACACTGCCGACCACGGGAGCGGCGACGAGGCCGGACACGCGAAGCACCGTGCCGGCCATGGCGAGGCCGACACCCGGGGACAGACCGGGAGCGGCATTCGCCGCGCGCATGCCGGCGGGAATCAGTGTGCCGATGCCCAGGCCGACCAACCCGAAGGCGATGACCGTGGTCAGGGGCATCGGCACGGCCAGCGCACCGAACATGGTGAGGCCGCCCAATGCCGCACCGTACCGAGCGACGTCGCGGTCGCCGAAGCGATCCACCAGCCGATCCGCGAGAAGCCTTCCCACCGTCTGTGACGCCTGCAGGGCACCAAATCCGAGACTTGCCACGAAAGCGGTGGCACCAAGCTCGCCGCTCAGATAGATGGCGCTCCAGGTGGAACCCGCATCCTCCATGACCTGAGCGGTGGCAGCCAGCATTCCGAGTGCCAGTACGGTCCACACCGTGCGCGAGCGCCATCGCTGCACCGCTCTTCCCACCGTCTGCCCGTCCGGCGAAGAGGAATGGTCACCTGCGTCATGCTGCGGCGGGCGCTCAACTGTGTCGCCGCCGGGCAGCAGGAACCGATACGCGATGCCCACCATGGTGAGCAGGACGCTCCCGACGATGGCGAAGTGCAGCACCAGGGGCAGCCGGAGGCCCGCAGCGGCGCCACTCGTTATCGCACCCACGACGGCACCGATACTCCAGAGGCCGTGCAGGGAATTGAGAATGGAGCGCTTGTACAGCGCTTCGACCCGAAGGCTGTGGGTGTTGTTGGCGACGTCAGCAACGGTGTCACATGCTCCTGCGACGAAAAGCGCGGCTGCCAGCGCTGCCCAGGTGGGTGCGAGGCCGACCAGCGCCAGATTCACCGCGGCGGCGCCGAAGCTGACGAGCGCCACCGGGGACGACCCCCAGCGGCTGACCAGAAAGCCGGCGATCAGGCCGACCAACAAGGCTCCCAACGCGTAACCGGCGATGGCAGCGCCGAAGGCGGCGTTGGACAGACCGATGCTGTTCTTCATCTCGGGGTACCGCGGAACGCAACTGGCGAACAAGGCGCCATTGGCGAAGAACAGCGTGGCCACGGCGACCCGCGCGTGTCTCGCCTCGGACGGCGGTTCGATCACCACAGCCTCGGAGAAGTGCTGCAGCGACCACCCCGAAAAGCGGTGGATAAGTCAATCATCTGCGGCGCCTCACTCGTCAAGGGCGGGAAGGACGTCACGGTAAGCGATCCCGAACGCCGGAGCTGATCGGTCCAAAGCGGAAGGCATTCACGGCGAGAGCGCAAGTTACCATGATCCACAGCACGTGCAAGTGTCGTAGATCACACCGCGGATGGTCGACGCGTCGACTGCTCGAACCCCTGTCCGAGCTCAGCCACCTTGTGCATCCGGTGCGGCCGGGCTGTCCGGATCACAATCCCTCGGACGGCAGCGCGAACACCGCGTTGTTTTTCCTCGCCGAACCGACCGCCCGTGTTCACGTCCACCAGCCCGAGAACGTCACCAGTCAAGGCATCACGTTCGGTCACCGCTAGGGCCATCGTTTCCCGGTCGATCCAGGTGGCAGCGGTCGGCGCGGCGGTGAGGCACGCCGCCCAACCGTGCTGTTGCAGCAGTTCGATCAGCTCGCCGATCCGCAACACCGGGGGAGCGGCGCAGGCGACCAGGGCCAGCACTCCACGCGATTCATGCCAACAGCCCTGCCCTACCGGCAAGGGCCCGCAGCCCTGGCGTCGCCCCTCGGCGCTCCCTCGCGAGCAGGTCGAGCAGGAGCGTCCGTGCCTGCACGTTGGCCCGAACCACCTCGGCAGCGATCCGCTCGGCTTCGAGCAGGTGGAGAAGGGAAAAGGACCGATCTCCGGTCGACATCATCGCCGCTGCCGCGAGGTCGACATGCACCTGTGCCCGCCGGCCGACCAACACCGTCGGCAGCCGCGACGTGTCGAGCCGCGTCCCCACGTTCACTGCCTGGTCTGCGTTACCTGCCCGCACCGCGGCGGGCCAGCGCCGCGATGTGTCGGGCGAGGATGTCGTGAGAGTCGGACGGGTCGAGTTTCTCGTGCTGGACCAGGGCAGGGTCGAGGTGCTGAAGCCGTTCGGCGAGCTGGTGGGTGATCAGGTGCTCGTACAGGCCCCGGTCGAGTTCGGTCACCGGGGCAACCTAACCAGCCGGCAGCGAGTTGTGGGGGACTGCCGCTCGAATACTCCAACGTCACTTCGCCTGTCTGCCGCGAGGATAAACCCGGCCACAGCGCCGGGCCAGCTACTGTGAGCAGCCAGCGCGATGCTGTGACGTATTGCCCACAGTCAGGGTCAGCGAGTCGGACAGCTGGTGTGCTGGCCGGGCAGCCGCTTCCCACCGGCGACGACTCACCCTGGCGGCTTGCCGAGGTCGTCGACCACGACCGTCCCTGCGACGGCGTCGCCATCGTCACGGTCCGCCCCTGGCGGCGGCTGCACTGGCGTCCCGGCCAGGCCGTACCGGTCAGCCTGCCACGCCACCCCGGCCGCTGGCGCTGGTACTCCCCGGCGAACGCGCCACGCCCCGATGAAACCGTCGAACTGCACGTCCGCGCCGTGCCCGCCGGCACCGTCTCCCGCAGCCTCGTCCACGAGGTGCGCCCCGGCGAACTGCTCCAGCTCGGCTGACCTGTCGACACCGGCCTGCATCTCACCGGGCGGGACCTGCTGCTGGTGGCCGGCGACACCGGCCTGGCCCCGCTGCGCGCCCTGGTCGAGCAGGCGGCCGGCGAGGGCGGGCGGCAGCGCGCCACCCTGGTCGTCGGGGCGCGTACCTTCACCGAGCTGTACGACGCGGTCAGCCTCGACCGGCTCCAGTGCGCGCACGACTGGTTGACCCTTGTCCCCGCGCTCTCGCACGATTCGCACGCCGCGCCCGGCGAGTGCGGTGACGCCCTCACCGTCGCCCTCGACCATCTGCGCCCCGACCAGGACGTCCTGGTCTGCGGGCCGCCGGCGATGCTGGCCGGCAGCCGGTTGCGGCTACTCGCCGCCGGCGTCCTCGCCGACCGCGTTCACCTGCCGCGCCTGCCGCAGGCCAGAGTCACCGGGTGAAGGTGCCGCGTTCGTGGCCGGTCAGTCGAGACAGAACTCGTTGCCCTCGACGTCCTGCATCACCAGGCACGATCTAGGCACCGGATGTGTCATCGTGGTTGGGGCTGCCGGCGAGTCGGGACAGCATTGCGCGGGTCTCGGCGAGAACGGCGTCGGCGTCCGCCGCGCTGCTGCCTGGGTTGACGACGCAGGCGCGCAGCGCGAACACCCCGTTGACGGTGGTGCCGGCGAGGAACGCGCGGCCACCGAGCTGTATCGCGGACAGCACCTCGCGGTTGAGTTCGTCGAGGGCCTGGTCGTCGCCGGCCCAGTCGACGGGGCGGCAGCGGAAGCACACGACGCTGAGCCCGTTGGCGAGCAGTTGCAGGTCGGGCGCGGCCCTGACGCCGGATGCGAGCCGGTCGGCTGTGGCGATGTCGTGTGCGATGAGGTCTCGATATCCGGTGGTGCCGAGGTGTTTGAGCAGCAACCACACCTTGAGGGCGCGGAACGGTCGGGTTTGGTCGAAGCCGTATTCGCTGAACCAGACCGGCCCGTTCACCCCGTCTGGGTCGCCGTCGGTGCGCAGGTACGGCGGGACGAGGCTGAAGGTGTCGCGGGCGAGGTGCCGGTCGCGGATGAGGACGAGCCCGGCGTCGACCGGGGCGTAGAGCCACTTGTGCGGGTCCATGGCGAGGCTGTCGACCCGGGCGAGCGCCGTCTTGGTCGCGCGGTGTTCGTCGAGCAGCAGCACAGCGGGTGCGCCGTACGAGCCGTCGACATGCAGCCAAACGCGGTGCTCGGCGCAGACGTCGGCGATCGCGTCGAGCGGGTCGACCGCGCCGGTGTTGACCGTACCGGCGCTGGCCATGACCGCGACCGGGATATCGCCGTTGGCACGATCCCGGACGATCTGGTCGCGTAGCGCGTCCGGGCGCATCCGGTGGTGGTCGTCGGAGGCGATGGTGCGGATGTTGGCCGAGCCGATGCCGAGCAGTTCGGCCGCCTTGCGGGCCGACCCGTGTCCTTCCGCGCCGAGATAGAGCAGGAAGCGCCGGGCGTGTCCCTGAAGCCCGTCGGCGCGCACGTCGATATCGGCGCGCCGGGCGGCTCGATGGCGGGCCACGGTCAGTGCGGTCAGCGTGGCCATGGAGCCGCCGCTGGTCAGCAGGCCCATGCTCTCGTCACCCAACCCGGCCAGATCGGCGAACCAGCGCACAACCTGGTGTTCGATGTGGACGGCGGCGTGGTTGCCGCCGGCCACGCTTGGGTTCATCCCGGCGGCGAGCGCCTCGGCGAATACCCCGAGTGGGTGGGGTGGTGAGTTGACCCAGGCGTAGAAGCGGGGATGTCCGTTACCGAATGGGTACGGTGCGACCCGCTCGACGAAGTCCTTCAGCACTGCGTCAACGGGCGCGCCGCGGGTCGGGACCGGTTCGGTGGCGAGGGCGCGGGCATGCTCGGCGGGGTACGGCTGGAACACGGCCCGCCGCGGTAGATCGGACAGGTAGTCGGCGATGATGTCGACCGTCCGGTGCCCGAACTGCCGCACGTCGTCGCCGGGCCAACTCCAGCCTGCGGGGATCGGTGCCTGAGCGGTCATCGGCTGGCTCCGTGAGTCGCGCCGCCGGCAAGGTCCATCACCAGGTAGTAGACGCATGGCACGGCGGCCGGATTGACGAAGCCGTGGGGGCAGTCCCCGGCGTAGAAGACGCTGTCGCCCGCGTGCAACTCCACCTCGTCGCCGTCCAGCGACAAGCGCAACGTGCCCGCCTCCACCGCCAGGTACTCCCGGGTCCCGGCGCCGTGTGGCGGGAAGACGCCCGCGTCCACGCCCGCCTCGATGGTGGTGCGCATGAACTCGAACTCCACGCCGGGAAGCACTGGGCTGAGGATCCGCCGTTCCCAACCGGACGCGTCCTGGGCCACGTCCTGCTCGTCGCGCCGCAACACCACCGTGCGGGCGGACCCTTCCGCGCGGAGCAACCGGGCGATGCTGGTGCCCAGGCCGGTGGCGACGCGATCGAGAACGAGTACGGTCGGGACCCGACTGCCGCGCTCCACCTCCGACAGCATGCTGCGGCTGACCCCGCTCGCGGTGGCCAACCCCTCCAGCGTGAAGCCCCGCCGGCGGCGTTCGTCGCGCAGTCGGCGGCCAATCGCGGCCATGTCGAGGCCGGTATCAGACGGACTCAAGATCACTCCTCCACTATAACGGAACTCCACTATAGTGGAGCCACCTACCGATGGCCGATGGATGGAGCGAGTCGTGATGAACCCGAACATGATGGAGGTGACGGCTGAGCGGGTGGCGCTGGCCGCGCTGCCCACCCCACTGCAGCCGATGGACCGCCTCGGCGAGCAGTTGGGTCTGCCGCCTGGGCGGCTGTGGGTCAAACGGGACGATCTCACCGGGCTGGCGCTCGGCGGCAACAAGGCCCGCAAGTTGGAGTACTCCGCAGCGGAGGCACTCGCCGCTGGCGCGGACACCCTGGTCACCGGAGGCGCGGCGCAGAGCAACCACGTGCGGATGACCGCGGCTGCGGCTGCCCGGCTGGGGCTGAGTTGCGTCGCGGTGGTCACTGGTACCGAGCCCAGCACGCGGGAGGGCAACCTGCTGCTGAGCGAGTTGCTTGGCGCGCAGGTGCGGTGGGCCGGTGACGTGGACTACGCCGGGCTCAACGCCGCCATCACCGAGGCGGCAGATATCGCTCGGCAGGACGGCTCCCGCCCGTACGTGCTCCCGGTGGGTGGTGCGTCGCTGGCGGGCGACCTCGGTTACGTCACCGCCGCCGTCGAGCTACGCCGCCAACTACCCGACCTCGCGCTGGTCGTAACGGCGGACGCCTCCGGTGGAACGCATGCTGGGCTGGTCGCCGGCCTTGGCGACCACCGGCTGGTCCTCGGCGTGGACACCGGTAATCGGCCCGACCTGCTCGACGCGGTGCCACGGATGGCCGCCGATGCCGCACGCACAGCCGGACTGCCGACGCCGACGGGCCCTGTACGCCTGGACCGCGAGCAGATTGGCGGCGGTTACGGTCAGCCGACCCCAGCCGGGCGTCACGCCCTGGAACTGGCCGCACGTACCGAAGGTCTGCTCCTCGAACCCGTCTACACCGCTAAGGCGATGGCCAGTCTCCTCGCGCACGCCACCGGTGGACGGCTTCCAGAGGGACCCGTGGTCTTCCTGCATACTGGCGGATACCCCGAGTTGTTCATCGGCCAGTACAACCGTTGGCTGCGCGCAGCGCCGGCCGCAGACTGCGATCACCCACCCGCGGTTGCAGCGCCATCCACTTCGCCGACTGAGGGCAAGGTGTGCGAACCAAGAACCGGCCAGCTCGGCCCTCAGCGGGCGAAGCAGGCGGCGAAGGTCGCGGTCAGGGCGTCCAGGGCCGAGGTGTAGGCGTGGTCGGGGGGACGGCCGTAGCCGATGATGACGCCCTGGCGGGTTGAGGGCAGTTCGCTGCGTTCGGAGAGGTAGCCGAGGGCGAGTCCGTGGGCGTGCGCGGCGGTGCGGATGTCGGCTTCGGTGGGGCCGTGCGGGGGGAGGAGGGCCAGGGCGTGCAGGCCGGCGGCGATGCCGGTCATCGTGATCGGAAGTCCCGCGAGGTGGTGGCGGAGTTGATCGCGGCGGCGCAGGTAGCGCTGGCGGGATATGCGGATGTGGCGGTCATAGCCGTGGCGGGTGATCAGGTCGGCCAGGGTCAGTTGGCCGAGGTGTTCGGTGTGGTGATCGGTGTGCAGTTTGGCGTCGGCGACCGGGGTGATCAGGCGGGGCGGTAGGACCATCCAGCCGATGCGCAGCGCCGGGCCGAGCGTTTTGGACGTCGTGCCCAGGTAGGCCACGTGGTCGGGGGCGGCGCCCTGCAGCGCGCCGACGGGCTTGCGGTCGTAGCGGAACTCGGCGTCGTAGTCGTTCTCGACGATCAGGCCGCCGGACGAGCGTGCCCAGTCCAGTAGGGCGCGCCGCCGCTCGGGGTGCAGGGTCTGGCCGGTCGGGCACTGGTGAGCCGGGGTGACCTCCACCGCGTCCACGCCCCGACCACTGAGCAGGTCGGTCCGGGCGCCGAGGTCGTCGACCGGCAGCGGGACAACCCGCGTGCCGACGCGCCGGATCGCCTCGCGGTGCATCGGGACGCCCGGGTCCTCCATCGCGAACGTCCCCCCGATGATCGCGGCGAGGAGCGTCAGTCCTTGCAGGTACCCGTTGGTGATCACGATCGAGTCCGGGTGGGCCGACACGCCCCGGGCCCGTCCCAGGTATCCGGCCAGCGCGGCCCGCAGTTCCGGGCGGCCCCGCGGATCGCCGTAGCCGAAGCTGTCAGCCCGTGCTGATCCCAGCGCCCGCCGCGCCGACTCCAGCCACGCCGCCACCGGGAACGCCGACGCATCCCCGCTGCCGGGACGCAGATCGTGCCGCGGCTGCTCCACCGCCGGCGCGGTCGAGGGCACCGGCGCGGCCGGCGAAGCCAGCGCCACCACCGTGCCGGCACCCTGCCGCGCGGCCAGGTAACCCTCGGCGATTAGCTGGTCGTAGGCCGCCCGCACCGTGCCCCGCGCCAACCCCAGATCCTCCGCGAGCCTGCGGGTTGCCGGCAGCCGGGTCCCGGTGGCCAGACGTCCCGATCGCACCGCCGCCCGCAGCGCCTGTTCCAGCCCGCTGCGCAGCCCTTCGGCGGCGTCCAGGTCCAGGTGCAGGTCCATCCCTGGATTGGGCCACTCATCCGCCACAAGAATGGATCTTACCGGCGGCCCAATCCCATCCATAGGGTCGTCGGGTGACCACGGTTCGACCCGCGCGAACCGTCCCCCGCAGGACCGTCCCGCTGCTCGCGACGGCCTACGGGCTGACGATCGCAAACCTCTATTACTGCCAGCCCCTCCTGCCGGAGATGTCCCGGTCCGTCGGCCCGCACGCCGCCGACCACCTGGTCGCCGTCGGCCAACTCGGCTACGCCCTCGCCCTGATCCTCGTCGTCCCGCTCGGCGACATCGTTCCCCGCCGTCCCCTCCTGGCGGTCCTGCTCTGCGCCGACGCCGCGGCCCTGGCCCTGACCGCCGCCGCCCGCACCACCGGCCTGCTCCTGGCGGCCGGGGCGCTCATCGGGCTCACCGCCGCCGCCGTCGTCAACACCCTCATCCCGTACGCCGCAGCGCTCGCCGGACCCGATGAACGTGGAGGCGCCATCGGCACGATGCTCACCGGGGGTCTCACCGGTGTGCTGCTGTCCCGTACGGTCGCGGGTCTGGTCTCGCAGGTCGCCGGCTGGCGGGCGTTGTTCGCGGTGGCGGCGGTTGTCACCCTGCTGCTGGCCGTCATCCTCCTGCGCACCATGCCGCCCGCCCCGCCCGACCTGGCTCTGCCGTACCGGGCCCAACTGCGGGCCACCATCCGGCTGGCTGCCACCCACCGACTGCTACGACGACGCGCCCTCGTCGGCGCCTGCTCCTTCGCCGCCTTCGGCGTGTTCTGGTCGACGATCGCCTTCCACCTCAACGAACCTCCCTACCGGTACGGCCCTGCCCAGATCGGCTGGCTGGCCCTGGTCGGCGCCGCCGGAGCGGTCGCCGCCCGCCCCCTCGGCCGCGCCGCCGACCGGGTGGGCGCCGTTCGGCTCACCAGGGCGGCGCTGGCCCTCGGTACCGTGTCCTTCGCCGCCCTGTGGGCCGGCGGACACCACCTCGCCTGGCTCGCCATCGGGCTCCTGGCCGTGAACACCGCCGTCAACGCCACCCACCTGCTGAATATGACCGTCGTCTACGGCATCAACGACGCCCGCGCCCGCCTGGCCTCGGTCTACATGACCGGCTACACCCTCGGCGGCGTCGCCGGCGCGGCCGCCGGACCCTTCGCCTACGCGGTCGGCGGCTGGACCGCCACCTGCCTGCTCGGCGCCGCCTTCCTCGCGGTCGCCCTCGTCCCGACGTTCACCCGAACGGAGCACCCATGAAACCCCGGCTGGTCATCTTCGACAACGACGGCGTCATCGTCGACAGCGAACCCACCGCACACCGCGTACTTTCCGGATACCTGACCGAACTGGGCTTCCCCTTCACGCGGGAGGAGTCCTACCGGTATTTCCTCGGCAACGCCGCCCGCACCGTCCACACGGTCGTCGCCGACCGGTACGGCGGCACCCTCCCCGCCGACTTCACCGAACGCTGTCGCGAACGGGTGTTCACCGCCTTCAAACAAGGACTGGACGCCGTACCGGGCGCCGCCGCCGTTCTGGCCGAGCTGCGACGCCGTGGCATCCCCTACTGCCTGGCATCCTCCTCCGACCACGCCTGGATCGACCTCACCCTCGACCAGACGGGCCTGCGTCCCTTGCTGCCGGCCGGGACGGTGTTCAGCGCCCAAGACGTCGGTGGCATCGGCAAACCCGCCCCGGACCTTTTCCTGCATGCCGCGGACTCACTCGGCACCGATCCGCGCGACTGCCTGGTCGTCGAGGACAGCCCCAACGGCGTCCGCGCCGCGACAGCCGCTGGCATGCCCGTCGTCGGCTACGCCGCCGCGACCCCCGCGACCAGGCTGACCGGAGCCACCTTCCTCGTCACCCACCTGACCGGGATCCTCGGCCACCTCGACCACGACGGTTGAACCGGGCTGCGGATGGCCTGTCCGACGACCTCGGCCATGTGATCGCACGACGCCGTCCCGCTCGCAGTCAGCCGGGCAACAGCAACTCTGCCGAGCAGGGTTCACGGATGACCTTCGGCGCGCCTTTCCGCCAAGTTGACGGTTCAGGTCGGCTGTCAGGTGTTCTGACCGGCTATGCCATCGCATGATCGGCCATGGGCCAGCCGCCCGGGAGCCCCGATATCGGTTCTTGGTTCGTCAGGTTTCCCCTCGGGCACCCGCTGGAAGTACAGCTGCGGGCGCGCCCTGGTCGAGCAGGCGGCCGGCGAGGGTGGGCAGCGGCGGGTCACCCTGGTCGTCGGAGCGCGCACCTGCACCGGTCAGTCGAGGCAGAACTCGTTGCCCTCGACGTCCTGCATCACCAGGCACGACTCGTTGTAGCCGTCGGCGCGCAGCAGCCGCACGCGTACCGCGCCGAGCGCGACCAGTCGGGCGCATTCGGCCTCAAGCGCGGCCACGCGCTCCTCACCCACCAGCCCGGTGCCGACCCGTACGTCGAGATGCAGTCGGTTCTTGACGACCTTGCCTTCCGGAACGCGCTGGAAGAACAGGCGCGGGCCCACACCGGTGGGATCCATGCATGCGAACGCCGAACCCTGACGCTCGGGGGGCAGGGTTCGGCTGAACTCGTCCCAGGTGCTGAACCCCTCCGGTGGCGGCGGTACGACGTACCCCAACACCTCGCACCAGAACCGGGCGACGTGCTCCGGGTTCGCGCAGTCGAAGGTGATCTGAACCTGCCTGACCGATGCCATCAGCCCACCATAGAGGCGGGCGGTTCGTCGTCCTCCACAGGTCCAGCAGGTCGGGTGCGGCGCGGAGCTGTCGCCGTACCTGATCGGGGTGGACCTGGACCGGCTCGACGCGCACCTGACCGCGAGCCTCGCGGTGGTGCTCCGCGACGAGCCGGCAGGCCCGGCGCGGACACCGGCCGCGTGGGGCGGGACGGCTGGCGTGGCCTGGGACTGCCGAGGCGTGGCAGTGCGTGCCCGCCAGCACCGTCTCCCCACGGCTCGGTGTTGCTGTGTGATCAGCTACGCGGGGTCCATCGCTGGTTGGTGCCGCCGTTGCAGGACCAGAGGATGAGCTTGGTGCCGTTCGCGGTTGCGGCGCCGTTCGCGTCGAGGCAGAGCCCAGACTGCACGCCGGTGATGGTGCCGTTGGCGTTGAGGTTCCATTGCTGGTTGGTGCCGCCGTGGCAGTCCCAGATGATTGCCTGGGTGCCGTTACTGGTGCCGGCCCCGTTGGCGTCGAGGCATTTGTTGCCGTAGACCTGGAGTTGCCGGCCGGCGGTGTGGGTCCAGCGTTGGGCGGTGCTGTTGCTGACGCAGTCCCACAGTTGCACCTGGGTGCCGTTGGTGGTGCTGGCGTTGGGTACGTCGACGCAGCGGCCCGACTGGCCGCCCACGAGTTGGACGCCCTGTTGCGGGTTCCCGCCGGCCGCCGGGGCGTATCCGGCGGCGGTGATGTTGGCCTGTACGGCGTTCTCGGTGGCCTCCGACGGGTAGCCCGAGGTCAGCACACCCTCGAAGAAGGTGCCGCGGCCGGTGATGCTGTTGTCGCCGCCGATGCCGAGCAGGATGGCCCCTTCCTTTTTCATCGGGTGGTATCCGTTGGGGCGTCTTCCGTCGAAATAGGTTGTGAGGCCGCCCGATTGCGCGTTGCCGCCCCGGATCGCCCAGTGGTTCGGCTCGCCCTTGACCATGGCGGTCACGAAGCGGTGGTTGATGGAGGGGATGTTGTTGAATCCGGCGTTCACCCCGGAGAACAGTCCCCACTCCAGGTCGGCCATGATCCAGGGGCCGGGCCCGGCCCCGTAGCCCCACTGCTTGTTCGCACCGAAGTAGACGGTCTCCATGATGGCGGGAGAGTCGGCCACACCGTCGGTCTGCGCGTTGCCGTAGTCGAAGCAGCACCACTGGTTGTAGTGCGTGCCGTCGACGACGGCGTAGATGCCCTCCGGCTGGTCGCCGGTTGCGACGCCGTTGGTGTTGTTGTTGCGGTAGCCGGTGCCGGGAGCGATGTAGACCCCGTACGCTTTCTGGCCGCCGATAGTGATCGGGGCCGCCTTTGCGTCGGCCAGGTTGTCCCAGCCGCCGGGAGCCGGGCCGGGAAAGTGGCCGGGGGGCGCCTGGGTGAGGCGGTTGTTCCGGCCGGACTGGTCGTAGATGATCGTGATGAGGCAGGTCGTGTTGGCGCAGAACGAGTCCTGGGCGGCGGCGTCGGCGTAACCACCGACACTCAGCACACCGATGTCCCGGGTGGTGTTGTCCGAGGAGCGCCGGACCTGGTAGAGCGGGCCGTTGTACGCGCCGTAGAGCGCCCGGGTGGTGCTGTGCGCGGCCACGCAGGGCGTACCACCTGAGGCGTAGATGTCACAAGGCCCCGACGTTGCGGCTGTCGCCGCCGGCGCGGTGGAGATGATTCCGATTGCGGCACTGAGGAGAGTCAACGAGGTTCCTGCGCCCATGAGGCGGCGAATCCTGCTCTTCGTGTTCATCGATTCCTCCGGACGCATCGACGTCAGACGTCATACTTGCGCATTCGATAGGAGTACGTCAATGGAACCCTCTCGATCCGAGCTCGGTCAGTCGACCTGTCGAGATGGACCGGCGGTCGGTTTTGGTTAACCGATTTCCCCCGAGAACGCGCTGGATGTTCAGGCGCGGGCCGGTGCCGGTGGGATCATTTCGGACTCGGAAGGCCGGGCGCGGCGCGTAGCGTCGTAAGGGATCTTCTGGTGGTCATCCCTGATGTTCCGGTGCCCGGGCGGCGGATAACGTCTGTCGAGACTGGACAGTCACGAAACGGGAAGGATGTCCGATGTCACCTTCCGGCCGATCGCTACGTGTTCACCGAGTTCGCCCGGGCCGGCGGGCTGCGCTTCGCCGACCCGTTCGACCCGGCGGCGCCGGTCAGCACGCCGCGTCGGCTCGCCGTCGACGACCCGAGGGTACGCACCGCGTTGGCCGACGCCGTCCGGGCGCTCGGTGACATCCCGCTGGACGCCCGCCTCGGTGACATCCAGACCGAGCCGCGCGGCGACGAACGGATTCCGATCCACGGTGGCTGGCCGGAGGCCGGCGTCTTCAACATGATCATCAACAGGGTGGAACCCGGAGTGGGATACCGGAAGGTGCAGCACGGCACGTCGTTCCTGATGGCGGTGGAGCTGGGCCGGGACGGCCCGTCGGGCCGGCAGCTGCTCACCTACTCGCAGTCGGCCAACCCGAACTCGCCCTGGTACGCCGACCAGACCCGGCTCTACTCCGGCAAGGGCTTCGACACGATCAAGTTCACCGAACGGCAGCTCAAGGCCGACCCGAACCTGATCACGTACCGGGTGGGGGAGCGCCGTCGCTGAGGTCGGGCTCGCGGGCCTGGGCCGACATCCCGGATCGCGCCGTGTTGCGGTGTCCTCGTCGCTGGACACCGCAACACGGCGCGATCGGTGAGCCGAGGCGAGATCGTCTTCAGACTGAGGAGGGCACCATCCTGGCCGTCTCCGTCATCGCTCTACCCATGTCTGTCCTATGTGCTGCGAGGTCCGAACCGACCATGATCACCGCGCGGTCGGTTGAACACCCTGAGCTATCGCCTCGCCCGACGCGGCACCCGGCCGTACAGCGGTGGACGGCGCGAAGCCGCGAGCGAGCAGCGACAGACCGAAGACGATCTCGAACAGGCCGCCCGGGATCGCCAGCACGAGCCCGACCTCGGCCCCCATCAACTCGGCGGTTGCGCCCGTCGCCAGCAGTGCGTACCCGACGAAGCCCCAGGTCGCCAGCCAGCCCGGCAGCCAGCGCTGCCGCTTGAGGGCCAGGCAGAACGGCAGGCTGCCCAACCCCAGCGACAGCATGGCCAGCTGGTACGCGGTGTCGGCGGCGCCGGTACCGACCGGGCCCAGCAGGACGATCCCGGCGGTGAGCAGGAACGCCTCCGCGCCGCGCGCGACCAGGTAGGTCCAGGCGGTCCCGGGTTGTCGTCGGTGCAGTGCCCGGAAGGCCAGGACGCCGATGGCCGCCACCATGACGGAGTTGAGCACCACGAGCGCCGCCCCGGCGAGCTGCCCGGCGAGTGCGCTGCCGATGCCGTAGGAGACGAAGGCCAACAGGATGAACGCGCCGGCGCATCGGCCGGCCGTACGGAGGGACATCTTCGCCTCACAGGCTTTCGTACTAAGTAAGTGGTACTAAGTACGATACGCTTGGTGGCGAGATCGGTCAACGGAGTGTCACGAGGACGGGAACCGGACGGTGGGCGAACAGGCGCGACAGTTGAGTCGTGAGCGGGTGCTGGAGGCCGCGGTCGGCATCGCCGACGCGCACGGCCTGGGGGCGTTGACCATGCGGTCGTTGGCCGCCGGGCTGAACGCCAAACCGATGTCGCTGTACCACTACATCCGCAACAAGGACGAACTCCTCGACGCCCTCGTCGACCGGGTCTTCGCGGAGATCGAACTGCCCGAGGTGGGTGGCGACTGGCGGGCCGAGGTGCGGCGGCGTTCCGTTTCCGCGCGTACCGTGCTCGCCCGGCATCCCTGGGCGTTGGCCCTGGTCGAAACCCGGACCAACCCCGGGCCGGCGACCCTGCGCCACCACGACGCCATGCTGGGTGTGCTGCGGGCCGGGGGGTTCTCGCTACCGATGACGGCCCACGCGTACGCGGTCGTCGACGCCTACGTCTTCGGCTTCGTGCTCCAGGAGGCATCGCTACCGTTCGACAGCGCGGACTCCGCCAACGCGGTCGCGGACTCGATCATGGAGGGCTTCGCCTCGGGCGACTACCCGCATCTGGTCGAGTTCGCCACACAACACGTCCAGCAGCCGGGATACCACTTCGGCGGGCAGTTCGAGTTCGGCCTCGACCTGATCCTCGACGCGCTGGCGGTGCACCACGGCGCCTCGCACCCGTCGTCGATCCGCCCGGAGAACGGTGTTCCGCAGCGTCCGGGTCGGTCCCGGTAGGGTCGGGGCGACGGCAAGGAGGTGGGCGATGCTCGGGCTGGCGGTGCCGCCCGCCGTCGAGGCGGAGCTGGTTATCACGGCCGTTCTGGCCGACCTGCGTTCCGGCCGGCACCGGGGCGTGGTCGTCGACTCGCCTCCGGGTGCCGGCAAGTCCACCCTGGTCGTCCGCGCCGCCATCGAGCTGGCCGCCGCCGGCGAGCCGCTGATGATCGTCGCGCAGACCAACGAGCAGGTCGACGACTTGATCGACCGGCTCGCTGGCAAGGCCCCCGAGCTGCGCGTCGGCCGGCTGTCGGCCGCCGACTACCAACCGTCCGAGCGGGTGAAGGGCCACGACAACATACGGGTCGCCGCCAAGGTCGCCGACCTGGGCGGTCCGGCGGTGGTCATCGGTACGGCCGCGAAGTGGGCCACGGTGACCGAAGGGCTCTGGCCCTGGGCGATCGTCGACGAGGCGTACCAGATGCGCTCGGACGCCCTGCTGCGCGTGGCCGGCAGGTTCGCGCGGGCGCTGTTCGTGGGTGACCCCGGCCAACTGGATCCGTTCTCCACCGTCGAGACCGCCCGCTGGACGGGCCTGACCTGGGATCCGATGCAGGCGGCGGTGGCGGTGCTGCTGCGGCACAACCCGGAGCTGCCGGTGCACCGGCTGCCGGTGTCGTGGCGGCTGCCGGCGTCGGCGGCGCCGGTGGTGGCGGAGGCGTTCTACCCGTTCACCGGGTTCCGGGCCGGCACCGACGCGGGCGACCGGGCACTGGCGTTCACCGAACCCGGTGCGGGCGACGCGTACGACGCGGCGGTGGAGACCGCCGCCGCGTCCGGCTGGGCGTGGCACGAACTGCCGGCCCGGCACACCCCGCGTACCGATGGGGAGGCCGCGTCGGCCTGCGCGGAGCTGGCCCTGCGGGTGCTGCGCCGGGGTGCGGTAGCGGTCAGTGAGCACGCGCCGGCCGGCGCGCCGGTCACCGCGGACCGGATCGCCGTCGGGGCCGCGCACCGCGACCAGGTCGCGGCGATCCGCGCCCGGCTGGGCGCGGCCGGGGCCGGCGTCACCGTGGACACCGCCAACCGGCTCCAGGGCCGCGAGTACGACGTGACGATCGTGCTGCACCCGCTCTCCGGGCGGCGCGACGCGACCGCGTTCCATCTGGAGTCGGGCCGGCTCTGCGTGCTGACATCCCGGCACCGGCACGCCTGTGTGGTGGTGGCCCGGGCCGGGATCGGTGAACTCTTGGACGCCTACCCGTCGACGGAGCCGGTGCACCTGGACGTGCCGGTCAGGTTTCCGGACGGCTGGGCCGCGAACCACACGATGCTGAGCCACCTGCGTGGTCGGTAGGTCTGCACCGGGCGTGCTGAACTGATCACCGCCGATCAACCGTATTCGTGGACGTGCGGACGACGGAGCTGGTCAACTGCCCTCGCCATTCCTTCGACTGGCTCGGGCCGGCCGGCGTACGCGGGGCGGTCAACCGCTGGCTGCGGCTCGTCGCCGCCGACGCCGAGCTGGCGCCGTACCTGCTCGGGATCGACCGCCCACGGCTGGCGGGTCACCTCGCCGCCCAGCTCACCGCGGCGCTGGGTGGTCCGGTCGCCGGGCGCCCGGCCGGCGGTGCCTGGTGCCGGCTCGGCCTGTCCGAGGAGCAGCACTGGCGGGTCCTGGACTACCTCGCCGCCGTCCTCTGGGCACTGGACCTGCCGTCCGACCTGATCGCCCAGGCCCAACACCAGGTCCGGGGCTGACCTGACACCTCCCGTCAGGCGCCTGGCGGGGAGTAGTCGGTCATGAGGTGTGTCGCCTCGTCGACCTCGGCGGGAGTGAGCACCGGGACGACCTGTACGCGCAGGCCGCCGGCCGCCTCGATGGCGATCGCCACGGACGCGGCCGTGGGATGGTCCGGCATGTCGCACAGCACGTAGGTGTCGTCCTCGCCGAAGGCGAAGTGCATCGACTCCAGGTGTCCGCCGGCGTTCTCGACCATCGCCTGCACCACCTCGGCCCGCCGGGTGCCGCCGTCGGCGGCCAACCCCTTCATCCCGTCGATGGTGTAGGTCGACCTCAGCAGGAACTTCGGCATCGCCGGTCACCACCCCCGTGTCGAAACGGGCACCGGCCCCGCCGTCGGCTCGGGCGAACTCGCCGGCAGGGGGGCCACCCCTGGGTCGCGCGTACCCGCTGGACCCGTCGCCAATCCTGCACCGGCCCGAGGGCTCAGAGGTCGCCGAACTCGCGCACCCCGTCGACGTCCAGGGTGATCCGGTCGTTGCGGGTCCACCCGCCCGCCACGCCCTGCCAACTCGGATCGTCGCGCTCGTCGATGGCGGTCCAGTCCGTCCGGTGCAGGCGTAGCTGCAGCGGTCCGGTCGAACCGCCCGGGGCCAGCACTCCGCCGGTGAAGGTGACCTCCACCCAGCCGGGGACCGGCGTGCCCGGCACCGGGTAGACCGTCGGACTGGGGCCCGGCGGCGGCCCCGGCGGCGGGAAGAACTGGACGGTACGCTCGACGGCCGCGCAACCCAGCTCCGCCCAGTCGCACTCGGGCACCAGCGAGGTGTTCCCACCCTCGAAGCGCACGTGGTAGCGGATCCGCACCGTGTCCAGCTTGAGTGGCCCGGTGCCGGTGTTGGTCACCCGGAGCTGGAACTGCGCCTGGTTGTTCGTCGGCGATGAGTCCAGGTTGCGGTAGTGGACGGTCGCGCGCCCGTCGACCGTACGCACCACCGTGACCGGCGAGGCGTCGGAGTATCCGCCGATGGCGTACGCCTGCACCACGATCCGGTACGCGGTGCCGGGAGCGAGGTCGGTCAGCGTGATGGTCGGCTCCTGGGTGCTGCCCAGCCCCCGGTAGGCGTTCGGGCCGACCGGCGAGAGCACGTCGTAGGTGACCGGGCCGCCCGGTTCGCCCTTCCACACCGCCGGTGACCAGGCCAGGGTGAGGCGGCGAGCCTCGTTGGCGACGACCACCGGGGCACCGGGCGTGGTCAGCGCCGGGTCGTCGGCGGCCCTGGCGGCGGTGACGGCGAGGGCGCTCAGCAGTACGGCCAAGGCGGTGACGATGGTGACGCGACGGGCCCGCATGGTGCGATGCTACGGACAGACATGCACATTCATCAATCAGCCGTGTGGGTGGACGGCGCTGCTCAGTTCACCCCGGTCGGTCGACGCACGGGGCGCGTCTCGGCGGAACCGGCCCCGGTCGGACGGTTCTCGGACTGCCCGGCCCCGGTCGGGCGGGTCTCGGTGGTGACCCGGCCGAGCGGGCGGCTCGGCACGACCGGGGCGTCCCGCCCGGTTCCCCGCCGGTCGTTGCGGTCGCCGTCGGACCGCTCGTGGTAGTCCTGCTCCACGTTGACCGACCAGACGTCGTGGCCGGCGCCGTGGACGATGTTCTCGGCGGTCAGCATCGCCGTCATCATCGAGTGGTCCTGGTTGTTGTAGCGGTGCATCCCGTTACGCCCGACCGGGTGCACGTTGGGCAGTTCCCGGGCCAGCCAGTCGCGGATGGTGTCCACGTTGCGCTGGTAGCGCTCGTCGTACACCGGGTAGGCCTTCGGCATCCGCACCACGTACCCGGCTTCCACGCAGCCGGGACGGACCAGGCCGAGCTTTTCGAGTTCGGCGGTCGCCAGAGCGACCAGATTGTCGTCGGGTGTCCGCCAGGTGGCGTCGTCCTCGAAGACGAAGTACTCCAGCCCCAGGCAGGTGCGGCCGTCCTTGACCAGGTACGGCGACCAGGAACCGAAGTTCTGGATCCGGCCCACCTGCACCGCCGGGTCGTGCACGTAGATCCAGTTGTCGGGGAACGAGAACTCCTCCGGCACCACCAGCGCCACCGTGAGGAAGTCGCGGTACCTCAGGTCGGCGGCGCAGGCGAGCACCTCCGGCGGCGCCGCCGGTCGGATCGCCGCCACCAGCTCCGAGATCGGCATCGACGAGATCACGTGGTCGGCGGGGATCCGGCGCTCGCCCCCGGCCCCGTCGACGGTGACCGCCACGGCCCGGCCGCCCTCCCGGTGCACCGCCGTCACCCAGGTGCCGAGGGTGACCTCGCCGCCGCGTCGGCGGACCTCGTCGGTGCACCGCTCCCACATCATGCCGGGGCCGTACTTCGGATACTGGAACTCCTCGATCAGGCTGGTCACGTCCTTGCGGTTGCGGCGCGGCAACAGGGCGTTCAGCACCGCCTTCGACAGTGACAGGTTCTTGATCCGCTGGGCGGCCCAGTCCGCCTGCAACTGGTCGGCCGGCATGCCCCACACCTTCTCCGTGTAGGTCTTGAAGAAGATGGAGTACAGCCGCCAACCGAACCGGGCCGACACCCAGCCCTCGAAGTGCGACTGGTCGCGGGGCGGACGCAGCCGGGCCCGCGCGTACGAGCCCATGCACCGGATCGCCTCGCGGATCCCCAGGTTGCGCAGGGCGTTGCCCGCGTTCAGCGGATAGTCGTAGAGCGCGCCCCGGTAGAAGATCCGGCTCATCCGGGGGCGCAGCAGGAACTCCTCGTCGGGCAGGACCTCATGCCAGAACGCCTCGACCCGCGGAACCTTGGTGAAGAACCGGTGCCCGCCGATGTCGAAGCGCCAGCCGTCGCGTTCCACCGTACGGCTGATGCCGCCGACTACCTGGTCGGACTCGAAGACCTGGACCGCCGCGCCGTGCCGGAGCAGCTCGTACGCGGCGGTCAACCCGGCCGGGCCGGCGCCGATGACCACCGTGCCGTGACGCTCTTCCATCCCCGTGCGCTCCCTAGCCCTCGGTCCTGCGGAGGAGGCGCGCATACCCGGTCTCTGGCTGCTCTCACGTCAACTGCCGCGGAATCTCCCGATCATGCCGACCCGCCGGTGTCGGGGACTCCTCCGCGCGGGAGGTGTCATTCGGTCCGGGTGGGGGATGACGGGGCAGGTCGCGGCACCCGGTGGGCCGACCGCGCACCCGGACCCGATCACGAGGAAGCAGGCATGGTGGACCGTACGCCGGAGACGACCAGGGGCCGCCGCGCGGGCGGCAGCGGCCGTTCCGGCGTGGCCGCCCGCCGGACGGGCGGCGCCGGCGGTCTCACCGCCCGCCTGAGGGACGGCGCCGGCGGTCTCGCCGCCCGGGTGCCGGGCCACTGGTGGTACGCCCTGGCGGTCTTCGTCGCCGCCAAGATCATCTTTGCCGTCCTCGGTGTCGTCGCGCTCGCCGCCTGGGACGAGGTGCCCGGCGCACCGCCCGCCGACGAGGCCGACACCCGCGCCGAGCAGGCGGCGATCTCCCCACGGCGGTGGATCTCCATGTGGTTCGCCTGGGACGCCCTGATCTACGACCACCTGGCCCGGGAACCCCTCACCGGGCCCTGGGACGACTTCGCCTTCCCGCTGCTCTACCCGTTCCTGGCCCGACCGGTCGCGGTACTGCTCGGCGGCGACACCGCGCTGGCACTGCTGCTGATCGCCAACGTGGCGTTTCTGCTGCTGCTGTACTACGCGCTGCGGCTGGGGGAGATCCTGCTCGGCGACGACCGCTCGGCCCGCCGCTTCACCCGCTACCTGGTGCTGCTGCCGACGGCCTTCCTGTTCCAGGCGGCGCTGACCGAATCGCTCTTCCTCTGCCTGGCGGTGGCCACCTTCTACTACGCCGAGCGGCGGCGGTGGCTGGTGGTGGGACTGGTCGGATACCTCCTGGGGCTCAGCCGCTCGGTGGGGTTCCTGGTGGTCGTACCGCTGGCTCTGGTTCTGCTGCGCCAGCACCGGTACCGACTGGGACCGCGCACCCTCTGGGCCTATCTGCGCAGCGGGTGGCCGCTGCTGCTGATCCCCGCCGGCTGGTTGACCTTCATGGCGTTCTGCCGCTGGAAGGGTGGGGACTGGTTCGCCTACAAGCACGCCCAGGAGAAGGGCTGGGGCATCAGCGTGCAGGACCCGCTGCGGGTGATGTGGCAGGGCCTCACCGGCGGCGACGGCCGGGACGCGGTACGGGTCTGGTTCGCCGTCGCCGTTCTGGCCGTGGTGCTCGCCGGGTTCCGGCGGATCGGGCTGCCGTACGTCGTCTACGCGGTGCTGATGGTCCTGGCCCCGCTGTCGATGGGGCCACCGGTCTACAAGAGCCTGCTGCGGTACCTGCTCGCCGCGTTTCCGGTCTGCCTGGTCCTGGCCCGCTGGACCCGGACCGCCGGGGTGGACGTGTGGCTGAGCGTCGCGCTGGCCCTGCTGCAGGGGGTGTTGTTCGTGATCTGGTTGGCCTACTGGACGCACTTCATCATCTGAGCGACCCGCCCGACGGGGGCCCGCCGCCGCGGGCCCCCAGTGCGGGTGGGTCAGGCCGGGATGTAGTCGAACGTGTCCGGGTTCGGCCCCTGCCGACCGGCCTCGCCCTTGTCCAGGCTGGTGATCCGCTCCATCGTCGCGTCGTCCAGCTCGAAGTCGAAGATGTGGAAGTTCTCCTCGATCCGCTTCGGGGTGCTCGACTTCGGGAAGACGATGTCACCGCGCTGCACGTGCCAGCGCAGCACCACCTGGGCCACCGTACGGTTCAGTTCCTGCGCGATGTCCACCAGCGTCGGGTCGTCGAGTACCGCGCCCTGCGCGATCGGCGACCATGCCTCGGTCGGGATGCCGTGCGCCCGGCCGTACGCGCGGACCTCCTCGTTGCCGAAGTACGGGTGCACCTCGATCTGGTTGACCGCGGGCACGACGTCCGTCTCGGCGGCCAGGCGCTCCAGGTGCGCGACCTGGAAGTTGGACACCCCGATCGACCGGGCCCGGCCGTCACGCTGGAACTCCTCCAGCGTCTTCCAGGTGGAGACGAAGTCGCCGTCGTAGCGGGTGGGCAGCGGCCAGTGGATCAGGAACAGGTCGATGTGATCCATCTTCAGCGCGGCCAGCGTCGACTCGAACGCCTTGCGGGCGTCGTCGGGCCGGTGGAAGCCGTTGTTCAGCTTGCTGGTCACGAAGACCTCGTCGCGGTCCAGCCCGGAGCGGCGGATCGCCTCACCGACCTCGGCCTCGTTGCCGTACATCTCGGCGGTGTCGATGTGCCGGTAGCCGATCTCCAGCGCCGTGCCGACCGCCTCGACCGTGTCCTCCGGCGCGATCTGGTACACACCGAAGCCGAGCTGCGGAATGGTGTTGCCGTCGTTGAGTGTGATGTCGGGAACCGTGTTCGCCATGTCGGCATCTTCTCCCATCTCAGCTGCGTCCGGCCGGTCACGCCACAGGGCTGCCGACGGGACGCGGGTCACCCGACAGCGTTACCCAACCGGGGCGGACACCACCGGTCCGACGCGGGTGATCTGCGACAAGCGAACCGGCTCAGTCGTGGGTGGCGTCGAACAGCACCGGCCATGGCCGCTCCGAGGGCACCACCACGGCCGGCGGCGCCGGCTCCTGCGCCGCCAGCACCTCCGCGGCGAGCTGCCCGAACATCACGGCAGCCGGATGCGCCGCCCGGTCCGGCCAGGCCGCCGAGGTGCGCCGCACCAGCGGTGCCCCGGCGATCGGCCGCCAGGCGATCCGCGGCTCCCGCCGGGCCAGCGACTGCGGCTCCAACGCCACCGCGCCGCCGGCCAACAGCAGACCGAAGACGAACTCGGGATTACGGGCCGGTCGCACCCGTGCCGGCACGAAGCCGTGCCGGCGGCACCCGTCCAGCAGGTGGTCGTACCAGCCGGGCGCGGTGACCCGGGGCGCAGCGACCAGATCCAGCCCGGCCAGGTCGCCCAACGCCACCTCGCGTGGCCGGGCCAGCGGCGACGCCCGGGGCAGCAGCACCCCCACCGGCACGTCCACCGGCGGGCCGAAGCGTAGCCCGTCGGCCTGGACCGGGTGGTGCACCAGGCCCGCGTCGAGCCGCCGCTCGGCGAGCATCCGGACCTGTTCCGCGCTGGTCAGCTCGTGCAGGTCGACGTCGAGCCCCGGGGCGGACGCGGCCAGTCGGTCCAGCAACGCACGTAACGTGACCGCGGGGGTCTCCGGCAGCACCCCGGCGCGGAAGACGCCCAGCGTGCCCTCCTGGACCTGGCGCATCAGGTGGCGCAGCCGCGACTCCCCGGCCAGCAGCTCCTCCGCCTCGCCCAGCAGCAGCCGGCCGGCGGTGGTGAGCCCGACCTGCCGACGGGACCGGTCGAACAGCTCCACCGCCAGTTCCCGTTCCAACCGCTGGATCGACTGGCTCAACGGCGGCTGCGCCATGCCCAACGCCTCGGCCGCCCGGCCGAAGTGCAGCTCACGGGCGACCACCACGAAATGGCGCAGGTGGCGGAGCAGATCCACGCCCGGACGATACGGCAGCCCTCGGTACCGTGCCGCTGTGGCAGTACGAGAGCGGATCCGTGACATCTTCGCCCGAGCCGGGGTCACCGGGAGCCTGCACGTCGTGCCGGTGGACGCGGCGGAGGGTCGGGAGGTGGCCGTCGAGGCAGACCGGCAGACCGTGATCGCCTCGGTATTCAAGATCCTGTTGGTGCTGGAGTTCGCCCGACAGGCCGCCGCCGGCCAACTCGACCCCACCGAACGGGTGGTGGTGACCGCCGCCGACCGGCTCGGCGGGTGGGGTGTGGCCGGGTGCGCCGACGACGTGGAGATGTCCCTACGCGACCTGGCGTTCTTCACCATGTCGGTCAGCGACAACACCGCCGCCGAGTTGCTGCTGCGCCGGGTCGGCGCGGACGTGCTGCCGATGCTCGCCGCCGAGCTGGAGCTGCCGCGTACCCGGATCCTGGGTAGCCCCCGGCAGTTGGTCGAGTTGATGCTCGCCGACGTGGGTGCCCGCACCGAGGCGGACTTCGCCCGGATCTTCCCGACCCTGACCGCCGACCGGATCCGGGCGATGCGGGTCTTCGACCCCGAGCAGACCACCTCCAGCACCGCCCGGGAACTCACCCGGCTGCTCAGCCTGATCTGGCGCGACCAGGCCGGTCCGGCGGCCGCCTGCGCCACCGTCCGGGAGCTGATGTCCCGGCAGCTCTTCTGGACCCGGCTGGCCTCCGGCTTCCCGCCCGGGGTGCGGGTCGCCTCGAAGACCGGCACTCTGCCGGGGCTGCATCTCGACGCCGGGGTCGCCGAGTACCCGGACGGAAGCCGGTACGCGATGGCCGTCCTCGTCCGGACCGAACGGCTCGCCACCCGGCGGATCGACGTGGACCTGGCCATCGGCGCGGCCGCCGCGACCGCCGTGGCGGCACTGCGATCCTGACTTTCCACCGTTCCGACACCGGCTCCGTGGCCGTGAGCTGCTCTGATATCGCATCAGATATGGCGGTCCCGATCTTTTGATCTTGGACATGGCCGAGGGTGCGGTGGTGGGCTGTGCAGCGACCGACCCATCCCAGACGGGGAGAGCAGCAGCATGTCCACACACCATCTCGACCGCCGACGGTTCCTGCGGACCACCGCGGCCGGAGCCGCCGTGACCGCCGGCGGGTTCGTCCCCGACGTGGCGGCCCGGGCCGCACCGGCCACCGCCGCCTCGACCCCGCGCGCCCGGTCCGGTGCGGTCAGCTTCCGCTGGTGGGGCACCTCCGCCTGGCGGGTCGACATCGGTGACCGGACGGTGCTGGTCGACCCGTTCCTCAGTCGCTACGACACCGGCCTGTTCCGCAACGTCTTCGACCCTGCCACCCCGCTCACCGTCGACACCGCCGTCGTCGACTCCATGGTGGACCGGGCAGCCACCATCCTGGTCACCCACACCCACTGGGACCACTTCAACGACGTTCCGCACATCGCCGCCCGTACCGGCGCCCGGGTCTTCGGCACCCTCACCGCGTACCACCTGGGAATCGCGTACGGCGTTCCGACGGGGCAGCTCAGTCCGGTCCGCGGCGGGGAGGTGCTGGAGTTCGGCGACCACACGATCGAGGTGGTCAGCTCGCTGCACAGCCGCAACGCGGCGTGGTCGGTCGCCTTCCCCGGCGTACGGGTCGCCCCACCGCCGAAGCCGACCACCATCGCCGACCTGCCCGAAGGGGACACCCTGGCGTACCAGATCCGGATCGACGGCGGCCCGTCGGTGTTCTTCATGGGCGCCAGCGATTTCGTCGAGCGTAACCTCACCGGGCTGGCGCCGGACGTGGCGATGGTGGCGCTGCCCGCCACCGGCTCCACCGCCGACTACGTGCCCCGGCTGATGTCCGCGCTGGACCGTCCGAAGACCGTGGTGCCGGTGCACTGGGACAACTTCGAGACCCCGCTGGTCAACCCGCCGGTCGTCGCCCCGAACGACCGGCGGCGGCTGGACGACCTGATCGCCGCCGTACGGCGGGTGTCGCCGCGCAGCCGGGTCCTGGTGCCGGAGTACGGCGTCGCGTACCGCTTCTGATGCCGGTCGGGGCCGGGATCGCGACGGATCCCGGCCCCGACCGTGGCTCACTTGGCGAGCGGCTGGCCCTGCTTGTCCTTGAAGGAACTGACCAGGATCAGGATGAGGTCGATGAGGGTCCAGAAACCCAGGCCACCGAAGGTGATGAGCTGGAGGATGCCGGTGCCGATCTTGCCCACGTAGAAGCGGTGGACGCCGAGGACACCGATGAAGAAGCAGAGCAGCAGGGCGACGACCCAGGACTTCTGGGCGCTGCCCGGAGCGGAAACGGTCACTGCGGTCCTTTCTCCGTGAAGTAGCCGCGGGAGCGTATCGAGGGGCCTGGCCGGTGACAAGATTGCCGGGCATTGATCGACCGAACAGGCGGCGTAGCCGAACCGATACGGTGTCCCCGGCCGTCGGAGCGGGTCGTGGCCGTCGGTGTGCCGGTTCCTCTCGGGACGGCTCAGAGCCGACGGATCGCCGCCGAGTCGAGCCGGAAACCGACGGTCCGGTCCACGATCCGGTCCACCAGATCGGCCTTGCGGCTACCGGCCATCGCACCCAGTCCGAGCCGGGCCGCCAGCGCCCGCAGCTCCCGTACCGACCACGCCGACAGGTAGGCGGTGCCGTCGCCGCGGCTGGTCATGGCCGCCAGCGCCGCCACCGCCCGGTCCGGGCCGGCGGCCGGCGCAGCGGGCCGGCCCCGCGCTGCCCCCACGTTCGCGGCGGCGTCCGGGGTACGGGCGAGGGCGGTGGTGTCGTCGTCCGGGGCCCGGGCCGGCGCGGTGGTGTCGTCGTCCGGGGCCCGGGCCGGTGCGATGGCGTGAGCGGGGACGACCGCCAGCCGGGCCCGGCCCTCGGCCAGCGCCGCCAGCTCGGCGGGCGGCAGGTCCCGCACCAGTTCCGCGAGGCGGACCAACAGCGCGGCGGTGGGCGCCGGCTCGGTCACGCCGCGACCTTCGGCTGGAGGTGGGCCAGGAACTCGTTGGTGATCTGGCGCAGCTCCTCCTGCACCGCCGGCAGGCCCACCCGGGGGCGCAGCACCGCCGGCACGCCCCGCGGGGCGTTGGTGGCGAAGAGCGTGACGTTCTCCCGCAGCACGGTCGGGAAGACGGGCAGGCCGAGCGCCCGGACCTGGTCCATGTAGCCCTGGTGGGCGGAGATCGGCCGCTGCGCGGTCAACTGGATCATGGTGAACACCACGCCGGCGATATCGGGAGCCACCTTGTGGTGCCGCCGGATGGTGGCGAACCGCCGCGAGTCGACGTTGTACCGGTCGACCAACTCCCGCACGTTGCCGCAGAGGTAGTCGATGCCGAGGGTGGACAGATAGTCGGCCTTGGCCGGGATGAGCAGGTGATCGCTGGCGATGATGGCGGACTGGGTGACCACGTTGAGGTTCGGCGGGCAGTCGATCAGCACCAGGTCGTAGCCGCCCAACGCCTCGTCGTGCAGCCCCTCGGCCAGCGAGCCGCGTACCCGGAACAGCTCCCGGTCGTACTCCTCGCCGTCGGCCACCCCCCGGGCCAGCGCCAGGTCGATGTCGGTGAGGCCGAGGTGCGAGGCGATCAGATCGAGCCGTCCCGCGCCGGACAGGTGGGCGTTGGCCGGCCCGGGGGAGACCACCAGCTCACCGAGGGTAACCGTCGGGCTGTCCCCGCGCAGCCCGTCGTACCAGCGCTTGACGGTGCGGTCGGCGCGGAGCCGGTCGCGCCAGTCGTCCGGCTCGTAGAAGCTGAAGGTGAGGCTGGCCTGCGGATCCAGATCGACCAGCAACACCCGCATGCCCCGGTTGGCCAGCTCCGCGCCGAGGTTGGCGGTCATGGTGGTCTTCCCCACGCCACCCTTGTAATTGATCACGGATACCACGTGCACGACGTCTCCTCCCCGCAACGGGGAACGGTAACCGCCGCTGGGCCGGCTGACCATCTACGAGGGCGCTTCCGCTACCGTGCGTACGCGAACGCGAACGGCTGGGTCGCCGCGGCGGGCACCCCGGTCAGCGGTCACGCTCCTCACCGCTCACCCACCCGGCATCGGTGCGTTCCTCCCGCCGAAGTGGCTCGCCCGCCGTCCGCCAGTACTGGCGTTTCCCCTCGTCGCGCACCACCACCCCGAGTCGGCCCAGCTCGGCGCGCAACTCCCGGATCTCGCCGCCACGGTCGGCGTCCAAGGCCCGCTGCCGGGCGCGCAGCAGGGCGTCCGCGCCGGCCGGCAACCCGGGTAGCCCCTCCACCCACCGCCGGTACGCCTCCCGGTGCGGGTCCTGCTCCCGCCACGGCCAACCGTGCCCGGTGAAGGCCGCGGCCAGCCGGTCCCGGTCCAGATCTGACCGCTCCCGGGCCAGTTCCCCGCCGTCGACGCCGAGGAGCACCAGCGCCTTGTTGTCGACGAAGACGCCGGCGACCGTGGCCCGGGAGACCTCCTGCTCGTGGCCGTCGTGGCGCAGCCGCACCGCCGTGCGGCGGACGGTGACGATGAGCCGCTCCCGGGTGCCGATGTACGCCAGGACCAGTCCGGCCAGGGCCGGCACCGCGCAACCGGCCGCGTACGCCTGCTGTTCGGGCAGCCGGGCCAGGAACGCGAACCAGTTGTCGAACGGCACCCAGGGCCGCTCGGCGAGCCAGCCGGACACGGCGGTCAGCCCCGCGCCCAGTCCGGCCCCGAGCAGCGGGAACCCGACCCACATCACCACCAGTTCGGTGACGCCGCCGTCGACCACGGTGGCCTCGCCGTGCCCCTGGGCGTCCACGGTCAGGACACCTCCCGCCGCAGCACCCGGACCAGCCCGGCGGCCAGCGGCAGCGCCAGCCAGACCAGCAGCGACACCGCCAGCCGGCCCCACTGCCCGGCGGTCACCTCGGCGCTCAGCAGGGGTTCCATGGTGACCGCGGTGTCCAGCCACTCGGCCGGCTTGCGCAGCGCCGTGACCATCGCGGCGAGGATGCTCCAGACCGTCGGCAGCAGCAGGTAACTGACGATGGCCAGCGGGGTGTTCAGCAGCAGCAGGCCGAAGGCCGCGCCCATCAGCGCGTTCGCCACCTGGAACACGGCGGCGTGCGGCAGCAGCTGCCAGTCGAAGGCCCAGGTGCCGGCCCCGCCGGTGGCCTTGGCGACCAGTGTCCCGACGGCGGCGACGGCGAGGCTGACCAGCACCGAGGCCAGCGCCGCCAGCAGCAGGGCGGCGAGCTTCGCCACGACCACCCGGTCCCGGCGGGGAACCAGGGCGAAGGTGGTCAGCGCGGTGCGCTGCGACCATTCGGAGGTGATGGAGAGGATCCCCAGCACCGGCAGCAGCAGCCCGACCGGGAACAGCGACGGGGTGAAGAAGGCGCGGAAGGTCTGCTCGGCGTCGTCGAGGACGAACACCTGCACCGTGACGATGGCCGCGGCGATCAGCCCGATCGCGGCCAGCAGCCAGCGGCCGGCCCGGGTGTCGGTGAGCTTGCGCAGCTCCACGCCGGTCAGCCGGGCCAGCGACGGTCCGACCATGGCCGGCCGGTGGACGGTGGCGGCCGGGGCGGCGATGGTGGTGGTCATTTCACGGTCTCCTTCGTCGACGCGCCGGCGGTGAGGGTGAGGAAGAGCTGTTCCAGGCCGCCGCTGCCGGCGGGCCGCAGCTCGGTGAGGGCGAGCCCGGCGTCCGCCGCGGCCTGACCGACCACCCCGGGTTCGGCGCGGACCACGAAGCCGCCGTCGGTGCCGGCGGTGGCGGGCAGGGTGGCCCGGTCCAGGGCCTGCCGCAACGCGAGCGGGTCGCGGGCACGGACCAGGGTGCCGGCCCCGGCCAGCAACTCGTCCTTGTCGCCGGCGGCGACCACCCGACCGCCGCCGATCACGACCAGCCGGTCGGCCACCGCCTCCACCTCGCGCAGCAGATGGCTGGAGAGCAGCACGGTGCCGCCCCGGTCGGCGAAGTCGCGCAGCAGGCCACGCATCCAGAAGATTCCCTCCGGGTCCAGACCGTTGGCCGGCTCGTCGAGGATCAGCACCTGAGGGTCACCCAGCAGCGCCAGCGCCAGGCCGAGCCGCTGCCGCATCCCCAACGAGTACGCCCCGACCCGCCGTTTCGCCGCCGCCTCGTTGAGCCCGACGAGGTCGAGCTTCGCGGCCACCTGCCGGCGGTCCACGCCCATCGTCCGGGCGGCCAGGGTCAGTGCCTCCCGGCCGGTCCGCCCGGCGTGTTGTGCCGAGGCGTCCAGCAGCACCCCGACCTGCCGCCCCGGGTTGGGCAACCGGCGGTAGGGCGCGCCGGAGACGGTGGCGCCGCCCGAGGTGGGCGGGGTGAGCCCGCAGATCATCCGCATGGTGGTGGACTTGCCGGCGCCGTTCGGGCCGAGGAAGCCGGTCACCGTGCCGGGTTCGCAGTGGAACGACACGTCGTCCACAGCGGCCTGCGGACCGTACCGCTTGGTGAGGTGGTCAACTTCGATCATGGCGTCGAGCCTGTCGGAGCCACCCGGCCATGCGCTGCGGCCGGCGGTCGAGATCCGGCCATACCTCGGTCTACCGGCAACCCTCGACTTTGGTAGCTGTCGGTGCGGGCAGCCGAATTCCTAGCATGGGCGGGTGAGCGCCGCCGTCGTACCCGAACATCCCTGGCTGCTGTCCGGGACCCTGACCCGCCCACCGACCATGGTGCGGCGCACGGCCCGGGACTGGGTGGTCGACAGCCTCTGCTTCCTGCTCGCCCTCGCCTGGGCGTTGTTCTCCTTCGGCGACGCGGTGGGCCCGGATCCGGAGCTGGCGCTCAACGCCGGACCGGGCTGGCTGGTCGGGGTCGACCTGGTGCTCGGGGTCTGGGTGAGCGCCGCGCTCTGGTTGCGCCGCCGCTGGCCGCTGGCCTTGGCGGTGGCCACGGCGCCGTTGGCGCTCTTCTCGTCCAGCGCCGGCATCGCGATGCTGGTCATCCTGTTCACTGTGCTGCTGCACCGGCCCCTGCCGACGGGTGCCGCCCTGGTCGCCTGGCATCTGGCCACCACGCCGGTCTACCTCGCGCTCCGGCCGGACCCGGAGCTGCCGTTCTGGCCCGCCGTCGCCTGGACGGTGCTGATCGTGGGCGTGGCGGTGGCCTGGGCGCTGTTCGTCCGGGCCCGCCGGCAGCTGGTCCTGTCGTTGCGTGAGCGGGCCGACCGGGCCGAGGCCGAGCAGCAACTGCGGGTGGCCCAGGCACGGCAGCTGGAGCGCACCCGCATCGCCCGGGAGATGCACGACGTGCTGGCGCACCGGATCTCGCTGCTCAGCCTGCACGCCGGGGCGTTGGAGTTCCGCCCCGACGCACCCCCGGAGGAGATCGCCCGGGCGGCCGGGGTGATCCGGGCCAGCGCCCACGCCGCCCTTGAGGACCTGCGCGAGGTGATCGGCGTGCTGCGCACGGAGTCCGGCGGCGAGCAGAGTCCGGAACGGCCGCAGCCGACGCTCGGCGACCTGCCGGCGCTGGTCGCCGAGTCCCGGGCGGCCGGGATGCGGGTCGGCGTGGTCGACGAGGTCGGCCAGGCGGCGGCGGTGCCGGCAGCGGTCGGGCGCAGCGCGTACCGGATCGTGCAGGAAGGGCTGACCAACGCCCGCAAGCACGCGCCGGGGGCGCGGGTCACGGTGCGGCTGGCCGGCGGGCCCGGCGACGGGCTCGCCGTGGAGATCCGCAACCCGTGGCCGGTCGGGGAGGCCCCGCCGGCGATCCCGGGCACCGGCACGGGACTGGTGGGGGTCACCGAGCGGGTCAGCCTGGCCGGGGGCCGGCTGGAACATGGCCGGGACGCCGCCGGCGACTTCCGGCTCGCCGCCTGGCTGCCCTGGTCGGCCAGGTGAGCGCGGGGGAGCGGGCGCCGGTCCGGGTGCTCGTCGTCGACGACGACCCACTGGTCCGGGCGGGGCTGTCGATGATCCTCGGCGGGGTGCCGGAGATCCGGGTGGTGGGCGAGGCGGCCGACGGTGCCGAGGTGCCGGCCGCCGTCGACAGGTACGCGCCGGACGTGGTGCTGATGGACATCCGGATGCCCCGGGTCGACGGGCTGACCGCCACCGAGGCGCTGCGGACGCTGCCGGAGCCACCCGAGGTGCTGGTGTTGACCACGTTCGACGCCGACGAGCAGGTGCTGCGCGCACTGCGCGCCGGCGCGGGCGGGTTCCTGCTCAAGGACACCCCGCCGGTGGAGATCGTCCGGGCGGTGCTGCGGGTGGCGGCGGGGGAGGCGACCCTCTCCCCGACGGTGACCCGGAAGCTGATCGCCCAGGTGACCGCCGGTCCGGCACCCTCCGGTGGCGACGCCCGGCAGCAGCGGGCGCTGCGGGCGCTCGCCGGCCTGACCGAGCGGGAACGGCAGGTCGCGCTCGCCCTGGGGCAGGGGCGGACCAACGCCGAGATCTCGGCTGAGCTGTTCATGAGTGTGGCGACGGTGAAGGCGTACGTGTCCCGACTGCTGACCAAGCTGGAACTGAACAACCGGGTGCAGGTGGCGCTGCTGGTGCACGACGCCGGCCTGGTCTGACGGGCACCGCGGGCGGAATGTCCCCGGTGCGCCACCGCCCGCCGGCCAAACGTGCGCGGGGTACGGTCCGATGCGATTGAACCGCTGTCCCGCGCGGGCCGTACCACTGGCCGAGGATGCGCTGCGGCGGACAGCCGCAGTCGCTGGCGAGCTGCGGGAGGCCTGCCGTGCGAGTTGGTGAGCAGTCGACGGACCCCATCGATCTGGTTCTGGGCGAGGTGCCGGTGCCGGCACCGCTGACGCCGGAGGACGTCCGGCTCGCGGTGCGGGCGGTGGTCGTGCACGCCGCCGAGGAGTGGCCCAACGGGCCGCTGTGCCGTAACGACGGCGCGTCGTACCCGTGCCGGTTGCACCGGTGGGGACGACGGGTACTGGAGAACCACGGGCTCAACGACCGTCAGATCGAGGCCCTGATCCGGCACGGGAACCCGTTCGTGCACGTGCCGTTCCCGTTCACCTACGGCAGCCCGGCGCAGTCGCGTCCCGGCGCGGCGACACCACCACGCAGCCAGGCGCCCGGCCAGCCGGGCCGGCCCGTACCCGCCTACCCGACACGTACCCAGCCGGGCCGGCCCGCCGCCCCGGCCATGCGGCCGGCTGCAGCCCAGGGCATACGGCCGGCTGCGGCTCAGGGGATACGGCCGGCTGCTGCCCAGGGCATACGGCCGGCTGCGGCTCAGGGCATGCGGCCCGGTCTCCGGCCCGGCGTGCCCGGTCGGCCGGTGGTACCCCCCGCCACCGCGCCGCGCTGGCCCCGGGCGAGCTGAGCGCAGGCACGACCGCCAGCGTTGCCGGGGTGCCGCCGACGCCGGCCCGGACCGGGTCCCCCACCCGGCCGGGCCGGCGTCGATGTCTGCGCCGGTTCGATCGGCGGAGCCGACCGTACAGTCCCGTCAGTCGGCGGAGCCGACCCCGCACTCCGGGGCCGACCAGACGGTGGTGGCGCTCGTCCGGTCGCGGTCGTTCTCGCGCCGCGAGTCCAGGTGCACGTGGCTGCCGTGACCGGGGTAGCCCGGCCCGAGGATGCCGCTGAACCCGTGGCTGCGGGCGGCCCGGGCGAGGTCGCACAGCGAACCGGCCAGGGGAACCACGTCGGCGGCGTTGCCGTAGAGGTGCTGGCTGTCCGCCGCCCCGCCGACCTGTTGGTTGCAGGTGGCGCTGCGGAAGCCGCTGGTGACGTGGAGCGGCTGGTCGCCGAGCGTGTGGCGCAGCGCCTCGAGCTTCCACATGGTGCGCAGCGCGGCGGCGCGGGTCTCCGTGGCCGACAGCGGGCCCCCGCTCCACCCGCCCCGACCGCACCCGTCGTCCATCTCGTCGAAGCTGAAGTGCGCGGGTGTGCAGTCGTCGTCCTGCAGTTGGTACAGCTTGGCGAAGGTCTGCGGGCCGGCGATCCCGTCGACGCGTAGCCCGTACGCGGCCTGGAACCGGCTGACCGCCGCGGCGGTCTCCGGTCCGTACTGCCCGTCGACCCGGACGATGCCGCCGTAGGCGGGCCATCCGGCGACCCGGACCTGGAGTTGGCGGACATCTTCGCCAACGCGCCCCGACGACAGGGTGCGGTTCCAGGTGTAGCAGGCGTCGGCGTGGGCGGCCGGCGCGGCGAGCACCGCGCCGGCTGCGGCCCCGGGTAGTGCGAGGGCCATCGCCATGAGGGCTCGCTTGAGCGTGTGTACGCGCACAGGTGTCCTCCGGTGGGTGAGCGACTGGGTGACTGAGCAGGCATCGACCTCGACGCCCCGTCCTCCCCACCCTGGCAGTTCTCCTCCCCGTTAGAGGTGATTTGTGAGAATCGCTCAGGATGAGGGGTTTTTCTGGATGACGACAGTGCATTGGGCCGATTCGTGCCGTGGACGATCCGACCCGGAGCGGGGCGGCGAGGACGGCCGGCCCGGACCGACCCGACCGACCCGAAAGGGCCCATTCAGTGACGTTGGGTGACTGTCGGCCCGCCGTTCGCAACCGGTAACGTCTGCCCTGGCCGACGACGGGGAGGTCAGCGTGGCTCGCGGAGGCGTGTTCTGCGTCGAGGGGCAGTGGCATCGTGACTTGAACGAGCGTGGTTCCGTCCTGCCCACCCTTGAGCTGCTGGAACGGCTTGGCCGGATCCGCTTCATCCACAAGGACGCCGCGACCCGCGACGAACTGTTCTACTTCCTGGATCGCTGGCTGCTCAAGCAGTACGCCGACTACCGGGTCGGCTTCTTCGCCATGCACGGGGAACCGAGCCGGCTCTGCCTGACCGACTGGGACTCGGTGGCGCTCGCCGACGTCGCGGAGCGGATGGCCGGGCGGTGCGAGGGGAGGCGGCTCTACTTCGGCAGCTGCTCGGTGCTACGCGCCTCCGACGCCGCGCTGCGCACCTTCCTGAACGTCACCGGGGCGGCCCTGATCTGCGGGTTCACCCGGGAGGTGGACTGGGTGGAGTCGGCTGCCTTCGAGACGGTGCTGCTCGACGTGCTCGCCAACGGCCAGCGGCACAACGCCGCCGAGCTGCGGATGGGCTCGGCGCACTGGGCGCCGCTGGCGGCGTACCTCGGCTTCCGGGTGATCTACGCCAACGGCCGGGCGTGGCGGCCGGCGGCCCGGCCCCGGGTGCCGGCCCAGACCGTGCCGGGCCGCGTCGTCGGGCGGAACCCTTGAAGCGACCGACCGCGGAACCCGGGTGACCGGGTACGGCGCCCCAGCGGACCGGTCGCGTACGGGTCCGGCGGGATCCGTCGGTGCGTCGGCCGGTGGGCCGGCGCGCGGATGGCCTGGTAGAACCATGGCATGCCACGCCACATCGCGAGCAACACCCGGGTCGACCGCGCCGCCCTGACCGAGTTCCTCCGTCCCCGGCACCGGGTCGTGCTGATGACCACCCGATCCGACGGCCGCCCGCAGGCGTCCCCGGTGGCCTGCGGGGTCGACGCCGAGGGCCGTCTGGTGATCTCCACCTACCCGGAGCGGGCGAAGGTCCGCAACATCCGCCGTGATCCCCGGGTCTCCGTCTGCGTCCTCTCCGACGACTGGGACGGCCCTTGGGTGCAGGTCGACGGCACCGCCGAGGTGCTCGACCTGCCGGAGGCGCTGGAGCCGCTGGTGGAGTACTTCCGCAGCATCTCCGGCGAGCACCCGGACTGGGACGAGTACCGGCAGGCCATGGTGACGCAGGGCAAGTCACTGATCCGGGTGACGATCGACGGTTGGGGCCCGATCGCCACCGGCGGCTTCCCGTCCCGGCTCGCCGACTGACGCGGTCAGTACGCGGCGGTGAACCGCATGTTCTCGAAGCGCGGCGCCTCGATCTCGTCGACGATCGCCACCGCCAGGTCCTCGTAGGTCAGCACCGAGCGCCCCTGCTCGTCCAGAACCGGGTGCTCGATGCCGGTCCGGTACCGGCCGGTCCGCTCGCCCGGGTGGAACTCCAGCGGGGGCGGGGAGACGTAGGTCCAGGTGACCCCGTCGGCCGAGGAGCGGTACCAGGCCAGCGCGTCGGCCTGGCCCAGCGCCGCGTCCCGGTACTCCTCGGGGAAGTCCGGTTCCTCCAGGAAAGGGGTGTCCCGCGGTGTCAGCAGGGTCGCCCCGCCGCCGACGTGGATCACCCGGGGCGAATCGGGCAGCTCCCGCAGTACGGTGATCAACGTCTGCGCCGCGTCCCGCCACAGCGCCCGTTCACCGCCGCCGACCGCCACCACGATCACGTCGGCCTCGGCGGCGAGTTCCCGCACGCTGCGGGCCGAGGTGGCGTCCCCGGTCACCACGTGCACCCCGGCGGGCAGCCAGGTGACCGACTCCGGCCGGCGGACCGCCGCGGTGACCCGGTGCCCCCGGGCCACAGCCTCGGCGACGATCCGCGAGCCGGCGGTGCCACCGGCGCCGTACACGACGATGTTGCTCATGCCGTCCAGGCTATGGAGCACCTGGACCGCCCGTCGCCGGAACGGCCCGGATCCCTCCGCCGGCTCAGCCGATGACGGCGCTGTAGACGAGCTGCCGTAGCTGCGCGCGCAGCGGGTAGGTGCTCGACGGCATCAGCTGGGTGAAGAACAGGGCGGTGATCTCCTCAACCGGGTCGACCCAGAACGCCGTGCTGGCCAGACCACCCCAGTAGTACTCGCCGACGCTGCTGGGCACCCGAGCCGGCACCGGGTCGGTCACGACGGCGAAGCCCAGACCGAAGCCGATACCGTCCAGCACCGTCTCGGCGAACCCCTCCGGCTCGAACGACGCCAGGTCACCCCCGCCCGGCAGGTGGTTGCGGGTCATGTAGCGCACCGTGCGGGGGGCGAGCAGGCGTACGCCGTCCAGCTCGCCGCCGCGCAGCAGCAGTTGGGTGAAGCGGTGGTAGTCGGCGGCGGTGGAGACCAGCCCGCCGCCCCCGGAGAGGCACTGCGGGCGGTGCAGCGCGGCGGCGCCGAACCGATCGGCGCGGATCGCCCGACCGGTCGCCGGGTGCGCCATGTAGAGCGCGGCGAGCCGCTTGGTGTCCGGCTCGCCCACCCAGAACCCGGTGTCGGTCATGCCCAGCGGGCCGAGGATCCGGTCGGTGAGGAATGCGTCCAGGCGCTGCCCGGAGAGCACCTCGACCAACCGGCCCAGCACGTCGGTGGAGACGCCGTAGTTCCACCCGGTGCCGGGCTGGAACATCAGCGGCAGCTTCGCCATCCCGGCGGTGGCTTCGGCGAGGTCCAGGCCCGGTGGGACGCCGAGGTCGTACCCGGCGGCGCGGTAGAGGGCGTCGACGACCGAGGTCTGCGCGAAGCCGTAGGTCAGGCCGGAGGTGTGGGTGAGCAGGTGCCAGACCCGGATCGGCTCGACCGCCGGCACCGTGTACGCCTTGAGCGCCGAACCCCTGTCGAAGACCCGGACGTCGGCGAACTCCGGCAGCCAGCGGCTGATCGGGTCGTTCAGGTCGAACCGGCCCTCCTCCCACAGCATCATCGCCGCGACCGAGGTGATCGGCTTGGTCATCGAGTAGATTCGCCAGATGGTGTCCGGTTCGACGGGCACCCCCGCCTCGACGTCGCGTAGCCCGTACGTCGTGCTGTGCGCGACCTCGCCCCGCCGGGTGACGACGACCTGCCAGCCGGCCAGCCGCCCCTCGTCGACGTAGCGGCCGAAGTGCCGGTCGATCCGCGCGAGCCGCGCGGGGTCGAAGCCGAGCCGGTCCGGGTCGGTCTTGGGTGCCACACTCACCTCGCGAAAGTACTAGCCGCCGCTGCGGCGGCGGAAGAGTCGGCCCGTCACTGTCGGCCCGTGCCGTTACGGTGGGTCGATGTCGGAAACCATCGAGGACGCCACGTTCCGCGACGAAGACTGGTATGCCGAGGAGCTGGTCGGCCGGCATTTCGTGGGGTGTTCGCTGCAGCGGGTCGATCTCGGCGAGGCGACCAGTCGGGGTGCCACCTTCACCGAGTGTTCGTTCGGCAACGTGTCCTTCAACTCCTCCCGGCACGCCGACTCGGCCTTCGTCCGGTGTGCGTTCCGGCGGTGCAATCTCTTCGACGTCGAGTTCGCCGGGTGCAAGCTGGTGGGCAGCACCTTCCAGGAGTGCGACCTGCGCCCGCTGCGGGTGACCGGCGGGGACTGGTCCTTCGTCGCGTTGCCCGGTGCCGACCTGCGCGGGGCGACATTCACCGGCGTACGGATGCGGGAGGCGGACCTGACCGGGGCCGACCTGACCGACGCGACCGTGACCGGCGTCGACCTGTCCGGCGCGCAGCTGCGCGGGGCCCGACTGACCCGGGCGGATCTGCGGGGCAGCGATCTGACCGCGCTGGATCCGCTGTCCGTGCAGCGGGACGGCGCGCTGATCGATGCGGAGCAGGCGCTCGTGCTGGCGCAGGCGCTGGGTTTCGAGCTCCGCTGAGCCGGCCGTTCCTGCTTCGCCGACGGATCGGTCCTGATCTGTTTCGGTCTGGCGCTGCGGCCGGTCAATCCCAATCGTCCTCAGTGGAGAGTATCGGTGCCGGCGATCCGTCCCCGCATCGTGACCGGACGGACATAGGACCGCTAGGATTCGTACTCGGCTGAGCGGGTCGATCCTGGCGTCGTTGGGACGGTTTTCGCTACCGCCGTTCGGTAACGAACTCAAAACGCTGACAGGCCGGACTATGGCGTAAGCGGTCGTACGGATGTAAACGTGACGGGGCTCACGTCGGCCTTGCGATCATGGTTGGCCGACGCGCGGTGTGCGGAACGGAGAAGCGGTGGCGGACGACCAGGTGAGACGGATCGGACCCGGTCCCTCCGGCGGCGCGACCACTCGGACCGCCCGGCACCGCAAACGCCGTCGCCGCCGGGCGCTCGCGTCGCTGACCGCCCTGACCTGCCTGGCCGCTCTGGTGTCGTACCTGAACGTCGGCGGGGACCGGGCGCTCCCGGCCGAGGAGCGCACGCCGTCGCCCGGTGCGCCGACGGTGGCCGGTCGGCCCACCGGCCTGCCCGCGGAGGTGACCGAGGCCGGTGTCGCCTCCCCAGGGCTGCGGCCCCGGCAACGCACCCCGTCGCCGACCCCCACGGCCGCGCCGACCACGAAGCCGGTGCCGGCCGGGCCGGTGCTCACCGTCGCCGAGGCGGAGGTGCCCGCCACGGTGGACCTCACCGCCCTCGGCGGCCGCGACTGGGTCCACTGGGGACTACACGGCCCCGACTCCGAGGTCCGCAAGCGGGGCGGGTCGCTCGAGATCCGCGACGAGGGCGGCCGGGGCACGCGGGCCAGCATCGACACCAACCCGGAGTCGTTCCGCTGGCGCGACGGCACCCCCGTCGCCGCGGTCGGCGCGGCCATGACCAGCGTGTACACCTGCGGTGTTGGCAACGGCTTCAGTCTCGCCGTGGCCGGTAGCGGCCAGTTGCGCACCGTGCGCCTCTTCGTCGGCGTCTGGATGGCGCGGGGCCGGCTCGACGTTCGGCTCTCCACCGGCGGCCCCACCCGGACGGTGCGGCTGGAGGACCCGCACACCAGCCACACCGTCCAGTGGGTCGTGCGGTTCCGGGTGCCTCCGGGCGAGAAGCTGTTGATGTCGTGGGTCGTCGAGCGGACCTTCAACTCCGACTGCGGCAACGTCGGCCTCCAGGCGGTCGCGTTGCGCTGAGCCGGATCCGTACCGGGGCACTGGGGCGGTCCACCGCGTGGCTGGAAGAATCGTCCACAGTGATCCACACAGGGTGGGTCGACGACACGGGGAGAAACCATGCCCGCCTTCGCGCTGGCCCATATTCGCACGCCGCAGATCAACGAGGACGTTCTCGAGTACATCGACCGAATCCAGACCACCCTCGACCCGTACCAGGGGAGGTTCCGGGTGCACGGGGCCGAGGTGGAGGTCCTGGAGGGTGACTGGCCGGGGACCGTCGTGATCGTGGAGTTCCCCGACGTCGAGCGGGCCCGAGCCTGGTACGCCTCGCCGGCGTACCAGGAGATCCTGCCGCTGCGGACCCGGCACATCGAGGCTGCCACCCTCATCGTGGAGGGCGTCGGCCCGGACTACGACCCGCGCCGCACCGCAGCCCGGCTGCGCGAGGCCACCACCGCCGACTGAAGGTACGGGCTGCCCCCAGCGTAGCCGCGACTCGGGCACTGGCGAGCGGAAACGCGAAAATGCTGGCCTCGCTTCCAGTGGCGTCGCTCTATTTGACGGACGGCCCGACAGGGGGCACGGTGGGGGTAGGGGCC
>NZ_SMKF01000129.1 GCF_004348325.1 Micromonospora sp. KC213 | reverse complement strand
GGGTGGGTCAGGGGCGGAGCCAGACGGTGACGTCGGTGGGGATGCGGCCGTCGCCGTCGAGGGGTGCGCTGCTGTGCAGCACCTCGCCGTCCGGCGCGGGCACCGGCGCGGCGCCGAAGTTGGTCATCACGATCAGCCCCCGGTTGCGGAACGCCAGCACCTGGTCACCGGTGGAGAGCCACTCCAGCGGCCCCCGGCCCAGCCCGTGCTCGCGGCGCAGCCGCAACGCGGTGCGATACATCTCGTACGTCGAGCCGGGCACGCCGCGCTGCCGGTCCAGGGCGTACTCCGCCCAGGACGACGGCTGCGGCAGCCAACTCGCGTCGGTCGGCCCGAACCCGTACGACGGCGCGTCGGCCTCCCACGGGATCGGCACCCGGCAGCCGTCCCGGCCACGCTGGGTGTGCCCGCTGCGCTGCCAGGTCGGATCCTGCCGGGCCTCGTCCGGCAGCGTGGTGTGCTCCGGCAGCCCCAACTCCTCGCCCTGGTACAGGTAGGCGCAGCCGGGCAGCGCCAGCATCAGCAGGCTGGCCGCCCGGGCTCGACGCAGCCCCAGCGCGGCGTCCGGCTGCGGGTCGCCGACCCCGATGCCGTTGTGCCGGCCGCCGTCGGCGGTCAGGCCCAGCCGGGACGCGTGCCGGACCACGTCGTGGTTGGACAGCACCCAGGTCGTCGGTGCGCCGACCGCGTCGGTGGCCTCCAGGGAGCGCGTGATCACCGCGTACTGGGCGGGCGCGGTCCACGCCGCGAGCAGGTACTCGAAGTTGAACGCCTGGTGCATCTCGTCCGGGCGGACGTAGCGGGCCAGCCGCTCGGCCGGCTCCACCCAGGCTTCGGCGACCAGGACCCGCTCGCCGGGGTACTTCTCGAGCAGCCGGCGCCACTCGCGGTAGATCTCGTGCACGCCGTCCTGGTCCCACATCGGGGGCCGGGGCTTGGCCACCTCCTGGCCGGAGAGGATCTCCTGCGGCTCCTCCCAGTTGGCCAGGTCGGCCTGCTTGATCAGGCCGTGCGCCACGTCCACCCGGAAGCCGTCCACCCCCCGGTCCAGCCAGAACCGCAGCACGTCCAGGAACTCCGCCCGGACCTGCGGATTGTCCCAGTTCAGGTCGGGCTGACCGGTGTCGAACAGGTGCAGGTACCACTGGCCGGGGCGCCCGTCCGGCTCGGTGACCCGGGTCCAGGCCGGGCCGCCGAACACGCTCTGCCAGTCGTTCGGCGGCTGGTCGCCGTCGGGGCCCAGGCCGTCGCGGAAGATGTAGCGGGCCCGCTCCGGGCTGCCCGGCGCGGCGGCCAACGCCTCGGTGAACCAGCGGTGGGCGCAAGAGGTGTGGTTCGGCACCAAGTCGACGATGACCCTGAGCCCACGGCCGTGCGCCTCGCCGATCAGCCGGTCGGCGTCCGACAGCTTTCCGAACAACGGGTCGACGTCCCGGTAGTCGGCCACGTCGTACCCCGCGTCGGCCTGTGGCGACGGGTAGAACGGCGACAACCAGACCGCGTCGATCCCCAACTCGACGAGGTGGCCGAGTCGCGCGGTGATGCCCGGCAGGTCACCCATGCCGTCGCCGTCGGAGTCGGCGAACGAACGCGGGTAGATCTGGTAGATGACGGCCTCGGTCCACCACCCGGTGGCCGGTCCGGCGGGCTGTTCCTGCTGGATCGCGTCGGTGTTCAGAGCGTGCTCCCTGTCTCGAGCCATGGGTGGGTCGATTCCGTTCAGTGTGCCCGGGGTGGGGCGGTCGACTCCCGCACCACGAGCCGAGTGGGCAGGATCACCGGGCGGGTCGTGCCGTCGGCGTCGGTAGGTGGCGCCGGTGCCGGTCCCGGTGCCGGTCCCGGGTACGGCTCGCCGTGGTACGCGCCGAGCGGGTCGAGCAGCAGCCGGGCGGCGAGCCGGCCCTGCTCGGCGGCGGGCTGGGCGATGGTGCTCAACCCCAGCACGCCGGCGAGGTCGTGGTCGTCGATGCCGATCACGCTGACGTCCTGCGGAACCCGCAGGCCGGCGTCGCGCAGGGCGCTGAGCGCACCCATCGCCATCTCGTCGCAGGAGGCGAAGATCGCGGTGGGCGGTTCGCCCCGGGCGAGCAACTCGGCGGTGGCCCGGGCGCCACCGGCGAGGGAGAACGTGGACTCGACGTCGAGGCTCGGGTCCGGAACGATGCCCGCCGCGCGCAGCGCCTCGCGGTAGCCGCGGCGGCGGTCCAGGTGGGTGGTGAAGGCGAGCTCGTCGTCCGGGTCACCGGAGATGTGCGCGATCCGGCGGTGCCCCAGGTCGAGCAGGTGCCGGGTGGCGGTCCGGGCGGCGGCCACGTCGTCGATGCGGACGCACGGCCAGCCCGGTACGTCCCCACCGGAGCTGATGGTGATCCCGGGCAGGTCCAACTGGGCCAGCGCGGTCAGGTCGGCCGGCCCGAGCGGGGTGGCGACCAGCATGATCGCGTCCGCGCGCTTGTGCAGGTTGGCGGTGCGCAGTACCCGCTGGCGGACCTGCTCCCGGCCGCCCAGGTTGTACAGCAGCAGGTCGTACCCGGCCTCGTGGAGGAACTCCTCGATGGCCTCGACGACGGTGGCGAAGAACCACCGGGTGAGCCGGGGGGCCACCACGGCCACCGTTCCGGTCCGGCCACCGGCCAGCCGGGAGGCGCTCGGCGAGACCGCGTACTCCAACTTCTCGGCGGCGGCGAGCACCCGCTGGCGGGTCGCTGCGGAGACCGTCGGCAGCCCGCGCAGCGCCCGGGAGACGGTGGCGGTGGAAACCCCGGCGAGCCGGGCCACATCATCAATCCTGGTCATGGTGTTCCCTCACGTCACGACGGCACCGCCGCCGCCCAACACCGCGGGCGGCGGCGGTGCGCCGTCAGCCCTTGACGCTACCGGCGAGCAGGCCGCGTACGAAGTAGCGCTGCAGGGACAGGAACACGATCAGCGGTACGACGATCGAGACGAACGCGCCCGCGGTGAGCCGCTGCCACTCGTTGCCCCGGCTGCCGGCCAACTCGGCCAGCCGGACGGTGAGCGGGGCGGTCTCGTCGCCACCGTCCGCGAAGATCAGCGCCACCAGCAGGTCGTTCCAAACCCAGAGGAACTGGAAGATACCGAAGGCCGCCAGGGCCGGGGTGATCAACGGCAGGACGATGGTACGGAAGATCCTGGGGTGGCTGGCCCCGTCGACCCGGGCCGCCTCCATCAGGTCCCCGGGCAGCTGCGAGATGAAGTTGTGCAGCAGGAACACCGCGAACGGCAGGGCGAAGCAGGTGTGCGCGAACCACACCTGGGCGAACTTCTGCTCGTCCACCAGATTCCAGGCGGGCAGCACCTGGACGCCCGCGATCGTGACGCCGGTGGAGAAGAACTTCAGCAGCGGCACCAGGGCCATCTGCAGCGGCACGATCTGCAGGGCGAAGATCGCGATGTAGAGCCAGTCCCGTCCCCGGAAGTTGATCCAGGCCAGCGCGTACGCGGCCAGCGAGGCGAAGGCGATCGGGAAGAGCACCGACGGGATGGTGATCGCCAACGAGTTGATGAAGTAGCTGATCAGGCGCCCGGACGACCCGGAGCCGAACAGCACCTGCTGGTAGTTCTCCAGCGTGAACTGGGGATCGGTGAACGCGGTCCACCAGCCGGTGGTCTTGATCTGGTCTTCGGGGCGGAACGAGGAAATGAACAGGCCGAAGGTGGGCACCGTCCAGAGCACGGCGATCACGATGGATACCACGGTCGCGGTCCGGCTGTTCAGCCGCTTGCGGACCCGGCTGGCGGTGGTGGTTGCCCCGGTCGCCTGGGCGCCGGCGCCGACGGTGGGCGTGGCGGTGGTCATCTCAGCCCTCCCGCTGCTGACGCAGGTTGCGGATCTGGTAGATCACGATCGGGATGACCAGGACGAACAGGAAGACCGCCAGTGCCGAGCCCTGCCCGTTCTGGCCGTACCGGAACGCCTGGTTGTACATCTCGTTGGCGATCACGCTGGTGTCGTAGTTGCCGTTGGTCGCGGTGCGGACGATGTCGAAGACCTTGAGCGTGGCGATCGACAGCGTCACCACCACCACGATCAGCGCCGGCCGGATGTTCGGCATGGTGATCTGCCAGAACATCTGCCATGGGGTGACGCCGTCGAGGCGGGCGGCCTCCACGATGTCCGCCGGGATCGCCTTGATGGCGGCGGAGAGCACCACCATCGCGAAGCCGGCCTGGATCCACACCATGATCATGATGAGCAGCAGCGTGTTGAGCGGGCTCTCCTGGAGGAAGAACTTCGGCTCGCCGCCGAGGCTGACCACGATCTGGTTGAGCAGACCGATCTGTTGCTGGTCATCGCCCCGGTACGCGTAGACGAACTTCCAGATGATGCTGGCGCCGACGAACGAGATCGCCATCGGCAGGAAGATCAGGGACTTGGCCACCGCCTCGAACCGGACCTTGTCCACCAGCACCGCGTAGACGAGGCCGAACGAGGTGGCCACCAGCGGGACCAGGATCACCCAGACCAGGGTGTTGGTCAGGACCCGGAGGATGGCGGGATCGGAGAACATCCAGCCGTAGTTGCGCAGCCCCACCCAGTCGTTGCTGCCGGCGTCCATGAAGGAGAGCAGGGTGGTGCGGATCGCCGGCCCAACCAGACCGACGGCGAGCAGCAGCAGCGTCGGCAGCAGGAAGAACAGGGCGAACAGCCCTTCCCGCTGCTTCGGCCATCGGGGCAGCGGGGCGCCGCTCGCCGAGGCGGCGACGAGCTTGGCCTCGTGGCGGCGGGCGAACCAGGACGGCACCACGTCGAGAAGCAGGAGCAGGCCGCCCACCACCGCGACGAAGGCGAGCAGCCCGTACCCCAGCATGAGGAACTTGTCCTTCTCCGCGATGAAGTCGAACTCCATCGGCCCTCCTTCAAGGGTTTGGTTTGTGGACCGGCGGCCCGGCCCCGAGGGGCCGGGCCGCCGTCTCAGATCACTTCCAGCTGCCCTCGATGCCGTTCAGCACGGTGGCGGTGTCCTTGCCGTTGATCCACTCGACCATGCCCTTCCAGAACGTGCCCGCGCCGACCGCGGCCGGCATCAGGTCCGAGCCGTCGAACCGGAAGACGGTCTTCTCGTCCTGGAGGAGCTGCACGGAGAGCCTGTCGACCGGGTTCGGCACGTTGGCCAGGTCGAGCTTCTTGTTCGCCGACACCCAGTCGCCGATCTTGGCCCGGCTGTTGGCGAACTCCCCGGAGGCCAGGTAGGTCTGCACCGCCTGGACCTCGGGACGGTCGGCGAAGGCCCCGACGAACTCGCCACCACCCAGCACCGGCTTGCCCTGCGCCGGGTCGATGGCCGGGAAGTAGAAGGCGAACACGTCGCCGTCCTCGGCCACCTTGGTGCCCTGCGGCCACTGGTTGGCGTAGAAGGATGCCTGGCGGTGCAGCGCGCACTTGCCGGTGGTGATCGGGATGCCGGCCTCCTGGAAGGAGGTGGTGGCGATGCTCTTCACCCCGCCGAAGCCGCCGTTGACGTACTTGTCGTTCTTGAGGATGGTGCCGGCCCGGTTGAGCGCGTCGGCGACCTTCGGGTCGTTGAACGGGATGCCGTGGGTGGTCCACTGGTCGTACGCCTCGGGGCCCGCCGTGCGCAGCAGCACGTCCTCGATCCAGTCGGTGGCCGGCCAACCGGTGGCGTCACCGGACTCGATGCCGGCGCACCACGGCTTGGTGCCGCTGGCCGCGATGGTGTCGCTGAGCTTGATCAGCTCGTCCCAGGTGGTGGGGACGGTCCAGCCCTTGTCCTTGAACATCTTCGGCGAGTACCAGACGTAGGACTTGACGTTCGAACCCAGCGGCGCGCCGTAGAGCTGGCCGTTGAGGGTGCCGTACTTCAGCCAGTCGGGGGAGTAGTTGGCCTCGGCCTCGGTCTTGGTCTCGGCGCCGACCGGCTTGAGTTTGCCGGCGTCGACGAACCGCTTGAGCAGACCGGGCTGGGGGATGAAGGCCAGGTCGGGGGCGTTGCCGCCGTCGACGCGGACACCGAGCTGCGCCTCGAACTCGGCAGAGCCCTCGTGGTCGATGTCGATGCCGGTGCAGTCCTCGAACTGCTTCCAGGACTCGTCGAGGCGGTCGGCCTCGATGTCCCGGATGGACGAGTAAATGGTGACCTTCTTGCCGTCGTTGTCGCCATACTTCTCGTATGCCGCGCACTCCGCCGAGCCCGCGTTGCTGCTCTTCTTGTCGTTGCCGGTGCCGCAGGCGGTGACGCCGAGCGCCAGGCCCAGCGCGCCGGCGATCGCGAGAGTCTGGCGTGATCTGGCAAAGGCCATGCCGTTCTCCTTCCTTGCCGGCGCTCGGGGGAGTCGTGCTCGCGCCGGTCCGATGTCGTCTCCACATGTAAGCGCTTGCATCGGCATTGGTCCACCCCTGAACGGACACGGCCCGGTAACAATCCGGCAACCCGCCTACCAGCCATGGTCACGCTCCCACGCTTGTGCGCCCCCGGTGTGACCCGGCGGGGCGGCATAGCGGGAGTGCGCCGAACCACCGAGGGCGGGAACCTGGTGGTCCCGCCCTCGGTGCGCTTACCGGTCGTCAGGTGTTCAGCCGCCAGATGGCGAAGTTGAGGCCGGCGGTGACAGTGAGCCAGGCCCAGTGGGGCAGCAGCGCCGCCGCGACAGCGCAGACCCGGCGGAACAGCGCCACGGGACCCCCGATACCGCGGGGTGCTCCGGGCCATCCGTATCAGGTGACGTTCTCCCGGGCGTCGCCGGCAAACCCGGGATGCCGAAACGCCGGGGTCGTCGTTGCCGGGGCTCCTGTCTGGGAGGACGGAGGCCCGGTTCCGACGACCCCGGCGGGTCCGGTGTGGATGACCGACGTCAATTGAAGATGCTGACGCCACCCGGGCCGACCAGCAGGCCGACCACGATGAGGACGATGCCCCACAGGATCTGCCGGCGGAACAGCGCGAGAATGCCGGAGACCACGAGTACAACTGCGAGAATCCAGAGGATCAGGTCAATCATGGCTGTCAAGTACCCCTGATGGTGATTTCGGAAACCTCACGCTGAGTCGACGTGCTCGCGATCACCCAGGTGGAACACGCTGTACGCCTGCTTGATGACCGGGTGGGCGACGTTACGCACCCGCACCCCGCCCGGCGTGGTGCCGCGTTCGGTGCCGTGGTGGGCGTGCCCGTGCAGGGCCAGCGCGGTCGGCGCGGAGTCGATCGCCTGACCGAGCTGGTAGCAGCCGAGGAACGGGTAGATCTCCAAGGGCTCACCGGCGAGGGTCTCCGGTACGGGGGAGTAGTGGGTGAGCGCGACCAGCAGGTCGCAGTCCAACCCGCGTAACGCCCGGCCGAGCGCGTCCGCGCTCTCGGTGGTCGTCCGGACGAACGCCTTCATCTCCGGCTCGCCGAAGTCGCTGGCGCACCGCCCGGCGAAACCGCCCCCGAAGCCCTTCACCCCGGCCACGCCGAGCCGGCCGCCCGGGAACTCCAGCACGGTGCCGGTCCCCTCCAACACCGTGATCCCCGCGTCCTGCAGCACCTTCACCACCTGCGGCACCTGGTCGCACTGGTGGTCGTGGTTGCCGAGCACGGTGATCACCGGTACCCCGAGATCACCGAACTCGCGGGCCACGCAACGCGCCTCGGCCTCGGTGCCGTGCCGGGTGAGGTCGCCGGCGAGCAGCAGCACGTCGGCGCAGTCCGGCAGTTCCTCCAGGGCCGGCCGGAACCGGCCGACCACGTCCTCGTCCAGATGGACGTCGCCGACGGCGGCGATCCGGATCATTCTCGGGTCCTCCTCACGGCAACTCCTCCACCTGGCTCGGCGCCTGCGTGCGGATCACCCCGATGTCGCTGGTGACCGGCACGTCGGGGAAGCGTTCGGAAACCCGGCGCAGGATCTCCTCCCGTCGGTGCGGGCTCTCCACCTCGCCGGAGAGGACCAGGCCGCGCTCCCGGTGGGCCACGGTGATGCCCTGCTCGGCGACGTCGGGATCCTCGACGAGCATCCGGTGGATCTCCGCCTCGACGTATTCGTCCGGTGGGCCGGTGCCCTGCTCGGTCACGGTGTCTCCTTCCCTTCGGGCGTCCTGGCGTACGGCACCGGAGTGCCGGCGTACGGGACGACGTCCAGCCGGTCCAGCAGCACCAGGAACGCCTCCGCGTACGGCGAGTGCTGGGTCTCCTTCCGTACCCGTTCCCAGTCGATCTGTTCCCGCAACGAGCGGGCCAGCGGCAGGCCCCGGGCGAAGTCGCAGTAGTGCTGGGAGAAGCTGAGCAGCTTGTGCACCATCAGTCGGGTGGCGGAGAGCACCGGCATGTGGATGGCGTCGACCGGGCGGACCACGGTGTCGGCGAAGGTCTCGTCGGTCACCGGGGTCTCGACGGGCCGGTGGATCAGGTCCACCATCCGGCCTTCGTCGTAGACCTTGACCAGCCAGTCCTCCGGCGGACGCTCGGCGGTGAAGCCCTCCGCGATGAGCGTCTCCAACGCCCGTTCGACGTCCTCCTCGCGGATCAGGAAGTCGACGTCGTGCTCGCTGGAGTGCCCGCCGTGCGCGTACACGGCGAAGCTGCCGCCGAGCGCGAAGGGGATCTCGTTCTGCTTGAGCACGGCGGCGACCCGTTTGAGGGTGTGCAACAGACTCTCGTCCCCGCGCTCGGCCATCTGGTTCTCCCGTCGATCGTGGTGAAGGCGGACAGGTGGTCGGAAATGACATCGCGTACCCGGAAGGGCGCCCGCCCACACCTGCACGGCGCGGGCGGGGCGGGCAGCGAGGAACGGACCGGGACGAAACGCCGGGGAGGCAGCGCGGGTCGGATAGCCTGTGCAGGGTGGCGAGATCACCGCGGGCGACCGGCGACAGGGCCCGACTGCGCCGGGTCGCCCTGATCGGCATCGACGGTTCGGGCAAGACCACCCAGGCGCACCGGCTCGCCGAGGCGCTCACCGCGGCGGGCCGTCCCGCCACCTACCACCGCAACGCCGGCGGCCGGCGCTGGCTCGGCCGGCTGGCCAACCGGCTCGGCCGCCCCGACGCCCAGCGCCTGCTCGGGCGCAACGGGGTGCTGGCGGTGGAGTCCGCGCTGCGCTGGCTCGCCATCGCCGCCGCCCTGCTCGGCAGCCTGGTGACCGGTCGGGTGGCGGTGATGGACCGCTACGCCGTCTGCCAGTACGCCAGCATCCGGGCTCACGACGGGCGGCGCTGGGAGCGGCTGGCCCGGGCTGGCTACCGGGTCTTCCCCCCGCCCCAGGTCACCTTCCTGCTCACCGTCGACCCGGCGGAGGCGTACCGACGGATCGAGTGCCGGGGCACCGACCACGAGACCATGGAGTGGCTGACCGCCGCCGACGCGGCGTACCGGACGTTGCCCGAGTTTCCGGGCTTCGTGCTGGTGGACGCCGCCGGTACGCCCGAGGAGGTGGCCCGCCGGATCCAGGCGCACCTGGCGCAGTGGTTGCCGTCGCAGGCGTCCGAGCCCACCGTGCCGTCACCCGTCCTGCCCGCACCCACCGCGCCGTCGAACACCGGGCCGTCGGTCGACGCCGCGGCGGCCGGTCCCGACCGACCGTTGACCGGCCACACGGCCCGGCCGGTCGTGGTTCAGGCCCGGCCGTAGACCGGGACGGCCGCACCGCTGGTCGGTGCGGACTCGTCGGAGGCGAGGAAGCGCACCACCGGGGCGATCTCGGCCGGGGCGACCCAGCGGCGGTGGTCGGCTCCCGGCTGGGCGGCCCGGTTCGCCGGCGTGTCGATGACGCTCGGCAGCACCGTGTTGCAGCGCACTCCCGCGCCGCGGTACTCGACCGCGACCGCGTTGGCGAAGGCGAGCACCGCCGCCTTCGCGGTCGCGTACCCGGCGGCACCGGGGAAGGGGGCGACCGCGGCCCGGGCGGACACGCAGACCACCGCGCCGCCGCCGGCCGCCATCAGGTACGGCAGCGCCGCCTGGGTGACCAGATAGGTGGGGCGCAGGTTGACTGCCAGCATCCGCTCGAACTCCTCGATCGGGGTCTCGTGCACCTTGCCGCCGCTGGCGTACCCGCCGACGAGGTTGACCACGGCGCGCAGCGGCGCGGCCGGGTCGCCGGCGGCCTCCTCGACCGCCCGGGCCACCGCGACCGGGTCCATCAGGTCGGCGGTCGGGCGCACCACGCCGGCCGGCGGGCCCGCCGAGGGCCGGCTCTCCCGCTGCGGTACGACCACCCGCCAGCCCGCCTGCGCGAAAGCGGCGGTCACCGCTCCGCCGAGCCCGCCCGTTCCTCCGGTGACCAGCACACTGCGTTCCGACATGGGCGATACGGTAGCGCTGGTCGTTCCGGCGCGGTGATTGACGCCGGCCCATCGACGACAGTAATTTCCGGCTGTGGCGAAGAGTGCGGGGATTCCCGCGAGCCCCGGGCCCGGCGGGTTGGTCGTCCACATCAACGGGCTGCTTCCCGCGCTGCCCCCCGCCGAGCAGCGGGTGGCCCGGCTCGTCGTGGCGGATCCGGCCGGTGCCGCCCGCCGGACCATCACCGACCTCGCGATCGCCGCCGAGGCATCCGAAGCCACCGTCATCCGGTTCTGCCGGTCGGTGGGCGTGCCCGGCTACCCGCAGCTACGGATCCGGCTCGCGGCCGAGGCCCCCCGCCGGATCGCACCGCCGGGCGTCCGGGTGGCCAGCGGAGACATCCCACCCGGGGCCGACCTGGCGCAGATCATCGAAACCGTCGCGTTCCACGACGCCCGCAGCGTGGAGCAGACCGCCGAGCAGCTCGACCCGGTGCGCTGCGCGCGGGTGGTGGACGCCCTCGTCGCGGCCGGTCGCATCGACGTCCACGGAGCTGGGGCGAGCGGCCTCGTCGCCGCCGACCTGCAGCAGAAGCTGCACCGCATCGGCCGCACCGCGTTCCACTTTCCGGACGGGCACACCGCGCTGGCCTCCGCGGCGCTGCTGGGCCGGGGCGACGTCGCCATCGGCATCTCGCACACCGGCGCCACCTCATCCGTCGTCGAGGTGCTGGCCCGGGCGAGGGCCAGCGGCGCGGGCACCGTCGCGCTGACCACCTTCCCCCGTTCGCCGATCACCGAGGTGGCGGACTTCGTGCTCACCACCGCGACCCGCGAGACCAGCTACCGCTCGGGCCCGACAGCCAGCCGGCTCGCCCAGCTCACCGTGGCCGACGTGCTCTTCGTGGGGGTGGCGGCCCGCAGCGGGATCCGCCCCTGATCCCCGCTGCGGGCGGGTGAGACGCGGAACACATCGGGCGCGGGACGTCCGACGGCCTACGGATTGTTGTCCATGCCGTGGGGTAATCCACCGGGCGTGGATGAACCGACCGGTCCGCGGGCGCGTAATTGGCAGTGACCAGGATCGCAGCCGGACGGTGACGAGGGTCGCTGTGTCCCCGGTGTCGCAATGGTGCGATACCGGAGGGTGAAGGCACCTCGCCTGAGCCGCCGACCTGTTCGTGGTGCCGTACCAGCCGATCACGAACGAGGTGCTGACAGCAAACGTGGACCGAGCTTTCAGCTGATACTCAGGCATTCGTGACACTTTCGACTCACGACCTGGAATCCCCGACACGTCTCATCTGTTGTGTAGGTGTCAGCACCGACGGGCACATCGGAGGTCGCGGGGAAGGGCTGATGGACGTGGGGATGGCAAGGAACCGGGCAACCGGCGCGAGCGAGGGGACCGTGGGCAACGTGGACAAGAATATCGGCATGCGCACCGACGAGGTCGCCGAGGAGCGGGACCTGGTCGGCGTCTACCTTCACGAGATCTCCCGGACGCCGCTGCTGGACGCCGCCAAGGAGGTCGATCTCTCCAAGGCCATCGAGGCCGGCCTCTACGCCGAGCACCTGCTCGGTGAGGACCGCGTCCCCGCCGGCGTCGACCGGGAGGAGCTCGAGCGCCTCGTCATCGAGGGCGAGCGGGCCAAGGACCTGTTCATCCGGGCCAACCTGCGGCTGGTCGTCTCCATCGCCCGCCGTTACGTGCGCTCCGGGATGCCCATGCTGGACCTGATCCAGGAGGGCAACACGGGTCTGGTCCGCGCCGTCGAGAAGTTCGACTACGAGCGCGGCTACAAGTTCTCCACCTATGCCACCTGGTGGATCCGGCAGGCCATCAGCCGGGCGATCGCCCAGCAGGAGCGGACGGTGCGACTGCCCGTGCACCTGGTGGAGGACGTCAACCGGATGCGCAACGTGGCCCGGCAGCTCACCCGGGAACTAGGCGGCGACCCGGAGCCGGAGCAGATCGCGGCGGCGCTCGGGGTCACCGTCGAGCGGGTCAACGAGCTGGTCCGCTGGTCGCAGGACACCGTCTCGCTGGACACCCCGGTGGGCGACGACGGCGACACCAACCTCGGTGACCTGGTCGCCGACAGTGACGCCCCGTCGCCGGAGGAGATCGTTCTCACCGGGCTGGAGCGGCAGCGCATCGAGGGTCTGCTCAACCACCTCGACGACCGGTCCGCCGGCATCATGCGGGCCCGGTACGGCCTGGAGGACGGGCGGGAGCACTCGCTGACGGAGGTCGCGTCGCGCTTCTCGCTCTCCCGCGAGCGGATCCGCCAGTTGGAGATCCAGGCGCTCGGGCGGCTCCGCGAGCTGGCCCGCGCCGAGGGGCTCCAGGCAGCCTGACCGGCGGCGACAGTGACGGCGAACGGCCGGCGTCCGAGTCGGACGCCGGCCGTTCGCCGTACGCGCGTCGGGCTAAAGGACCCGACCGTAGCCCTGGATGGACATGATGTTCATGTCCCGTTTGAGCACGTTGCGCCCCGCGCTGGGCGCGTCGATGATCTTCCCACCGCCGACGTAGAGGGCCACGTGCCCGAGTCCGCTGTAGAAGACGAGGTCGCCGGGGCGTAGATCGCCGCGGCCGATGTGTGCCACCTTCCCCCACTGCATCCGGGTGTTGTGCGGCAGCGACTTGCCGGCCGCTCGCCAGGCGGCGGAGGTCAACCCCGAACAGTCGTAACCGTTGGGGCCGTCGGCGCCCCACGCGTACGGCTTGCCGATAGCCCCGTACGCGTACCGCACGGCCGCCCCGGCGTTGCCGGGGACCGTCGGCGCGGGTTCGGCGGACCGGTCCGGTCGGGTCGGCGGCGCCTCGGTCTCCCGCCCGTACGCCGCGCGGCGCATCTCGTACAGCCTCGCCAGGTCGCGCTCGATCTTCCTCCTGGTGTTTCCCATGGCACGCGCCTGCGCGGCCTCCCGGGCCAGCGTGGCGTCGAGCCGGGACTTCTCGTCCAGCAACCGGCGCTGGTTGTCCGTGAAGCCGCTGATCCGCTCCTGGCGGTCCCGGGTGAGCTGGTCGATCGTGCTCAGCCGGTCCATCAGGGTTGCCGGGCCACCCGGCTCCAGCAGCGCGCGGGCGGTCCGTAGCCCGCCGGTCTTGTACGCGGTCGCGGCCATCGCGCCGACCTCGGCCCGGCTCTGCGCGGTCTGCGCCTCCAGCGGGCCGATCTGGGCCTGCAGCCGGGCCGCGGTCGCCTTGTTCGCCTTGATCTCCTCATTGAGCTTGTTGTACGACTCGACGATCTGTTCCAGCTCCGTCGAGGACTTCTCGATCCGTGCGGTCAGCTCGGCGACGGAGGGCTCGGCCCGAGCCGCCGTCGACGGGGCGATCAGCGCGGCCGTGAGACCGGCGACCGTGAGCGTTCGCACCAGCATCCGTAAGGACGGCAAGAGCGGAAGGCTCCTCTCCGAAAGTCACCGGAGGATGCTGACCTCTCCGGCGACACCGGCCCGGGGCCATCCGGGCGGATGGCGGTGGACCTGGCCGGCCCGCCCAACCTAACCCGTGACGGGGGTCGTCGGGAGGGTAAGACGGGGCGAAAGTTGGCAAAGATGCAGGTACTGCTCTGTGGGGCGATGGTGTCGCAGGCACCGACGGGCCGGTGAGCTGGTCCCTTTAGAGCGGAAAATCCGGTTCGTCGTTCCGGGCGGATGCCGTTGGTCGGCCCGGCGTGCTATCCGACAAAACCGAAACGGGCGGCAATTCCCCACCGGGCGGTCGCCCGGCGGCCCGCTTCCGCCCGGGCGGGGCTGGCCCGGGCGGCACAGAATGGAGCCCTGAGACCGGGAATCCCGTCGTGCGCCGGTGGCGATGGTGGGAGCACCGGCATCGCCGGCCGGGGGGAGTACGCCGTGCAGGCACACCGTTCCGCCACCCGCCCGCCGCGGGACACCCGCCGGGCGACGCTGCTCTACGCCCGCTCGGGCATCGTGGTCACCACCGAACGGTTCAACGTCGGCCGGAACACGTTCCTGGTCGGCGAACTCACCCACCTGCGTACCGGCCGGGGACCGCACGACCGGCTGGCAGTCCGCGTCGTCGCGGCCACCGCCGCCACCATCGCCGCCGTCGGGGTCCTGCTCGGCTTCACCGGAGGGCTGCACCGGCTCACCGCCGGGGCGTACCTGGCGCTGGGGGTGGTCTGGATGCTGCCGGTGCTGCTGGCGTACGCGGGGGACCGCTGGCGGCCCCCCGCGTACGAACTGTGGGGGCACAGCCGGGGCGTCGAGGTGCTGCTGTTCAGCAGCGACGACACCGAGCAGTTCGAGCAGGTCGTGGCGGCCCTGCGCCAGGCGCGGCGGGAACACCGGTACGCCGACGCCGAGCAGCCCCCGACCACCGGGTGCTGGCGTCCGGACCGCTGACCGGCGGGGTGGTCAGGCGGTGGGCAGCGGCTCGGGTGCCGGCTGCGGGCGTGCGGCGAGCCCCCGGGTGACCTTCCGCTCGGCCACGAACGACACGAACGGCACCGTGCCGGCGAGCATCACCAGCAGCATCCGGCGCAACGGCCAGTTGACCCGACGGCCCAGGTCGAAGGTGGCGGCCAGGTAGAGCATGTAGAGCCAGCCGTGTGCGGTGCCGACGACCGCGACCACGATCGGCTCGTCGAATCCGTACTTCAGCGGCATGCCGATCAGCACCAGCACGACCAGCGCCACGCCCACGATCCAGGCGATCACGCGGTACCGGGTAAGGGCTGCGCCCACCGTCGTCCGTCCTTCCACGCCGGCGTTCAGCCGGGATAGTCACCGGGCCGCGCGCCCGGATTGGCGTTCAACCAGGTCAGGTAGCGGTTGTAGGCGGCCAGGTCGGCGTCCTCCGGTACCTCGACCGTCGACACCCGGGACACCCGCACCGGACGGCGTACCGGCGAGACGGACGTGCCGTCACCGACCGTGACCGGGTCGGCCGGACCGGTGACCGGCTCCGCGCCGGTCTCCCGGCCGCGCAGCGCGTGCCGCACCTCCCGCCACCAGACGAAGACCACGAAGCCGGCGAAGATCGGCCACTCCACCGCATACGCCCAACTGAGCGTGTTGCCCGAGACGGCGCGGCTGATCTGCCACCACCCCAACGCCAGAAACCCGACCACCAGCACGACCATGGCCACGTGGCGGGCGATCCACGCCGGTGTCCAGAGCCGCTTCATGGCATCGAGGGTACCGGGACGGCCGGCGCTCTCCGACGCGGTGTCGTAGCCGGGTTTGGTCACAGGTGGTGTGGGCATCCGTCTAGGTGCCAGCCAAGACGAGCCCAGGGGGGCGACATGACCGAATCAGTACGCCAGGCCGGCGACGTCAGCCCGGAGCAGCGGATGACCGAGTGGGACGGCGACCACGCCGTCACGGTTGTCGACGAGGAGCCGCCCGGCATCGACCCGGGAGAACTGGACGACGAGGACCTGTTCCGCGAGCTGCACAGCCTGCACCGCACCCGGCTGGACACCCTGCGCCACGCGTCGGACTCCGCGCTCGCCACCCACCTACGGCGAACCGCCGAACTGGAGACCGAGTACCTGGCCCGTAACCCCGGGCGCGAGGTCGACCCGAGCCGGCTGCGGGACGGATCCTGACGATGCGCGCCGAACAGGGGATGTCCGCCCCACCGGAGGTGGTCTTCAGCACGGCGACCGACCCGGACCGGGCGTCGGCGTGGCTGCCCGAACCGTTGCGGTCCGGAGCCGGGGGGCGCCCGCAGACCAGCACCGATCCGCTACGGGCGCGGTGGAGCAACGACGCCGCGCCCGGGTGGTCGGCGGAGATCCAGGTGGAGCCCGCCGACGCCGGCGGTTCCCGGGTCCGGCTCGACCTGACCGGGGACGGGCCCGACGACCTGGCCGACGAGGCCCTGGCCAACCTCGCCGGCGAGGTGGCCGAAAACCTGACCGCCGGTTGAGCGGACCCGACGAGGACGAGGAGGCCGGCGTGGCCGGGATGGGCGTGAAGCAGAGGGTGGCGCGGCTGCGCCGGGCGTACGCGCCGCAGGAGAACAGGCCGCTGGACGCGTACCTGAAGGCGATGGGCAGTTACGCGGCCGTGACCGCGTCCCTGGCCGCGCTGGTCAAGGTGACCGGCCGGCCGGTACCGGAGCGCCCGGCCACCGCCGACGTGGTGCTGCTCGGCATCGCCACCCACAAGTTGAGCCGGCTGCTCACCAAGGACGCCGTCACCAGTCCGCTGCGGGCCCCGTTCACCCGCTACGACCACCCCATCGGCAGCGGCGAGGTGATGGAACAGGTCCGCGACTCCGGCAGCCCCACCCGGCACGCCATCGGTGAGCTGCTGAGCTGCCCGTTCTGCCTGGCGGTGTGGATCGCCACCGGCCTGACCGGCGGACTGGTGTTGGCGCCCCGGCTGACCCGCCTCGTCGCCACCGCGCTGACCGCGGTGGCCGCGTCGGACTTCCTCCAGCTCGGGTACGCGGTGGCGCAGCAGGCCGCCGAGGGCGGGCACGACGAGAAGTGACCCCGACACGACGGAAGGGGCTGGCGTGTGCCGGCCCCTTCCGTCGTATCCCGCAGCTGCCCCGGCCCCGTCGTCAGGTGGGGGTGGTGCCGTGGTCGTGGCCGGCCCAGCCGCGCGAGGCCTCCGGTTCCCGTTCGTCCTCGTCGGTGCCGGTGATGACCTCGCGGTCCACGGCGGTGCGGTCGTGCTCGTTGGCGAAGTCCGGGTCGGGGAGGGTGTCGGTGCCCTCCGGTGGCTGGCCGAGCGCCGGTTGCCTCTCGCGGCGCGCCTCGTCGGACATCTGGGTCTCCTTCCGGGGGTGTCAGATGACCGAGCCGCCGAGCAGGTCGGCGACCTCGTCCACCGCGTACTCGCCCTGCGGCAGCGCGGCGATCCGGGTGAGCAGCCGCGCGGGGAGTTCCGCCGCGACGGCGCGGCGGTAGATGGCCGCCTGGCTGATTCGTTCCTGGCCGTGGTAGAGGTCCTCGAGCAGCTCGTCGATGCGCCGGGTGTCGGGCTCGTCGGCGACCGCGTCGGTCACGGGCGCGTCGGTCACGGGAACGTCTTCGGTCACGCCGGCCCACCTACCCGCCCCGCACC
>NZ_SMKF01000128.1 GCF_004348325.1 Micromonospora sp. KC213 | reverse complement strand
AGCCCGCCCCACCCGAGCAGGAACTGCTCGACGAGGTGGTTCCAGTCACAGCCGAGGCACACCTCCACCACGAAGACCTGGAACTCACGCAGCGTCATCGCCAGCGCGGGCAACTCGGCCAGGGCGCGTGCCTGACCGGCGGACTGCTTGAGTTCGTCCCCGTAAATGTAATGGACGTGGATGAGGTTCTCGCTCCGGCAGACCGGGCAGCGCTCCTCGGTGGGCTCACCGTGGAAGCGGGCAGCGTTCTTCAGGTACGGCGAGGCGTCGCAGACGTCGTACGTGCCGACCCGGCCGGCGAGGAGTTCACGCAGCACCGCTCGCTTCCGGAGCGAGTAGTCGACCACCTGGCGCTGCGTACGCATGCGGCAAAGGGTACGCGGTCCGGCCGGACGAGGCGACCGCCGTCACCATGCGTGATGCGAACCTTCCGGATCCGGGGGTTTGCCTCGACCCCCGCCGGGTATTAACGTGCGATGTATCGGCCCGATACATCGGGACGTCCAACGGTCCTGTGGGTGAGGTAGGAGAGGATGGCTCGTGCTCGAACTCGCCATTCTCGGTCTGCTGCAGGAGTCCCCCATGCACGGCTACGAGCTCCGCAAGGAACTCACCGCCAAGCTGGGAGCCATCCGGGCAGCCATCAGCTACGGCTCGCTCTACCCGACCCTGCGCAGGCTGCAGGCGGCGGGATGGATCACCGAAGCCGCCGAGACACCCGCCACCGCCGGGGAGGTTCCCGCGTTGACCAGCCGACGGGGTCGGGTGGTCTACACCATCACCGCCGAGGGCAAGGAACGCTTCGCGCAGCTCATCGCGCAGGCCGGTCCCGAGACGTACGACGACACGGGCTTCGGTGTGCACTTCGCGTTCTTTTCCCGGACCGACCAGGCAACCCGCCTACGCATCCTGGAGGGTCGCCGCCGCACCATAGAGGAACGTCGCGAGGGACTTCGCGACGTACTGGCCCGAGCGGCCGAGCGCCTCGACGCGTACACCCTGGAACTGCAACGCCACGGGCTCGACGCCTGTGAGCGCGAGGTCCGCTGGCTGGAGGAGCTCATCGCCAACGAGCGCTCCGGCCGTGCCCCGACGGTCCCGGGCACCGGGACGGCCGGCGGACGACGAGAAACCGACAGCCCGCCTCCGCCTGGAGAGTCCAGGAAAGAGCGGCCGTGATGAAGAAGAAGGAGGCAGACGCTATGGGCTCCGTCCGCGTCGCCATTGTCGGTGTGGGTAACTGCGCCTCGTCCCTCGTGCAGGGCGTGGAGTACTACCGCAACGCCGACCCGACCGACCGCGTCCCGGGTCTCATGCACGTCACCTTCGGCGACTACCACGTCTCCGACGTGCAGTTCGTCGCGGCGTTCGATGTGGACGCCAAGAAGGTGGGCATGGACCTCGCCGAGGCGATCGTCGCCAGCGAGAACAACACGATCAAGCTGTGCGACGTACCGCCGACCGGGGTGACCGTGCAGCGCGGCCCGACCTTCGACGGGCTGGGCCAGTACTACCGCGAGATCATCGAGGAGTCGGACGTCGAGCCGGTGGACGTGGCCCAGGCGCTGCGCGACGCCCAGGTCGACGTGGTGGTCTCCTATCTGCCGGTCGGTTCCGAGCAGGCCGACAAGTTCTACGCCCAGGCGGCGATCGACGCCGGCTGCGCGTTCGTCAACGCCCTGCCGGTCTTCATCGCCTCCGACCCCGAGTGGGCGCAGAAGTTCACCGACGCGGGCCTGCCGATCGTCGGCGACGACATCAAGAGCCAGGTCGGTGCGACCATCGTGCACCGCGCGCTGGCGAAGCTCTTCGAGGACCGTGGCGTCGAGCTGCTGCGCACGTACCAGCTCAACTTCGGCGGCAACATGGACTTCATGAACATGCTGGAGCGCAACCGGCTGGTCTCGAAGAAGATCTCGAAGACCCAGTCGGTCACCTCCCAGGTGCCGCACGAGATGGCCAAGAGCGACGTGCACATCGGCCCGTCCGACCACGTGCCGTGGCTCGACGACCGCAAGTGGGCGTACATCCGCCTGGAGGGCCGCTCCTTCGGTGACGCCCCGCTCAACGCCGAGCTGAAGCTCGAGGTGTGGGACTCGCCGAACTCGGCCGGCGTGATCATCGACGCCGTCCGGGCCGCGAAGATCGCCCTGGACCGCAAGATCGGTGGCCCGATCCTCTCGGCTTCCTCCTACTTCATGAAGTCTCCGCCCGTGCAGTACGCCGACCATGACGCGCACGCCGCCGTCGAGGCGTTCATCGCCGGTGAGGTCGAGCGCTGACGCGCTGACCAGCAGCACACCGAGGGCCGGGTCCGCGTGGACCCGGCCCTCGCGGCTTGCGGTCGATTGGGTACGTGGAACCGGCCGGTCACCTCCAGCGGGGCTTGCTCCGCTGGGCTGCGGCCGCGCGTTCCGCCCGACGGGCGGCGAGCGCCTCGGCGCTCAGCCGCTGCCCGCCGGACAGTGGCAGGAACATTGGGTTCACCTCGCCGTAGCTGATCACGAACGCCACCACGTCGATGATCACGTGCGTCGTCTTCAGCGTGTAGACCGAAATCAGGTCGAGGTCGTTGCTGACGCCCGAGAAGAACCCGTTCGACAACGTCTGGTTGTTCTCGAAGTTGATGGTCGAGAACTCCGCGGGGCGCGGCGTGCCCTCCGGGAAGATCTGGAGGAAGCCGGTGTCGAGTGGACTGGTGACCGTGACGTTGCCGAACACGCCCTCGCCGAAGAAGACGTAGTCGCCCAGGTTGACGTGGATCGTATGGCCGGCCATCAGCCGGCCGGAGCTGTCCAGGTTGCCGGTGCGGTTCTCGATCCGGGACCGCCCGAGGGGCGTCCGGGTGTCGATCACCCGTTGCGGCACGACCGGGACGATCCGGCTGGCGGTGCCGCTGGTGTAGACGAAGTCGACGATGCTGAACCCGTCGGACTGGCCGGAGACCGCCAGCAGGCTGCCGGCGCTGTTCATGCCGATCGAGCCGACCTCTGCGTTCGGCGGAAGGGTGTCCCCGCTCGGGGCGAGCCGCAGCGTCGGCTCGGCCAACATGCTGCCGTTCGAGCCCGGCGTCGTCCTGGAGTTTCCCAGCCGCAGGGTGGCGCCCGTCGCGGCTGTCCGCAACGTCGTGGCCTGGTCCACCGCGTCGTTGTCACGGCCCTGAAGGACCGGGTCCCCGGGATCTGCCCGGGCGGGGTCGGCGGCGCTCGCCCCGACCACCCCGCTGCCGGCGATCCCCGCCGCGACGGTGCCCGCCCGGCGCAACAGCCGGCGGCGGTTGACGGTCCTGTCCTGCCTGTCGTTCATGGGAGCCCTCGTCGAGGTCGGGCAGATCAGACGCCTCGATCCTCCGCGCCGAGCGTGATCCGTCGCATCGACCGATCGGTCGCTACCGATCCGCTCGGCCCGCCGACCCTCGTGCTCTCCGGTCAGTCGGGAGCCGCCAGCGGGTCAGCCGGAGCCGAGCAGGGAGCGTTCGAAGTCGACCCGCGCCTCCAGTTCGAGCAGGAAGCGTTTGCGGTCCAGCCCGCCGCCGAAGCCGACCAGCTTCGCGCCGGCGCCGACGATCCGGTGGCAGGGCACGATGACCGGAATCGGGTTGCGGTTGCAGGCCACCCCCACCGCCCGGGCCGCTCCCGCATCGCCGACCCGACGGGCCACCTCGCCGTAGGTCAGGGTTCCGCCATACGGGATCCGGATCATCTCCCGCCAGACCGCGCGCTCGAAGTCGGAGCCGCGAGGCGGCTCCACCGGCACCGTGAAGCCCTCCAACTCTCCCGCGAAGTACGCCCGCAACTCCGCGACGACCTGCCGGTCCAGCTCGTCGACGGGCTGCTCGATTGCCGCCGCGACCCGACCGAAGTGCGCGCCACGCACCGCCGCACCGTCGGTGGCCACGGAGAACTCCCCGATCGGCGAGTCGAGCACGGTCCAGCGCATGCGGGCCATTCTGCCCCTCGCCTGCGACACCAACCGAACCGGCAGGTTGGGCAGATCCTGTCGCGGCCGCTCACAGCAGGGCTATGCCGAGCAGCAGGGCGCCCGCGCTCAGGCTCGCTCCGCCCGCCACCGTGAGCCAGATCAGCTTGTTGGGCCGGGTGTCAGTCGGTCGCACGACGGAGAGGAAGAAGCCGAGCGGCATCAGGATCGGCGCGGCGACGAACAGCGACCGGATCAGCGTCCGTGTCCCGCCCGACACGTCGGCCTGGTCGATGTAGGGCAACGCGACGAGGGCGAAGAGGACCAGCACGCCGGCGTGCGCGTGGCCCGCCGTCCACATTCCCCGGCGGACGGGGTTGTCCAGGTAGCCGGGCTTCCGGCGGGCCAGGTGGGTGAGCAGGGTCAACCCGCCGTACGCGACCGCTACGACGGTGATCAGCAGGATTCCGGCCGTGGTGAGCGTGTCCGACGACATGGCGGCCCCTTTCTTGTCAATGCCAAGATGCCTTCCTCAACCCATCTTGTCAACGGCTAGTCCCCCAGGTCGGTCATCCTTCGAGCCAACCAGGCAAACGTCGGCCACGGTCACGCCTCTGAACATCAAAGGTGGACGGTGGCTGACGTGACCGACCGGGGGAGTTCACGTTCGTCAACGAGCGAGGTGGCTCCCGCGCTGACGGTTCGGCCAGCTCGCTCCCTTGCGCGCCGTCGATACCGTGCCGGGCATGGCCACCGGGACCATCATCTTCCTGATCATCGGTGCGGTCGGTGTCGGCGTGCTGGCGCTCGCGCTGCTCGGCGGCGAGCTGCTGCACTTCGGCCACCCCGACGTCGACGGTCCGGTCTCCCTCGAGGTCCTCGCCGGGTTCCTCGGCGCGTTCGGCTTCGGCGCCGCCATCGTCAACGAGCTGGTCGGTGGGCGTACCCCGGTCATGGTCGGGGCGGCGGCGGCCGGAGGCGCGCTGGCGGCGGTGCCGGCCGCGTGGCTGGCGGCCCGACTCAGCCGGGCGGCGCGTAACATGCGGACCGACCCCACCCCCACCCGTGACCACCTGGTCGGCGCGATCGGCCTGGTGGTCACTCCGGTGCCCGTCGACGGCTACGGCGAGGTCCGGCTACGCGTCGCCGGCCAGCCGGTCAAGCTCAACGCCCGCGCAGACCGTCCAATCCCGATCGGCGCGCAGGTCTTCGTGGTCGAGGCGCTGAGCGAGACCAGCGTGCACGTCGAGACCTACTGAACCCCCTCACCAAGAAACAGGACGGTCACATGCCCCTTCTCTTCGCCATCGGCGGCGCGGTCCTCCTCGTCCTCGTTCTCGTCTTCTTCGTGCTCTCCCGGATCAAGGTCGCCGGCCCGAACGAGGCGTTCATCGTCACCGGGCGCAAGGGCCGTACCACCCAGACGGCCGACGGCGGCCGGTCCACCGACATGTCCGGCCAGAAGGTCGTCCTCGGTGCCTCGGTGTTCGTGCTGCCGGTGGTGCAGAAACTCCAGTCGTTGGACCTGTCCAGCCGTCGGATCGACGTCGGCATCCGGGGCGCGGTCAGCAAGCAGGGCATCCGCACCGACCTGCACGGTGTGGCGATCGTCAAGGTGGGCGGCACCGAGGACGCCATCCGCGCCGCCGCCCAACGGTTCCTGCACCAGCAGGACGAGATCGACAACTTCACCCGGGAGGTGCTGGCCGGTGCGCTGCGCTCGATCGTCGGCCGGCTCACCGTCGAGGAGGTCATCCGGGACCGGGCGGCGTTCGCCAGCGCGGTCGCCGAGGAGGCCGAGCACTCGATGACCAACCAGGGCCTGGTGCTGGACACCTTCCAGCTCCAGGACATTCTGGCCGAGGGCTCCTACCTGCAGGATCTGGGTCGGCCGGAGGCCGCCCGGGTGCTCAAGGACGCGGCCATCGCCGAGGCCCGGGCCCGGCAGCAGGCCGAGCAGGAGCGGCTGCTGGCCGAGGAGGCGATCGCCGAGGCGAACCGGAACCTGTCGCTGAAGCAGGCCGCCATCCAGGCGGAGATCGACGCGGCGAAGGCGAAGTCGGCGGCGGCCGGGCCGCTCGCCCAGGCCGAGCGGGACCAGGCGATCCTCTCCGAGCAGCAGAAGGTGGCCGAGCGCAACGCCGAACTCAAGCAGCGCCAGCTCGACACCGAGGTACGCAAGCCCGCCGACGCGGCCCGCTACAAGGTGGAGCAGGAGGCCGAGGCGGCCCGCAACGCGGCGGTGCTGAACGCCGACGCGCAGCGGCAGGCCACCATCGCCGCCGCCCAGGCCGCCGCCGAGCAGGCCCGGCTGACCGGTGAGGGCGAGCGGGCCCGCCGGGCCGCGCTGGCCGAGGCGAACGCGATCGAGGGCGCCAAGGAGGGTGAGGCCGAGCAGCGCCGGCGCTCCGCGATCGCCGAGGCGGTCGAGCGGGAGGGCCAGGCCGAGGCCGCGGCGATCCTGGCCAGGGGGCAGGCGGAGGCGGACGCGATGGCCCGCAAGGCCGAGGCGTTCGCCGCGTACGGCGAGGCGGCCGTGCTGGATTTGCTGGTGAAGGTGCTGCCGCAGGTGGTCGAGGCGGCCAGCGCCCCGATCGGGGCGATCGACAAGATGACGGTGATCTCCACCGACGGCGCGTCGTCACTGACGAAGTCGGTGGCCGGCAACGTGGCGCAGGGGCTCCAGCTCGGCAGCGACCTGACCGGCATCGACCTGGCCGGCCTGCTGGCCAGGCTGGGTGGCGCATCGTCGGCGGGCAACGGGAAGCCACCGGTCGAGTCCAGCGCGGTCGAGACCCGCTGACGGGTACGACGACAGGGGTCGCCCGGAAGCTGCGGGCGACCCCTGTCGCGTCTGCCCGGTCCACCGGGACCGGCTCCGGATGCGGCAAACGGGGGGTGCCCCAGTGTGGGGCATCCCCGGCTCAGGAGACTATGCCCTGCTCGCGGGCCCAGCGCAGCAGCTCCGCCTCGGCCTCGTCGCGGTCCAGCGGACCGCGCTCCAGGCGCAGCTCCTTGAGGTGCTGCCACGCCTTCCCGACCACCGGCCCCGGCGGCACACCGAGCAACTCCATGATCGCGTTGCCGTCCAGGTCGGGTCGGACCCGGGCCAGGTCCTCCTCGGCGGCAATCCGGACGATCCGCTCCTCCAGCGCGTCGTAGTCGGCGGCGAGCTGCGCGGCCTTGCGCCGGTTTCGGGTGGTGCAGTCCGACCGGGTCAGCTTGTGTAGCCGGGAGAGCAGGTCACCGGCGTCGGTGACGTACCGGCGCACCGCCGAGTCGGTCCACTCGCCCCGGCCGTACCCGTAGAAGCGCAGGTGCAGGCCGACCAGCTTGGTGACCTGCGCGGTGACGTCCTTCGGATACCGCAGCGCCTTCATCCGGGCCTTGGTGAGCCGGGCGCCGACCACCTCGTGGTGGTGGAAACTGACCCGGCCGTCCGGGCCGACCGCCTTCGTGGCCGGCTTGCCCACGTCGTGCATGAGCGCGGCCATCCGCAGGACGAAGTCGCAGCCGTCGGTCTCGTACGACATCGCGTTACTCACCACGGTGAGGGTGTGCTCGTAGACGTCCTTGTGCTGGGCGTGCTCGTCGATCTCCAGCTTGAGCCCGGTCAGTTCGGGTAGGAACCGCTCGGCCAGCCCGGTGTCCACCAGCAGCCGCAGCCCGGTGATCGGGTCGGCCGCGCAGAGCAGCTTGGTGAACTCGTCGCGGATCCGCTCGGCGGTGATCCGGTCCAGGTCCGCCGCCATCCGGGTCATCGCCGCGCGCACGTCCGGGTGCACGGCGAAGCGCAGTTGCGCGGCGAAGCGGGCGGCGCGCAGCATTCGCAGCGGATCGTCGCCGAAGGACTCCCGGGGCGTGCCCGGGGTACGGATCACCTTGGCGGCAAGGTCCTCCACACCGCCGTACGGGTCGGTGAACCGGTGGTCGGGCAGGCTCACCGCCATCGCGTTGACGGTGAAGTCCCGCCGGCGCAGGTCGTCGGCGAGGCTGGTGCCGTACTCGACGACCGGGTTGCGGCTGACCTGGTCGTACGCCTCGGCGCGGAAGGTGGTGATCTCCAGCCGGAGCCCGTCGCGCTGGCAGCCGATGGTGCCGAACTCCCGGCCGGTCTCCCAGATCGACTCGGCCCAGCCCTTGACGATGCGGATCGTCTCGTCCGGGTGGGCGTCGGTGCAGAAGTCCAGGTCGTCGCCGAGTCGCCCGAGCAGGGCGTCGCGGACGGAACCGCCCACCAGGTGCAGCTCGTGGCCGGCGTGCGCGAACCTGCGGCCGAGCTCGTCGGCGACCGGGGAGACGCGGAGCAGCTCGGCGACGGCGTTGCGCTGCGCTGCGGTGAGTTCGCGGCGGTCGGCGGCGTGGGGAGCGGAGGCTTCGGACATGGGATCGCCAGCCTATCGGGCCGGGGCGCGATCCGATCCGCCGGGCGCGGGTATGCGGCCCCGGTTGACTATGGTCATGGCGTGCGGGCCGAAGCCGGTTCCGACGTACCCCTTGGAGGCTGGAGATGAGCGGCGGGCTCTACCGCAGCGCGAACGCCGCGCAGGGAGGCGGCCCGCGGCCGGGTGACGACGCCACCTTCATCTCGGCGGAGCCGCTGAACCAGCCGGGCGCGGAGGCCGCCGCGCCGCCGCAGGAGGTGGTGGCGGAGACGAGCGCCGCGGCGAACAGCGCGGTGATGGCGGTCGGCAGCCTGGTCAGCCGGGGTACGGGCTTCGTCCGCAACCTGATGATCGGCGCCGCCCTGGGCAACGCGGTCGGCGACGTCTACACCACCGCCCTGTTCCTGCCGAACCAGGTGTACGAGTTCCTGCTCGGCGGCGTGCTGACCAGTGTGCTGATCCCGGTGCTGGTACGCCGGCGCAAGACCGACCCGGACCGGGGCGAGGCGTACGCCCAGCGGCTGCTGACCCTCGCGGTGCTCGCGCTGGCCGCCGCCGTGGTGGTCGCCCTGGCGTTGGCCTCGACGCTGACCGCCATCTACGCCGGCGGCAAGGACGACGACTACACCGGCCTGGTCACCGACCTGTCGTACCTGATGTTGCCGATGCTGTTCTTTACCGGCGTGAGCGCGCTGATCGCCGCGGTGCTGAACACCCGGGGTCACTTCGCCGCCCCGATGTGGGCGCCGATCCTCAACAACCTGGTGGTCATCGGCGTCTTCGGCGCGTACATCGTGGTCTACGGTGCCCGGGCGTTGCGGCCGGACCAGATGGACCTGGGGCGGATCCTGCTGGTCGGCGGCGGCACCCTGCTCGGCGTCGCGGTGCAGGCCGCCGGCCTGCTGCCCGCGCTGCGCAAGGTGGGTTTCCGGTGGAAGCTGCGGTTCGACTTCCGCGAGTTGGGGCTGCGGGAGCTGGCCCAGCTCGGCGGCTGGATGTTCTGCTACGTCGCGGTCAACCAGCTCGGTCTCTTCGTGGTGGTCAACCTGCTCACCCGGGCCGGTGGGGGGAAGAACGCCGGCCTGCTGATCTACAACAACGTCTTCCTGCTGTTGATGATGGCGCACGGCATCATCGCCGTGTCGATCATCACGGCGCTGATGCCCCGGATGAGCGCCGCCGCCGCGGACGGCCGGTTCCACGACGTCACCGCCGACCTGTCCCGGGGCACCCGCATGGTCACCGCGGTCCTCGCCCCGATCGCGGTCTGCTACGCGGTGCTGGCCGCGCCGATCTCGGTGGTGGTCTTCCGGTACGGCGCGTTCACCGGCGACAACGCGGTGGCCACCTCGACGGTGCTGCTGGTCGCCGCGGTGGGCCTGGTGCCGTTCGCGATCAGCCAGCTCTTCACGTTCGCCTTCTACGCGCTGCCGGACACCCGCACCCCGGCGCTGGTGAACATCCCGGTGGTGGCGCTGCGGGTGGCGCTCCAGGTCGGACTCTTCGTCGTCTTCTCACCCGTCTTCGCCGCGGCCGGCATGATGCTCGGCAACGCCCTCTCGTACGTGGCGGCGGCGGTGTTGTCGGCGATGCTGCTGCGCCCCCGGGTGGGGCGGATCGGGCTCGGCCGGATCATGCGGACGATGGGCAAGGTGGTTCTCGCCGCGCTTGGCGCGGCCCTGGTCGGCCTGCTGGTGGTCAGCCTGCTCCCCGGCGACCCACGGGAGCTGAGCCGGTTCGAGGCGGTCGTGCAGCTGGTGGTCGGCGGGGCCGTGATCGGGGTGACCTACCTCGGGCTGGCGACGGTGCTGCGGATCGGCGAGATCACCGAGGTGGTCGGCATGGTCCGGCGCAAGCTCGGCCGCTGAGCGGGCCCAGCAGACACACGCCACGGAGGGTGAACGAGGATCACCAGCCTGGGGACACGGCTGTGGATAACTCGGCATCTCCCCGCTCAGCTGCCGGAAAGTCCTGTGGATAACCATCCGTACGGCTGAGCATCGGGGGCCGTTCGGCGGGAAGCCGTGCGGTGCCACCCGGGCCGCCACACCCAGGCCGGCCCCTGCGGTGGCTACTTGCGGTCAACCCGTAGATTGGCTAGTACATGTGCCAGCAACGTGGCTGACAACGGTCACAACCGGACGAGGTCGGCCACTTCCGGCACCTCGCCGTGTGCGGCGGGAAGATGACATGTCGGTACGACGGGTGGTCCGGGTAAGGTCGCACTGGACGGACCCGGCAGGTGGCCGACGCCCACGTCGACCCTCCGGCCGGTTCCTTCGAAGGCAGAGCGGGAAGCCAGATGCCCAGCAGCGCGGGTCCATCGATCGACACGATCACCGAGGGAGGACGGGTGACCCAGGTCGGCGAGGGTCAGGAGGCGGAGGAGTCCGCTCCGGTCATGACCTTCGGTGCTCCCACGGCCGGTGAGATCCTCGCCGAGCGGTACGAACTGGTCGAGCACATCAACAACGACAGCGCCGGGCGGCTCGTCTGGCGGGGGGTCGACGTCGTGCTGCGCCGACCGGTCGCGGTGGTGCTGCGCTACCCCGGCGGCGACTCCGCCACCGAGATGCTCCAGGCCGCCGTGGCCGCCAGCCGGGTCATCCACCCCAACCTGGTCGGCGTCTACGACGCGATCGACGAGAGCGAGCGGGCGTACGTCGTCCGCGAGTGGGTCGACGGGCGTTCGCTGCGCGAACTGGTCGTCGAGGGGCCGCTGGACCCGGCCCGCGCCACCGCGATCGGCAACGCCGTGGCCAGCGCGCTCGCCTCCGTGCACGCCACCGGCATGGTGCACGGCAACGTCCATCCCGGCACCGTGATGATCAGCGACGACGGCCGGGTGGTGCTGGCCGACGCGCGCACCGACTGCGCCGACAGCCAGGAGAACGACGTCCGGGCGGTCGGCGGCATCCTCTACTTCGCACTCACCGGGCACTGGCCGCACGCGGAGGCACCGCTACGCGGCGCGACGGCGGGGCACGGCCGGGCGGGCATCGTGGACGCGGTCCGCGACGCCAGCGGTTCCATCGCCGCGCCCCGGCAGGTCCGCGCCGGGGTGCCGGCGTACCTCGACGACCTCACCATGGACCTGCTCGACGGCGAGATCGCCCCGCCCACCTCGGACGTGCTCGCCGCCGAACTGGGTCGCCTCGACGTCCCCGCCGAGGACCACTTCCTCGACCAGACCGGCACCATCCGGTTCACGGCGGACCCGGGCGACGAGCCCTCGCCGCTGGCCGCCGCCGGGGGCCGGAAGGTCGCCGTGGGCATCGCCGGCCTGCTGGCGGTCGCCCTGGTCGCTCTCCTCGTCGGCATCAGCGTCTTCGATGGTGACGACGACTCGCCCAGGACGCAGCCCGTGGCCGGCCCGTCGGCGAGCGCCCCGGCTTCCGGCGACGCCACCTCACCCGCCGCGCGAATCCGCCCGCTCACCATCGAGGACGTCCGGATCATCGACCCGGGCGGGGACCGCGGCGAGCTGCGCAACGCCGAGCGGGTGATCGACGGCGACGAGGACAAGGGCTGGGAAACCGCCACCTATCAGAACTCGGGCAAGTTCGGGAACCTGCCTGGCAAGACCGGCATGGGAGTCTGGATCGACCTGGGCGAACCGCATTCGGTCAAGTCGGTACGCGCGGTCCTCTCGTCCACCGGCGCCTCCGCCGAACTGCGGACCGGCAACGCCGACTTCCCGTCCACCTCCTCCGGCGACAAGCAGCTCGTGGCCGCCTACACGGACCGGATCGGTCAGCCGTTCGAGGAGCACAACGGCACCACGATGACCTTCAACGGGTTCAACCCGGAGGAGAAGTACCAGTACCTGCTCTTCTGGATCACCGAGCTGCCCGAGAAGGAGAGCGGCGAGGGCTGGAAGCTCGGCGTCCAGGAAATCACGGTCCAGGGGTCGTGAGCCGTCCGTCACGATCCCGGCACCGCCTCGTACGGATGTGGTGATGACCGGGGGCGGGGGGCGGACGCCCGATCCGGTGGGCGGCAGCCTGCCGGCCACCGAGCTGCCGGCCGCCGAGCTGTCCGATCTCGAACTGCTCCGGGCCCACGTCGCCGGTGACCGGGCCGCCTTCACCGAGCTGTTCCACCGGCACCGCGACCGGCTCTGGGCGGTGGCGCTGCGTACCCTCGGTGACCGCGAGGAGGCCGCCGACGCCCTCCAGGACGCGCTCCTGTCCGCCCACCGGGCCGCCGCGCGGTTCCGGGGCGACTCAGCCGTCACCACCTGGCTGCACCGGATCGTGGTGAACGCCTGCCTGGACCGTATCCGTCGCCGGCAGGCCCACCCGACCGTCCCGCTGCCCGACGGCACCCGCACCGAGGACGGCGCCGGTGGTGTCGAACCGGCCGCCCCGACCACCGACCACGACACCGCGCTGGTGGTCCGGGCCGCCCTGGCCACGCTCCCGGCCGAACAGCGGGCCGCGCTCGTCCTGGTGGACGTGCAGGGGTACCCGGTGGCCGAGGCGGCCCGGATCCTCGGCGTGGCCGAGGGGACGGTCAAGAGCCGCTGCGCCCGGGGCCGGGCCCGGCTGGCGGTACAGCTCGGGCACCTGCGGACCGGGGTCGACCCCGCCATCTCGGGTGCGCGCACCGACGGAAACGTGCCGGGGGTCACCACGGGGAACCCACGGGCCGCGGAGGGCGTCGGATCGGGGTCGGGGCGCTCCCGGCGGGATGCCAACCAGGAGGACACGTGACAACCGGGGAGTTCAGCGGGGTCGATCACGACCTGCTCGCCGACTACCTCGGCGGGTCGCTGGACGGCACCCCGGAGGAGGCCGTCGTCGCACGGCGGGTCGCGGAGGATCCCGCCTGGGCCGACGCGTACGCCGCCCTGGCCACCGCGCTCGCCCGGGTGACCGCCGACCTCGCCGACCTCGCCGAACCGGCCCCGCAGATGCCGCTGGCGGTGGTGGACCGGCTCACCGCCGCTCTCGCCGGTGCGGGTCCGGCACCCGCCATGTCGGATCCGCCCGTCGGATCCGACGCTGCGGTACCCGATGACCCGTTCGACGCCGCCTGGTCGGGCGTCGCGGCGCAGCCTCCAGCCGACGCTGTGCGGGCCGACGGTCGGATTCTGCCCGCCCAGGGCGGTCGCCTGACACCGCGTACCCCGGTTTCCCGGCGGGACGACGCGAGCGGGCCGGGGCGGCGGCGCCGCTGGACCCGGTTCGTCGCCCCGGTGGCGGTCGCCGCCGCCTCGATCGCCGTCATGGGGCTCGGCGTCGACCTGCTCGGACGCTCCGGCGCCGGAGATGGCGCCGACACGGCAGCCGGCGGCTCCGCCGCCCAACAGGCGGCATACCGGGTGACTGATGCGCCGCAGCACAGTGGTGTCGACTGGACGCCGGAGACGCTGGCCGACGGCGCGCTGGCGAGCCTGCGTCCACTGGCCAGCCCACCCTCCGAGACCGCCCCGAAAGAGAGCGCGGTGCAGGGCGGCCGGCTGGCCGGGCCTGGCAACCTGGACCGGCTCGGTGACCCGTCGGCACTGCACGCCTGCCTCTCCGAGGTCTCCGCCGCGCACGGGCAGGGGCCGATCGATCTGACGCTGGTCGACTACGCATCGTTCCGAGGAGCGCCGGCGCTGGTGCTCCGGTTCGCCGACCCGACCGGGGATCGGTGGGTGTGGGTGAGCGGGCCCGAGTGCGGCGTGCCGGGGTCCGGCGCGGACACCCGCTACCAGGCGCGGGTAGGGTGATGCCGCGGTCACCGGTCCTCTGTTGCCGCGTGACGTGACCCACCGCGTGGTCGGCCCGGGAATCCGCGCTTCGTACGATGACGTTCTGCAAGTCAGTTGCCGGCGTGACTGAGTCGTCGGCACTCGGGATCGACATCGGTGCGCCGCCGATGCCGCACACACACATCGGGAGACGGCAGTGGACGATGTCCGCAACCTGATCATCATCGGCTCCGGGCCGGCCGGCTACACCGCAGCGGTCTACGCCGCGCGCGCCAACCTGAAGCCACTGGTCATCGAGGGTGTGCAGTCCGGCGGCGCGCTGATGACCACCACCGAGGTGGAGAACTTCCCCGGTTTCGCCGACGGCATCCTCGGCCCCGAGCTGATGGACAACATGCGCAAGCAGGCCGAGCGGTTCGGCGCGGAGTTCCTCACCGACGACGTCACCCGGGTCGAGCTGACCGACACCGGCAAGGTGGGTTCGGACGAGGTCAGCACCGTCTGGGTGGGTCAGACCGCCCACCGGGCGAAGGCCGTCATCCTGGCCACCGGTTCGGCCTGGCGCCCGCTGGGGGTGCCGGGAGAGCAGGAGTACCTGGGGCACGGCGTCTCGTCCTGCGCGACCTGCGACGGGTTTTTCTTCCGTGGGCAGCACATCGTGGTGGTGGGCGGCGGTGACTCCGCCATGGAGGAGGCCAGCTTCCTCACCCGGTTCGCCGAGTCGGTGACCATCATCCATCGGCGTGACTCGTTCCGGGCCAGCAAGATCATGGCGGACCGGGCACTCAGCAACGGCAAGATCAAGGTGGAGTGGAACACCACTGTCGAGGAGATCCTCGGGGCGGACGGCAAGGTCACCGGCGTCCGGGTCCGCAACGTGCACAGCGGCGAGACCAAGGTGCTCGACGTGACCGGCGTCTTCGTGGCGATCGGGCACGACCCGCGCAGCGAACTCTTCCGCGACCAGGTGGAGTTGGACGACGAGGGCTACGTCAAGGTCCAGGCCCCCAGCACCCGGACCAGCATCCCCGGCGTCTTCGCCGCCGGCGACCTGGTCGACCACACGTACCGGCAGGCCATCACCGCCGCCGGCACCGGCTGCGCCGCGGCCCTCGACGCGGAACGCTTCATCGCCACGATCCAGAGCTGAACAATCGAGAATGAACTGAAGAGGAGAGGGTCTCAGTGGGAGCAACCAAGGTCGTCACCGACGCGAACTTCGCCACCGACGTGCTGAAGTCCGACAAGCCGGTGCTGGTGGACTTCTGGGCGGAGTGGTGCGGGCCGTGCCGTAAGGTCTCGCCGCTGCTGGAGGAGATCGCGGGCGAGATGGGAGACAAGGTCTCCATCGTCAAGCTCAACATCGACGAGAACCCGGAGACCGCCCGCGCCTACCGCGTGATGTCGGTCCCGACCCTCACCGTCTTCAAGAACGGCGAGCCGGTGCAGTCGATCGCCGGCGCCAAGCCCAAGGGCGAGTTGGTCCGGCTGATCGAATCCGCGCTCTGAGCTGCGCAGCAGGCGCGATCCCCGTACCCGATGGGTACGGGGATCGCGCCTTTCTGGGCTCTGACCTGCGCGAAACCGCCAACCTGGCCAGGACCGGCCACGGTAGGCTCCGTAAGCATCCGTTGGGCGCAGAGCGCCTTTCGCCGCAAGTCCCGGCCGGCGTGTCTGACGCGCCCCGCCAGCAGCAGAGGGGGTCGTGCGTGCGTCCGATCCGACCCGGTGACCGTGGACCGGCCGTGGCGGAGATCCGCAGGATCCTCACCGGCCTCGACCTGCTCCCCCCGTCGGCCGACGACACGTTCGACACGGCCACCGAACGCGCCGTGCGGGCCTTCCAGCAGTCCCGGGGGCTCAGCGTCGACGGACGGGTCGGCGCGGAGACCTGGCGGGCCCTGGACGCGGCACGCTGGCGGCTCGGCGCCCGCACCCTCTACCACGCGGTGCCCGAGCCCCTCTGCGGGGAGGACGTCCGATCGCTGCAGGAACGCCTGCTGGAGATGGGATACGACGTGGGCCGCGCCGACGCGATCTACGGCGTCCGCACCTCCCGGGCGGTGGCCCAGTTCCAACGCGAGGTCGGGCTGACACCGGACGGCACCTGCGGACCGCACACCATGAGCGCGCTGCGCCGGCTCGGACGCAAGGTGGTCGGCGGCCGACCACAGTGGCTACGCGAGTCCGACGCGATCCGGCAGTCCGGACCGACCCTGGTCGGACGGACGGTGGTCCTCGATCCCGGCCACGGCGGCACCGACCCGGGGGTGGTGGTGCCGGACGGGCCGCTGCGCTGGACCGAGGCGGAGCTGGTGCACGACCTGGCCAGCCGGCTGGAGGGCCGGCTCGCCGCCGTGGGCGTCCGGGTGCAGCTCACCCGCGGCCCGGCCCCCGGCAGATGTCTGCCCGACACCGAACGGGCCCAGTTGGCCAACTCCCTCGGCGCCGACGTGTTCCTCTCGCTGCACACCGACGGGCACGCCAACCCCGAGGCGGAGGGGGTCGCCACCTACCACTACGGCACGGACAACGGGGTCACCTCCGCCACCGGGGAGCGGCTGGCCGGGCTCGTGCAGCGGGAGATCGTGGCGCGGACCGGGCTACGCGACTGTCGTACCCACGCCAAGGCGTGGGACCTGCTCCGGTTGACCAGGATGCCGGCGGTTCGGGTCGAGGTCGGCTACCTCACCTCACCCCGGGACCGGGAACGGCTGATCGATCCGCGCTTCCGGGACCGGGTCGTGGAGGCGATCGTGGCAGCCGTGCAACGGATGTTCTTCCCGGTCGAACGGGACGTGCCGACCGGCTCGATCGACGTCAGCGAGCTGCGCGCGGTGGTGGCCGCCGGCGCGGTGGCCGACTGAAAGTATCGCCCTGCCCGTGCCGGGGCGCTGTCCTCCGCGCACGGCCCCGGGCGGCTCAGCCGGCGACGCCGTGGGTGGCCGGAGCCGGCCGGACCGGGCGCAGCAGCGTCTCCGGGCTCATCGAGCCGAGCAGCTTCTCCAGCGCGTACTCGACGTCCGACTTCCAGCTCAGCGCGGTTCGCAGCTCCAGGCGCAGCCGGGGGTAGCGGGGGTGCGGGCGGACCGTCTTGAAGCCCACCGACAGGAAGAAGTCGGCCGGAGCAACGCAGGCCCGGGTCGCCTCGCCCGCGTCGTCGCCGAACTTGGCGTCGCCGAACGCCTCGATCGCCTTGATACCCCGCTTGGTCAGATCGCGGGCGACCCCCTGGACGAGCATCCGGCCCAGGCCGCCCCCGGCGAAGGCCGGCACCACGTTCGCGGTCATCAACAGGGCCGCGTCGGCGGAGACCGGGGAGGTGGGGAAGGCCATCGAGCGGGGGA
>NZ_SMKF01000127.1 GCF_004348325.1 Micromonospora sp. KC213 | reverse complement strand
CCCAACCACGCCGTCGCCGTCGATCCCCGCCCCGCCGACGCGCCGTGCGACCGGATAGCGTCGGCTGCGGTCGGGGGGTCCGACCAGGTACGGGCGGGAGGCGGGATGGCCGGGACGCTGCGGCTGGGTGGACGGACATTCGCCCCGGGCGAGCTGGTGGTGATGGCGATCGTCAACCGCACGCCGGACTCTTTCTTCGACCGGGGGGCCACCTTCGCGCACGATAGCGCGTTGCGTGCGGTGGAGCGCGCGGTCACCGAGGGTGCCGAGATCATCGACATCGGCGGGGTGAAGGCCGGGCCGGGCGACGAGGTCGACGTGGCCGAGGAGATCCGGCGGACGGTAAACACGATCGCCGCGGTCCGGGCCGCCTTTCCCGAGGTGGTCATCTCGATCGACACCTGGCGCGCCGAGGTCGCGGTGGAGGCGGTCGCGGCCGGCGCGGACCTGCTCAACGACACCTGGTCCGGGGCCGATCCGGCGCTGGCCCGGGTCGCCGCGCAGACCGGTGCCGGGCTGGTCTGCTCGCACGCCGGTGGTCTCGCCCCACGGACCCGACCACACCGGGCGGCCTTCGCGGACGTGGTCGCCGACGTGGTCACGACGGTGACCGGGCTCGCCGAGCGGGCGGTGGCCCTCGGGGTACGCCGGGACGGCGTCCTCATCGACCCGGCGCACGACTTCGGCAAGAACACCCGGCACTCGCTGGAGATCACCCGCCGGCTCGGCGAACTCGCCGCCACCGGCTGGCCGCTGCTGGTGGCGCTGTCGAACAAGGACTTCATCGGCGAGACGCTGGACCTGCCGGTTCCGGAGCGGCTGGAGGGCACCCTCGCCGCCACCGCCGTCTCGGCCTGGCTCGGCGCGCGGGTCTTCCGTGCCCACCAGGTGCGCCCGACCCGCCGGGTGCTGGACATGGTGGCGTCCGTCCGGGGCGACCGCCCGCCCACGCTCACCCGGCGCGGCCTGGCCTGAACCGGCTCAGCTCCAGCGGAGGATGTTCTTCCGCCAGGCGTAGAGGATGCCGAGGGCGACCACGGCCACGAAGACGCCCATCTCGACGACGGTGACCAGACCGAACCCCGGACGGTCGAAGACCAGTGCCCACGGGAACAGGAACACCGCCTCCACGGCGAAGAGCACGTAGAGGTAGGCGTAGACGTAGTAGCGGATCTGCATCTGCGCCCAGTCCCCGCCGACCGGGTCGATGCCGCACTCGTAGCTGGCCCGCTTGCCCCACGGATCGGCGGGCCGGCCGGGACGTAACACCCGGTTGGCCGAGAACGCCGTAATGAAGAAGAGGACGCTGGCGAGCAGCAGGAGCCCGAGCGTCGCGTACGAGCCCAGGTAACCGGTCACAGTGGGTCAGCCTACCGGGCGGCACCGCCCATCGGCCGGTCCGGGGCGGCGTGCGAGCACGTTACGGACTTGTTTCTCGCTAGCAGTATTGTCGTCGGACAACCATCGCGAATATGGGAATTCCACCCAGCGTCACGGAGGACAGATGCCCCGCGTGGACGTACGCCCCGCCCTGCGGGGACTCGCCCGGCGTACCTCTTCGCTGGTCGCCGCGTCGCTCGCGGCCGGACTGGCGGTGGGGCTGGCGATGGCCCCGAGCCTGGCCACGGCCGCACCCCCGGCCGCCCGGCCCGCCGTCGCGGTCACCGACACGGCGCGGCACGGCGCGAAACCGGCCGGCGACACCGACACCCCTCCGACGGACAGCAGCGGCGATCCCCTGCCCACCGTCGCGCCACCAACGCTGCCGCCCGACCGGACAACCCCCCGGCCGACACCGACCACGGCCACGCCGACCGCCAGGCCGGCCCCGTCGCGGGGCGGCACGGCGAAATCGGTGCCACCGCGGGCACAACGGCCGGACTCACCGGCCGACGACGGGCCGGGTGTCCGGATCACCACCCGGAACATCTCACTCGGCCCCGACTACTGGAACGCGGAGAGCACGGTGACCGGGCTGCGGGTCACCGTCGAGAACACCGCGACAGTGACCGAGCAGGTCCGGCTCTCCTACACCCTGCCCGCCGGAGTGGCCGACGCCGGAACCTCGGGCTGCGCCACCGCCGGTGGCGGCACCTGGCGCTGCGGCGAGTGGACGACGGCGCCCGGCGCCCGGTTCACCACCGTGATCAAGGTACGCGTCGACGGTGACGCGTGGCGGGGCATGCCGTTGAGCGGCTTCGTGCGGGTCACCGCCACCGCCGCCGGGTCGACCGCCGTCGCCGAGGACGACGAGGGCTTCGCGGTGCTCTTCCCGCCCGGCCCGCCGGTGCCCGGGATCCTGCTCGAAGCCGACGAGGTGACCTTCGACATCAGCGGCGGCCCGACGGAGTTGGCCGTCCGACTGGGCAACACCGGCCAGGTGGACGCTGCCGGGCGGGTGGAGGTGGTCCTACCGGACGGGGTGAGCGTGCCGAACGCCCCCGCCGGCTGCACCGTGGCACCGCTGTCGCGGATCCGCTGCGACCTCGGGCTGCTGCCCGCCGGCCGGACACAGACCCTGCGCCTGCCGGTGGTGGCCACCCCGGAGGCCCAGCGGGAGGCGCCGCTGGCGGGAGCGCTGATCGGCGTGCTGGAGCCGCGCAGCGGCCGGACCCGGGAGATCCGGACGAGCTTCAAGATCACTGCGGCCGCCGCGCTCACCGCCCCGGTGGCCACCCCGGCGCCGACCGGCTCGCAGGGGGTGCTCGCCGGGACCGGGGGCGGCTCGGGCGGCGGCGGGTCGATGCAGCGCGTCGCGATCACCCTGATCGCGGTCTGCGCACTGGTGGTGGTCGTGGCACTCGGGTGGGCCACCACGTCGCTGCGGCGGCGGATGAACGACCCGGCCCCGCGGGATACGGCGGGAGGCCCGGCGATCAACTGACCGGAGTGATCCGGTAAGGGCCGCCGCCCGGTGATCTGGATTACGGCGGCTGTCACAAACCGCCGCAAACAAGGACATAAGCCCGCGATATCCGTTCCCAGTCGTCGGACCTCCACCAAGGATGACCTAACGACTCGACGTAGGCTCTGGGGTGAGAAACGACAGCGGGCCGGACCAGCCACGGGGTGATTCGGCGCAGCGGCGCGTCAAGGAGGTCACGTGGCCGGGCAAGGCGAGGTCACCATCATGTTCAGCCGCCCGCGGGACGAGGCTGAGCGAAACGAGGTGCAGGCGTGACCAAGCAGATCCGTCAACTGGACCGGGTGGTCATCCGGTTCGCCGGCGACTCCGGCGACGGCATGCAGCTGACCGGCGACCGGTTCACCTCCGAGACGGCGCAGTTGGGCAACGACATCTCCACCCTGCCCAACTTCCCGGCCGAGATCCGGGCTCCCGCCGGCACGCTGCCGGGCGTGTCGAGCTTTCAGGTGCACTTCGCCGACTACGACATCCTCACCCCCGGCGACGCCCCGAACGTCCTGGTGGCGATGAACCCGGCGGCACTCAAGGCCAACCTCGCCGACCTGCCGCGTGGGGCCGACATCATCGTCAACACCGACGAGTTCACCCGGCGCAACCTGGCCAAGGTGGGCTACACCACCAGCCCTCTGGACGACGACAGCCTCACCGGCTACGTCGTGCACCCGGTCGCGCTGACCTCGATGACCGTCGGCGCGCTGGCCGAGCACGAGGTGTCCAAGAAGGACGCCGAGCGGGCCAAGAACATGTTCGCCCTCGGCCTGCTCTCCTGGATGTACTCCCGGCCGTACGAGTCGACGCTGCGCTTCCTGGAGCGCAAGTTCGCCGCCCGGCCCGAACTGGTCGCGGCGAACGTGGCCGCCTTCCGGGCCGGCTGGAACTTCGGCGAGACCACCGACTCGTTCTCCGTGCGGTACGAGGTCAAGCCGGCGAAGATGCAGCCGGGCACCTACCGGAACATCACCGGCAACGCCGCGCTCTCCCTCGGCCTGGTGGCCGCCGGAGTCCGCTCCGGGCTGCCGGTCTTCCTCGGCGCGTACCCGATCACCCCGGCCTCGGACATCCTCCACGAGCTGAGCAAGCACAAGCGGTTCGGCGTGGTCACCATGCAGGCCGAGGACGAGATCGCCGCGGTCGGCGCGGCGCTGGGCGCGTCGTACGGCGGCTCGCTCGGCGTCACCACCACCAGCGGCCCCGGGGTGGCGCTCAAGAGCGAGACCATCTCGCTCGCCGTCGCGCTGGAACTGCCGCTGGTCATCGTCGACGTGCAGCGGGCCGGGCCGTCCACCGGCATGCCCACCAAGACCGAGCAGGCCGACCTCAACATGGCCCTGTACGGCCGGCACGGCGAGGCGCCCGTCGCGGTGCTCGCCCCGAAGTCGCCGGCCGACTGCTTCGACGCGGCGCTGGAGGCGGCCCGGATCGCGCTGACCTACCGCACCCCGGTGCTCCTGCTGTCGGACAACTACGTCGCCAACGGTTCCGAGCCGTGGCTGCTGCCCGACGTGGAGTCCCTGCCCGACCTGCGGGTCGAGTTCGCCACCGCGCCCAACGGCGAGGACGGCACCTTCCTGCCGTACCTGCGCGATCCGGAGACCCTGGCCCGGCCGTGGGCCGTCCCGGGCACCCCGGGCCTGGAGCACCGGATCGGTGGCCTGGAGAAGGCCGACAAGACCGGCGACATCTCGTACGACCCGGCCAACCACGACTTCATGGTGCGCACCCGGGCCGCCCGGATCGAGACGATCCCGGTGCCGGACGTCGAGGTGGAGGACCCGGACGGCGACGCCCGGGTGCTGGTGCTCGGATGGGGCTCGACCTACGGCCCGATCGGTGCGGCCTGCCGGGGCCTGCGCCAACGCGGGCTCTCCGTGGCCCAGGCGCACCTGCGGCACCTGGCCCCGATGCCGGCCAACCTCGGCGAGGTGCTGCGCGCCTACGACCGGGTGGTCATCCCCGAGATGAACCTCGGCCAGCTCGCCCACGTGATCCGGGCCAAGTACCTGGTCGACGCGATCGGCTACAACCAGGTCCGCGGCCTGCCGTTCACCGCCGTCGAGCTGGAGACGATGCTGGAAGAGGTCCTGAAGAATGTCTGAGCCCGTCGCTCTCAAGCTCACCGCCAAGGACTTCAAGTCCGACCAGGAGGTGCGCTGGTGCCCCGGCTGCGGCGACTACGCCATCCTGGCGGCCGTCCAGGGTTTCATGCCGGAGCTGAACATCCCCCGGGAGAACATCGTCTTCGTCTCGGGCATCGGCTGCTCGTCCCGGTTCCCGTACTACATGAACACCTACGGGATGCACTCGATCCACGGCCGCGCCCCGGCGATCGCCACCGGGCTGTCGGTGTCCCGGCCGGACCTGTCGGTCTGGGTGGTCACCGGTGACGGCGACGCCCTCTCCATCGGCGGCAACCACCTGATCCACGCGCTGCGCCGCAACGTCAACCTCAAGATCCTGCTGTTCAACAACCGGATTTACGGGCTGACCAAGGGGCAGTACTCGCCCACCTCCGAGGTCGGCAAGATCACCAAATCGACCCCGGCCGGCTCGGCGGACGCCCCGTTCAACCCGCTGTCGCTGGCGCTCGGCGCGGAGGCCACCTTCGTCGCCCGTACCATCGACTCCGACCGCAAGCACCTCCAGTCGGTGCTGCGGGCCGCCGCGCAGCACTCCGGCTCGGCCTTCGTGGAGATCTACCAGAACTGCAACATCTTCAACGACGGCGCGTTCGACCAGCTCAAGGAGCCGGCCACCCGCGATGACCACCTGATCCGGCTGGAGCACGGGCAGCCGATCACGTTCGGCTCCACCGGGCAGTTCTGCGTGGTCCACCCGCCCGGCGGGTTCGGTCTGGAGGTCCGCGAGACCGCCAGCACCCCGGCCGACGAGATCGTGGTGCACGACGCCACGGTCACCGACCCGGCGTACGCGTTCGCCCTGTCCCGGCTGCCCGGACTGGACCTGCGCAACACCCCGATCGGCGTGTTCCGCGCCGTCGACCGCCCGTCGTACGACAGCGTCGTGCAGGAGCAGGTGGCCAACGCCAGGGCGAAGGTCACCGAGACCCCGCAGCAGCAGCTCGCCGGCCTGCTGGCCGGTGGCGACACCTGGACGATCCTCTGACCCGCTGACCCGCTGACCCGCTGACCACCGGCGGTCGTCCCGTAACCCCGGGCGGCCGCCGTGGCAGTGTCAGGAGGTGGCGGCGCCGGCCGTCGGGCGGTCGTCGCGGACGTGCACCAGCATGTCGCCGGTCTCGATGACCGCGCCGGCCTGGTCGGCCAGGGTCACCACCTTGCCCCGGCGGACCAGCGCGATCACCAGCGACTCCAGTTCCCGAGGCGACTTGCCCACCTCGTGCCGCTCCGCCGAGCGCATCGCCAACGCCATGCCCTGACCGGGGGTGAGCAGGTCCTCCACCACGTCGATCAGCGGCGGCGCGGAGGTGGACAGGCCCAGCAGACGGCCGGCGGTGGCCGACGAGACGATCACGTGGTGGGCGCCGCTCTGCCGCAGCAGCGGGGCGTTCTCCGCCTCCCGGGCGGCGGCGATGATCCGGACCTGGCCGGCGGTGAGCTGCCGGGCGGTGAGCGCGACCAGCACCGAGGCGTCGTCGCTGTCGGTCGCGATGATCACCGCCTGGGCGGTGCGGACGTGTGCCTCCTCCAGCACCGCCGAACGGGTGGCGGACCCTTCGATGGCGACCAGCCCGGCCGAGGTGGCCTGCCGCAGCGCGGCCCCGCTGCGCTCCACCACCACGATGCGAGACTTGTCCAGCCCGTTCTCCAGCAGGGCGGAGACCGCACTGCGCCCCTTGGTGCCGTAGCCGCAGATGATGACGTGGTTCTTCACGGTCCTCCTCCACCGCACCAGGCGACGGCCGGTCCGGTACTGCTCGGTCAGGACTTCCAGGGTGGTGCCGACCAGGATGATCAGGAAGAGCACCCGGGCCGGGGTGATGACCAGGACGTTGACCAGCCGGGCCTGCTGGGAGGCCGGGGTGATGTCGCCGTACCCCGTGGTGGAGAGCGAGACCACCGCGTAGTAGAAGCAGTCGATCAGCGTGAGACCGTCCTCGTTGACGTCGCGGTAGCCGTCCCGTTCGAGGTAGACCACGACGACCACGACGCACACCAACCCGATGGCGGCGGCCACCCGGAGGCTGAGTGCGCTCAGCGGCCCCCGTCGCTGCGCCGGGAAATGGATCACCGCGAGACCTGTCCCGACCTTGCCGTCTCCTGCACGAGCACAACATAGCGGTTGACGGTGCATCCGCACGCCGGGGTGGCGTACCGGGGCGGCCGACCGGACCGGAAGCCGGCATGATGGTGGAAGTCCGGACGCGCACGAGGAGGCCCCGATGTCGTTACTGCGCCGGGTGATCGGCGGCGTGCTCCGCCGGGTACGCCAGCGCCAGGGTCGTACCCTGCGCGAGGTGGCCCAGGCCGCCGGCGTCTCGCTGCCCTATCTGTCCGAGGTGGAACGCGGGCGCAAGGAGGCCTCCTCCGAGGTGCTCGCCGCGATCTGCCGTGCCCTCGGGATCAACCTGTCCGACCTGTTGGAGGAGGCCCGCGACGACCTGCGCCGGGTCGAGCGGCGGGTGCCCACCGCCCCCCGGGTGACGCTGGTCCGGCTGGACCAGGCGCCGGCCGTCCGCACCGACGCCGGCCCGCGCCTGCGGATCGGCTTCCACGCCGACCTGCCCACGCCCGAGCCGCGTGCCGCCACGCCCGTCGCCGGGGCCGCATCGGCGCCGGCCACGCGGCTGCTCCGGCTGCGCGGTCCGGCACCCACTGTCGGCGGCCTCCGGTCGCATGTCGACCGGTCGTTCCGCTCGGCCGGCGGGCGGCTGCCGCACGTCGACACATCCGGCTTCGGGGCCGTGCCGCCGGTGGCTCCGCCGGCCTCGTGCTCGGCCGGGCTGGTCGGCGGGACGGGGCTGCGGGTCCGGTTGTTCGCACCCGTCGAGCACTCCGGTCCACGTACCCCCAGGGTGCCGGCCCGCCGCCGGGTCCGCGCGGGCCGGCAGCGGCTGACCGTCCGGTAGATGCGCTTCTGCCGCCGGCAGATCTGCCGGCGGCAGAAGCGCTGGGCTCCCGACCACCGCCGGGCGCAGGCTGGGATCGCCGGTCCCCGGGCGAATCCCGTCGCCCGCCGGCAACGCGGGAGGGTGGTCGAGATGATCGGGTACGACGTGCGGATGCTGGACGGCCCACAGGCGCCCTTCGGTGACCAGGTCTTCGAGCGGCTGCTCCGGGAACGGATCGTCTTCCTCGGCACGGAGGTCACCGACGCCTCGGCCAACCAGATCTGCGCCCAGATCCTGCTGCTCGCCGCGGAGGACAGCCGGCGGGACATCTACCTTTACATCAACTCGCCAGGCGGTTCGGTCAGCGCCGGCATGGCCGTCTACGACACCATGCGGTACGTGCCGAACGACGTGGCCACCCTGGCGCTGGGATTCGCCGGTTCGATGGGGCAGTTTCTACTCTGCGCCGGGACAGCCGGCAAGCGCTTCGCGCTGCCCCACTCGCGGATCATGATGCACCAGCCCTCCGGAGGGATGGGCGGCACGGCCGCCGACATCACCATCCAGGCCGAGAACATGCTGCACGTGAAAAAAACCATGCAGGAGCTGATCGCCCGGCACAGCGGGCGCACCCTCGACGAGATCCAACGCGACTGGGACCGGGACCGCTGGTTCACCGCCGAACAGGCCCGCGAGTACGGCCTGGTCGACCGGGTGATCAGCCACGCCGACCAGCTCGGCGGCTGACCGGCCGCCGACCGCATGGTCAGCCTGCTGCGCGACCGGACCTGTCGGCCCGGATGGGCGGCCGGCCGCGACTGGGTACGCCGGCACTGAGGTTGGGGCGGGCAGACCGGTCACCCTCCTGCACGCTGGTTTCTCTGTCACCGCCACCCTTGAGGACGGCACCGGCGCAGCGGATGGCTGGCACCGCTACAAGCGGTGGTACGCCGTGCTGCACCGGTTCGGTCCGGACGGCGCCCGTACCGGTTCGCAGATCTGGTGCGCCGGCACGGGCGAAGACGAGAAAGCCTCGATCGACCGCGCTCAGGCACGCCTGGCCGACTGGCTGGAGACCTTGCCCGGGCGCGTCTTCGGCAACATCGCTATCGAGGGCGACCGCCGCGCTGGCTGCCTTCTGCGCGGTGCCCGAGCGCCATACCAGCTTCATCGTCGGGTAGACGGAGCCAGGGCGCCCCACGCGGGGCGCCCTGGTCGTTTCTCCGGTACGGGTCAGCGTGGTACGCGGCGCAGAAGCCAGTACGCCCGGCCTTCGTCACCGCGGGCCAGCGCGTGGTCGGCGTCGGCGATCAGCCGCGCCCAGTCGCTGCGCGCCCGCCCCGCGACCACCGCGTTCTGTGCGGCGTCGCGGGCCTTGTCCAGCGCCGACCGGGCCTTGCCGGTGCGCAGACCCCAGCCGTACGGGAACAGCGGCCGGTAGTCGGCGTCGCCGACGTTGATCGGCACCTGGGCCTCGCTGCGCGGCCAGGTCATCGGCAGGCGACCGGTGAACGGGCGCTTGCCGAAGAGCACATCCGCCACGCCGGCGCCCTCGCTGCCCGGCAGCCAGGACGCGACCAGCGCGTCCATCTGCCCGAGCTGGTCGGTGAGCACCTGCGGCCGGCCGGAGACCACGACGACGACGCACTTGTCGATCGCGGAGCAGACCTTGTCGATCACGGCCCGGTCGCCGGGCTGGAGGTTGAGCGACTTCTCCTCCTGCTGCGGCCCCGTGCACCAGCCGCACTCCGGGCCGCCGACGTCGCCGTAGCCCTCGGCGTACGGCGTCTCGCCTACGACCACGACACCGACGTCCGAGCCGGCCGTCGGGGCCGACGCGTCCGCGCTGAAGGTGACCGTGGCGCGGGGCGCGACCTGGCGGATGCCCTCGAGGATCGTCGTACCCGGGATGATGTCGCCGGACGCCCCCTGCCAGGTCATCGTCCAGCCGCCGGCCTGATTGCCGATGTCGTCGGCGTTGCGCCCGGCGACGTACACCTTGGCGTCGGAGCGCAGCGGCAGCGTGCCGCCGCTGTTCTTGAGCAGCACCTGCGACTGCGCGACGGCCTGCCGGGCCAGCGCGCGGTGCGCGGCGCTGCCGACCTCGCCCACGCGGTCGGCCGACGTGTACGGGTCCTCGAAGAGCCCGAGCTGGAACTTCACCCGCAGGATGCGGCGCACCGCATCGTCGATCCGCGCCATGCTGACCCGACCGGCCTCGACCTCGGCCAGCAGCAGGTCCTCGAACTGCTTGGCGGTGTTGGGCTCCATGAACATGTCGATGCCGGAGTTGACCCCGACCCGCACCTTGTACGGGGTCAGCCCGGTGTTCGCAGGGTCGGCCGGGTCGGAGATCTGGTGGATGCCCTCCCAGTCGGAGATGACGAACCCGTCGAAGCCGAGCCGGCCCTTGAGCGTGCCGGTGATCAGATCGCGGTTGGCGTGCATCTTCGTCGGGTTGCCCACCCCGTCCTCGGTCCAGTCCACACTGGAGAACGACGGCATGACGCTGCCCACGTCGCGCTTGCCGAGCGCGACCACGTACGGCGCGAGGTTGATCCGGGCGAAGTCGGCACGGTTGGTGACGGTCACCCCCTGGTCGATCGGGTAACGCTGTTCCGACCACGGCTTACCCTCGTTGGCGTCGGCGATCGCCTGGTCGTACTTGGTGTCGCCGTCGCCAGCGAAGTGCTTCACGGTGGCCAGCACACCATCGCCCAGGCGCCGCCCCTGCAGGCCGTCGATGACCGTGGCCAGCGAGGCGACCAGCGCCGGGTCCTCGCTGAAACTCTCGTACGTGCGGCCCCACCGCTCGTCCCGCGCCGGACAGATACACGGCGCGAAGTTCCACCGGATGCCGGTGGCCAACACCTCGTCGGCGGTGGCCCTGCCGACCCTCTCCAGCAGCCGCGGATCGCGGGTGGCGCCGAGCCCGATGTTGTGCGGGAACACCGTTGCCCCGTACACGTTGCCGTGCCCATGCACCGCGTCGATTCCGTAGATCATCGGGATGCCCAGCCGCGTCCGCAGCGCCTGCCGCTGGAACTCGTTGACCATCTGGATCCACGCCTCAGGGGTGTTGGGCGTGGGTACCGAGCCGCCACCGGACAGCACCGAGCCGAGCCCCCACTGCGCCACCCGCGACGGATCCTCGGCTACCGCCGCCCGCTCCGCCTGCGTCATCTGGCCGATCTTCTCCACCAACGTCATGCGACCAAGCAGATCGGCGACGCGGCGCTCCACCGGCTGCCGGGCGTCCAGGTACGCAGCGTCAGTGGGCTTTGCCGCCGCCGGCTGGGCTGCCGCGGGCCGTGCCGGTAACGGTGTGACGGCCAGCATGATCACGCCCAGCACGTGCACCCATGAACGCGTTCGCATATCGTCTCCCCCCTGCGGCACGGCCGGTGCCCGGCAGCCCTGATGCCCCGGGTCGTCCGCCGTACCGCTAGCGCTAGATCCTCACTCGGTAACTTCTGCTCGGTGCTGATCGGCCGGACCTGTGAAACAGGCTCTATCCGCACGTCCTCCACTGTTGACTGATGCCGCCGTACAGGCCCGAGGTGGGGTTGTGCGCGTTGACCGCGCCGGAACCGGCGGCATCACCCGCCCACTGGTTGTGGGAGCCGGGGTGAACAGTTCATCTGCCCACGATGGAGCCGGCGCACAGGCCATTGAGCTGGCCGGAGTTGGTGGCGAGGGGGTCGAGCGCGGCGACCTGATCGAACCGCCGCACCGCCGTCGGCCTAGCTGTGGCGTATCCACGCAACCGGGCCTCCAGTCACCGGGTCCAGAGGCACGAGTGCCGAAGCGGCCGCGACACTCGCCCACGGCGGGGGCGCGGCATCTCCCACCACGGCCGCCGTGACGACGCCAGCCACCCGCAACCTACGTCGATCAACGGCGGAGCCGGACGTCGACGGATTCGGACCCATCTTGATCCCCCAGGCTGGACGTGCACCCGCCAGCAAACGCATTGACTGACATCATGGTACGACGTATGACCTCCGTCAATGCTCAGATGCTGGGCGTTCGCGGCAGGGCTGCTACCGGGCGTCACCGCCGGCGGTCAGGATTCCCTGGAGGTCGTGGGCGGCTATGCGGGCTGTCGCCTGAACATATCGAGTGTTATGTGCCGGTACCAGGCGTCGTAGCGGCGCACCTGATAGTGGTCGAGACCGACCTCGGTTTTGGCGGTCTGGAAGCACTCCTCGATCGCCCACCGGGTGCCGGCGATGCGGATCGGGTCCTCGTCGGGCGTGCCGGCGAGGCCGAAGCACAGGTAGTAGGTTAGGTCGGTGGGGTCGGTGATGCTGCGGCAGTTCAGCAGCCAGTGGCCGTAGCCGTCGTCGGTGTTGGGCAGGGAGGCCACTGCCCAGTCGTAGAGTCGTGGTCCTTTGGCGCCATTGCCGCAGCTGCGGCGCTTCCAGGCCAGGGCGGGCGCGTTGGCGGCGAGGACGTCGGGGCGGGAGTTGCCGACCATGGTGGGGATCCGCTGGTTGCGAGGCACGGCCAGGACGTAGCCCATCCTGTGGTGCTGCAACCAGGTCCGAAACTTCGAGTCCTGCCCGTATGCCTCGTCCGCGGTGACCCACCGCGCTGGCAGGCCGGCGGTGATGGCGCGTTCGAGCCCGGCCTCCTCACGTCGGGCGGGGTCATCACACCAGCCTTGGGGTAGATACAACTCCCGGTCGACCAGGGTGCGCCCCTGCGGGCTGGCGTAGGCGAGGAAAAACCCCGAGCTGGCAGTTCTCCGTCCGTCCGGCCGTGCCGGAGTACTGGCGCTGCACCCCGGCCGACTTGATCCCCTTCTTCAAGAATCCGGTCTCATCGACGATCAGCACCCCGTCGTCGTGGCCGAGGTGCTCGCTCACGTAGGCGACCAGGTCGTCGCGAACAGCGTCCGGGTCCCACGCGGACCTGTTGAGCAGTCGTTGCATCCGATCCGGGGTGCTGTCGCCGGCGGCCTCGGCGAGGGTCCAGCCGTTCTTGCCGGCCAGGGGCGACAGCAACCCGACCAGGTAACTCAGTGCCTGCCGGCGCGGCTCCGCCCGCCCGAACCGGTGCCCGAACCGCGCCAGCAGATCATCCAACCCTGCCCGTCAGCCCACGATCTCATCGATCAACACAAGCACGGGAGCCTGCCCGCCTCCGACTGGCCACAACAGACAGACAGTGCGACCACGTAACCCGCACGGCGGACAGCATCGATCCGCAGCTGCACGGCCGACATAAATCGGACACCGATCATGTCGGTTAGCTGCTGAAACTTCAGACCAGGCAAGTGCTGCTGGATTACTAGGTATGCCTAGGTGGCCCACACACCTCGGCTAAACCCCGCTGAGCAGTGAAGACAGGTAAGCGCTTCCGATGTGGCATCGCCCTTGTCAACCGACGATTGATCCATCAGCGGTTGACAAGGAGACAAGCCATGTTGATGCCCCCGGACACGATGCTGCTGGCTCTGGCGAACGATCGTCGCCGCGAGTTGATCGCCGAGGCCGACAGGGAGCGCCTACTCACCAGCGCCCGCCGGGCCCGCCGGCACCATGACGCCCTGGCCGTCCGCCGACAGCCCAACGGTACCCTCACGTCGTGCGAACCATCCGCGGCGGTGCCAGCCCAGTGATGATCGGGCGGCGATTGCGATCATCGCGGGCGAGCCGGGCATCGGAAAGACCCGGCTGGTGCACGAGCTGCTCACAACCATGCCGGCGGAGACCGTAGCGCTGGTCGGCCAGGCGGAACCCGGCTCATTGTCCCGGCCGTACGAGGTGCTACTGGACGCCATCGACGGCCACCCGGAGGTCGACAAGGAACAGCTGGCGGCCCTCACTGACGCCGAGCGCAGCCCGGTCGAGCGCCTGCACACCGGCCTCGCCATCCTGGCCGACTTGATCGGCGACTCTCCCGCAGTCATCTTCTTCGAAGACCTGCACTGGGCCGACTCGGAGAGCGCGGCGCTGTTCGAACGGATCGCCGACCAGCACGGGCCACGCCTGCTCATCGGGACGTACCGACCGGACGAGGTCACCCGCCGCCAACCGGTGGCCGGCCTGCTGGCCCGGATGGAACGCCGGCACGCCGTCACCCACGTACGTCTGAATCGCCTCACTCCCGCGCAGACCGCGGCGTTACTCGCGGCGGCCACCGGCGCTCCGGCGCCGCTGCGCGCCGCGACGGCTTTGCACCACCGCACCGGCGGCAACCCGTTCTTTCTGGAGGAGCTGCTGCGCGCGCTGCCCGGCTACGACCTGGAGGCGCTGGTCGAGCAACCGCTGCCGTGGAGCCTCGCCGACGTGTTACGCCGCCAGGTCGACGACCTCGACCCGATCAGCCACCGCATCGTCGAGGCGGCCACCGTGCTCGGCCACCGCATCCCGTTCGACCTGCTCGCCGACGTGACCGGTGCCAGCGAGGACGAGCTCATCGCCGTGCTCCGCAATCTGGTCACCCGGGGCGTGCTGGTCGAGTCCGGCGAGGACGAGTTCGCGTTCCGGCACGCGCTGGTGCGCGAGGCAATCGGCGACCAGATGCTCAGCCGGCAGCGGCGCCGGCTGCATGAGGCGGCGCTGGACGCGCTCCTGAGCGGTGGCGCCTCCGATCCGGCCATGGTGGCGCACCACGCCCGCGGGGCCGGCCGGTACGAGGACATGATCGCCGCGGCCCGCCGCGGCACCGCGCGCTACCTCTCCATCGGCTCCGCCTACCAGGCGCTGCAGCTCGCGGAGATGGGCCTTGACGAGGTACCCGACGACACCGACCTGCTCGCCGCCGCCGCCCGAGCGGCGTGGCTGGCCGGCCTGCTGGACGACGCCCTGCGGTACGGCCGGCGCTGGCGGGACCTCGCCGGCAGCACGACCGACCGGGCCGAGTCGCTGTACCTGCTGGTCCGCATCGCGTGGGAGTCCCGCGCGACCGACGAGATGCGCGCCCTGACACACGACATCGGGACCCTGATCGCGCAGCTTCCGCCCGGCGCCGACCAGGCACGGGCGATGACCGCGATCGCGCAGTCGGCGTACCTGCGTGACGACCTCGACGCCGCGCTGCTCTGGTCCGACCGCGCGCTGGCGCTGGCGGACGAATTCGACCTTCCGGCCGTCCGCCTGGCCGCGCTGCTGGAAAAAGGCGCAACGCTCTCCGAACGCCCGCAGACCGCCGCCGACGGCCGGGAGATCCTGTCCGCCCTCGTCGACGAGGCCGAGAAGGCGGGCGAGTGGGTGCTGGCCGCCCGCGCCCTCAACGCCCTGGTACACGGCGAGCCACCCACCTCGCCGGCCGAGCACGCCGAGACACTGGAACGGATGCGGGTCAACGCCGAACGGGCCGGCTTCGAGTCACTCGCGGTGGCCACGTACTTCCAGGGCCGAGCCCGGCTCGCGTTGCGCGCCGGCGACCTGTGCGCCGCGATCGCGGCGCTGAAGGAGGGGCGCGAACAGGACCGCAGCTACCGGCGCCGGGGCCGCTGGGCCGACTACCACGGGGGCTTCCTCGCCGGGCTCTACCTGGAGGCCGGCGAGCTGGACCAGGTCGAGCAGCCGTGGCGCAGCAATGAACAGACCCACGACCTGATCTCCGCAGCGCTTCATATCGGCCTGCCGGCGCACCGGCTCGACCAGATGGCCACCGCGCACTCGACCCCGACGTATGGGACGCCTACCGGACACTCGTCGACGCCCAGCTCGCAGAGGCGCGCAGCCAGCACGCCGAGGCACTGGCCGGCTACCTGTCCATCGCCGAGGCCCACATCCTCGCGCCGGCGACCCGCGCCACCGTACGCGTCGGCGCCGCCCGCTGTCTGCTCGCGAACGACCGGCGCGAGGAGGCCACCGAGCAGGTGGAAGCGGCCGCGCCCCTGCTGGCCGAGTGGCGTGGCTGGCGGGTGGCCCAGCTCGCCCAGGTCCGCGCCCAACTGGGCATGGCGCCGGTCGACACGGCGCCCGCCGTCACCGGCCCGGCCGCCCTAACGCCCCGCGAGCGGGAGGTGGGCAGTACTGATCAGCGACGGGCTGACCAACACCGAGCTGGCCCGGCGCCTCTACATCTCACCGAAAACCGCCGCCGTGCACGTCTCGAACATCCTGCGGAAGCTGGGCCTCTCGTCCCGGACCGAGGTGGGCGACCTCGTCGGGCGGCACTGACCAGGGACTCGTCGCTAGCCAACTTCAAGGGAACGGCACATTGCCGCGAAAGGCATTTACCGAGCGACAAAGCGCGGCTCGATAGGGCCACGGTTAAGATCGGGTATCCGCTTCTGCCGCGATCCGCGCCGCCCGTATTCACGCGACCGGCACCGGGCGCAGCGCCCTTCAGCGCGGCAAGTACGCGGTCAACTTGTCGGCGAGTTGCTTCGGACGGCTGAGCGCCACCGCGTGACCACCGTCGATTTCATCCGGTACGGCATCGAGGCGGTCGGCCGCCACGCGGCGCTGGAAGTCGGGCGGGAAGAACCGGTCTTCGCGAGCGATGAGCACCCTCGTCGGCACGTCCGGCCACGCATCCAGGGGCCACGGCTCGTCCCATTCTGCGCTGACCTGGTCGCGGCCATGCGCCGAAGCCTCCGCGACAATCTCGGCCGGCACGCCATTGTAGAACTGTTCCTCCTCACTGAACCCCTCCGCGCTGCGGTGACCGGTGTTGCCCCACCAGTCGCCGGGACTCTCACCCGGCTTCGGGATCATGGGAGTGAGCAGGACAATGAGCCGCACAGGCAGCTTGTCAGCGACCAGCGGCGCCGTGAACGCACCATACGAGTGTCCGACGACCACGAGGTTGCCGCGATCGCCGACGGCATCGACGACCGTGTCACAGAACTCGGCGAAGCCTGCCGCCCTGTCCTCGATCGGCAACTCCGGCACCACCACGTCGTGGCCCCGTCCGGCCAGCTCAGGGCCCAGCAGATGCCAGTCCCAGGAACTGCCGCCACCGCCGTGGATCAGAACGAAAGTCGCCATGCGCCAAAACCTCGCACAGGGGTACGACAGTCAGTAGCGCCGCCCGATACGCCACGCCCGGCCAACCACCGGCGACCCACGGCAGAATCACGCACCGGGCCGGAAGCGTTGTCCCGCGACGACCGGATCTGCCGCGATCCGCGCGTCGCGGTACCTGGCGCAAGCGCGACCGGGCCCTCGCACGCGGTGTTGCCGAGTTGAGTTCATGCCCACGAGCGAGCGCTTGATCTTGGCCTGATGTGCGCGGTGTGTGCTCTCCAGCCGGTGCCACCGTGGGTCAACCGGTGCCAGCGCGGGTCACCGTGGCCGACCGCCGGTCGCAAACGGGGGTTCGTGTGCTCCGGGTGTGGTCCTGGGCTGGGAGAACGGCGGTCCGGGGAACGTGGGTGAACGTGGGCCACTCCCTGCCACCCCAGGTGAACCCCCAGGTCGCTAGACTAGGCACTCGCGCCCTCGTAGCTCAGGGGATAGA
>NZ_SMKF01000126.1 GCF_004348325.1 Micromonospora sp. KC213 | reverse complement strand
CGCAAGCCCCGACCCAGACCATCGACGTCCGCGACCTGGCGACCTGGCTCCTCGACGCCGCGGAACGACGCACCACAGGTACCTACAACGCGGTTGGTCCGGCTGTGCCCTTCGCCGAGTGGATCGACCTGTCCCGCCGCGTCGGCGGACACACCGGCAAGGTCGTCACGGTGGCGTCCGAGCAACTCCTCGCCCACGGAGTGGCCCAGCACATGGGCCCCGACTCGCTGCCCATGTGGGTGGCCGAACCGGGATGGGAGGGCTGGGCGGCCCGCGACGGATCTGCCGCCACCAGCGCCGGCCTACGGCACCGCTGTCGCGCCGACCTGCTCGCCGACACCCTGCGCTGGGAACGCGAACAGGGGCTGGACCGGCCACGCCGTGCGGGACTCGCCCCGGACAGGGAGCGCGAACTTCTGGCGTCCTTCGGATGAGAGGACCGCGCGCGGCGGCACCCGGGCTCAGTTCGGGTCGCGGATGGCGCCGCCGAAGGCGACGGACTCGCTGGGCGGAACGAAGTCGCGCACCGGCTGGTCGCGCAGGGCCTGATCGAGCACCCGACCGACCGCGTCGACCAGCCGAGGCTGCGCCCTCCCGCCGACGGCGTCCTGCGGGTCGTCGGGGTTCGCCGCGATCTGGGCCACCGCGAGCTGCGGGGTGATCGCCACCACCGAGGTCGTCCCGTCCCGCTCGGACGTGCCGGTCTTGCCGGCCACCGGCCGGCCCAGCCGCCGGCCCAGCTCCTCCGCCGTGCCACCGTCGCAGGCGGCGTACATGGACTGGTCGCCGACCGGGCAGCGGGCGGCGTCCGCCGCCGCCCGGGCCACGTCGGGATCGATCACCTGCCGGCAGTCCGGGCGGCCGGCGGCGACCTCGTGCCCGGCGTTGTCAGTGATCGACATGACCGGCAGCGGGGCGCACCAGGTCCCCTCCGCCGCCACCGTCGCGTACGCGTTGGCCAGGTCCAACGGGGTGGTGGAGGAGACCCCGAGGGTGAACGCCCCCCACTGCTTCGCGCCGTGGCGGGCCAGCTCGGCGTCCTGCTCGGCGCGGAACACCATGCCCAGCCGTTCGGCCATCGCCACCACCCGGTCCGCCCCGACCCGCTCGGTCAGCCACGCGAAGTACGTGTTCGAGGAGTGGCCGAAGGCGGTCCACATGGTGTGCGGGCCGTCCATCGCCAGGGTGGGGTTGGTCGGGCACCACCGCCCGTCGCAGTTGGCGGTCGGGCCCTCGACGGGAAACCGGGTGCGGATGCGCGCGGGTGCGTCGAAGGAAGTGTCCAGCGGCAGCCCGGACTCCAGCGCGGCCAGCAGGGCGAACAGCTTGAACGTCGAGCCGGCCTGGTAGCCGGCGATGCCGTTGCCGCCGCCGACGAGCTGGTTGACGGTGTTCGGGTGGTTCTTGCGGCCCGGCGGGTTGGCGGCCACGCTGTAGTTCCGGTTGACCGCCATGGCCAGCACCCGACCGGTGCCCGGCTGCACCACCGCCGTGGGCACCGCGAGGGGGTCGTCGACGGCGTAGATGGCACGCACCTCCCGTACGGCCGCCCGTTGGATGTCCGGGTCGAGCGAGGAGACGATGCGGAACCCGCCCCGGCGCAGGGTGTCCTGCCGCTCGGCGGCGGACGCGCCGAAGGCGGGCTGGGCGCTCCACCACTGGGTGAACCAGTCGCAGAAGAAGCCCCAGTCGTTCTGTTCCTTCGGCACCGCCGTGCAGTCGTTCGGGGTCTCGCTGGGGCGCAGCGCCAACGGGGCGTTGCTCGCCCGGGCCGCCTCGGCGGGTGCGACCTGCTGCGAGTCCACCATCCGGTCCAGCACGTACGCCCGGCGGCTCAGCGCCGCGTCGGCGTCGCCGTTGATCGGATCGTCGGTGTGCGGTGAACGGACCAGCCCGGCCAGCAGCGCCGCCTGGGGCAGCGTCAGCTTCGCCGGCGAGGTGGAGAAGTAGCGCTTGCTGGCCGCGGCGATCCCGTACGCCCCGGCGCCGAAGTACGCGATGTTGAGGTAGCGCCGCAGGATCTCATCCTTGCTCAACTCCCGTTCCAGGGCCAGGGCGTAGCGCATCTCCCGGATCTTCCGGGCGGCGCTGATCTCGGTAGCCGCCTGCCGCTGATGCTCGGTCAGGCGCGGGTCGCCGGCCAGCACGTTGCGCACGTACTGCATGGTCAGCGTGGAGGCACCCTGCCGGGGCGCGCCGTCGCGCTGGTTCGCGGTCAAGGCCCGCAGCACGCCGCGCAGGTCGACGCCCCGGTGCTGGTAGAACCGGGCATCCTCGGCGGCCACGATCGCCTGCCGCATCACCGGCGCTATCCGGTCCAGCGGAACCTCCACCCGGTCCTCGGTGTAGAAGGTGGTGATCAGGGTGCGGCCGTCGTTGGCGTACAGGCTCGACCGCTCGACCGTCGGCGGCTTGCGCAGGCTCTCCGGCAGTTCGGCGTACGGCGTGGCGAGCGCGCCGAAGCCGATCCCGAACACCAGCGCGGCCGGTAGCGCGGCGACCGCCAGCGCCACTCCGGCGAGCACGCCGGCGATCAGCACGGTGAACACCTTGTCGAGATGGGCCCGTTTCATCAGCTCTCCCCGCAGGAGCCGGCCAGGACCCGTCCAGAATGACCCTAAAAACCCCTTCTGCCTTCACATTTCGCAGATCCGGAGGAAATTCGCGAGTACAGAGCCGCGTGCGCGCCCGGACACGCCGCCCAGCGTCACCCGGTCGGGTGGGTCAGGGCAGCAGGGTGCCCGCCAGCGGGTGGACGGTCTCCTCGATCTCGTCGGCGACCCGGCTGAAGCACTGGTCGCCCCGCCCCCACGGGTCGTCCAGGTCATCCGAGTGCAACGGCGAGGCACCCTGCCGGGCCGCGTCGACCGCCGCCACCAGGGCCACCCCCCGGGCGTACACGGCCTCCGGGGTGGGCTGCGCCGGCGGCAGGGCGGCGCTGTCGACCAACCCGAGCAGCCGGCCGAACTCCCCCAGCACGAAGGTGCGGCAGGCGGCGTCCGGGCGCAGCGCCACCACGTACTCCTGCTGGTCGGCGGTGGCGGTGAGGACGAGGTCGGCGGCGTCGATCAGGTCGGAGCGGAGCTTGCGCGCGGCGAAGCCCTCGACGTCACCGCCGCGGGCCAGCACCTGCCGGGCGGCCGGCGGGTTCATCTCCTCGCCGGCGTGCCAGCCGCCGGTGCCCGCGCTGTGGCTGTGCAGCAGCGCGTCGGCGCGGGCCGGGTCAACGTCGAGCCGGCCCAGCCGCTCGCGGACCGCCAGCGCCAGCAGCCGCTCGGCCATCGGGGAGCGGCAGATGTTACCCATGCAGACGTGCAGGACGGTGAACGGCGGCACTCAGGTCTCCTGCGCGTCGAGGATGTCCGGGACCACGTCGCGGAGCGTGTCCAGGCTGATCGCACCGGAACGGATCAGCCTGGGCGTCGCGCCGGTGAGGTCGACGATCGTGCTCGGCACCGGGTCGGGGCACGGTCCGGCCTCCAGGTACGCCCGGACCTGGTAACCGAGCTGGTCGCGGGCCGCCTCGGCGGTCGGCGCGGGCGGCTGCCCGGCCTTGTTGGCCGAGGCCACCGCCATCGGACCGGTCTCGCGCAGCACCTCCAGCGCCACCGGATGCAGCGGCATCCGCACCGCCACCGTGCCACTGGCGTCGCCCAGGTCCCAGGCGAGGCTCGGCGAATGCTCCACCACGATGGTCAGCGCCCCCGGCCAGAACGCCTCGACCAGGTCACGGGCCGCGCGGGGCAGCGAGAAGACCAGGCCGTCGAGGGTGTGCCGGGAACCGATCAGCACCGACGGCGCCTGCCGCCCGCCACCCTTGGCGTCGGCGACGGCCTTGACCGCGTACGGGGTGAAGGCGTCCGCGCCGATCCCGTAGACCGTGTCGGTCGGCAACACGACCAGTTCACCGTTCTTGACCGCCTCGATGGCAGCGGCGATGCCGCGGTCCCGGTCGGCGGGCGACCGACAGTCGTAGAGCATCACGAGAAGCCAGTCTGCCACGCCGGGCCGGTGTCGGGACGCGGGCCGTCCGTCCGGCGGGACGCGGTGGCGAAGCGGGGCCGCCCGGCGAGGTCCCGGTGCTCCGCCACCTCGGCGTACCGGCCGTCGGCGGCGAGCAGGGCCGGCACCGCCGCGCCGTGCGTGTCGTCGTGCTCCACGCCCAGCACGCCGCCGGGCCGCAGCAGCGCGGCGGCGCGGGCCAGCACCGGCCGGATCACCGCCAGCCCGTCGACCCCACCGAAGACCGCCTCGTCGGGGTCGTGACCCGCCACCTCGGGCGGTACGGCCACCGCGCGCGGCACGTACGGCGGGTTGCAGAGCAGCACGTCGACCTGCCCGACCAGGCCGGCCAGCAACCGCGGGTCGGTCACGTCGGCCGCCACCACCTCGACCGACCGGTCCCCGGCGGCGGCCCGCTCGGCGGCGTTGCGCCGCAACCAGGCCAACGCGGCCGGCGCACGTTCCACGGCCACCACCCGGGCGTCGGGCGCCTCCTGGGCGACCGCCAGAGCGATCGCCCCGGAGCCGCTGCACAGGTCCACCACCAGCGGGGCGAGCCGGCGGCGGGCCTGCTCGACGCCCCACCCGGCGAGCAGCTCGGTCTCCGGTCGCGGCACGAAGACCCCCGGTCCGACCGCCACCTCCAGGTGCCGGAACCCGGCCCGGCCGGTGAGGTGCTGCAACGGCTCCCGGTCGGCCCGCCGGGCCACCAGCGCCGCGAACCGGTCCCGCTGGTCGGGGTCGAAGCCGTCGGCGAGCGCCAGCCGCCCACGGGGCACGTCCAGCACGTACGCCGCCAACTGCTCGGCCTCGGCGCGGGCCGACTCCACCCCGGCGGCGGCGAGGGTGCGGGCGGCCCACGCCACGGCGAGTGTGGCCCGTTCTCGTTCTGCCCCTCCGGGGGAGTGGCGTGGCAGGGAGGTCACGACATAATCATGAAGCGTCGCGAGCCCCGGCACGAGCGGGTGCGTCCCGACGCACACCGACAGGAGGTTGGCAGAGTGCCGTGGCTCGACCGGGTCGACGACCAGGTTGACGCTCTCCGTCGCGCCCGGGCCCTGCAGGAGGCGAGCCGCTCCGCGGAGGCGTGCGGCGTGCTCGACCGGGTGCTGCGCACCACCGCCGACCCGCACGCCCGGGCCGACGCGTTGGTCCAACGGCTCTGCGCGCTGATCAACCTCGGCCGGACGGCCGAGTTCACCCGGGCCATCGAGGACGCCTCGGGCGCCGTGCGGGATCTGCCCGAGCCGTACCTGCACGGGCACCTCAACGCGCTCGCCGCGCTGGCCGCGCACCACCAGGGCGCGCTGGACCGCTGCGTCACCCACCTCGTCCGGGCCGCCCGCGCACTGGGCGCGGCCGAGGAGGAGGACCGGGACACCGCCTGGGGTTGGCACGACCTGGCGATGGCGTACTCGTACCTCAGCTTCCACGGACACGCGCTGGGCGCGATCGAGCGTGCCCGCCAACACGGGCTGGCCGCCGGGCTGCCCGAGGAGCTCTTCGCCGCCCCGGGTATCCGGCTGCGCAACGCGGTCGCCCTCGACCACAACGGCGACAGCGACGGCTGCCTGCGGGTGCTCCGGGACATCGCCGCCGACCTGGCCCGGTTCGCCCGCGACGGCCGCAGCGACCGGATCCGGCCGAGCAGTCTGGCCGCGTACGGCTACGCGGCGGCCCGCCGGGCCGCGCTGGGCGACCCGGTGGAGCGTTCCGCCGAGGCGGACCCGATCCGGCTGCTCGGCCATGGCGGGGACAGCGCGCGGGCCCGGGACATGCGCCAACTCGGGCTGATCTGCCTGGCGGTGGCCGCCGGGCGACCGATCGAGGCGATCACCCGGCTCGACAGCGCCCAGGTCTCCGTCGAGACCCTGGGCGCGGCCGAGCCGGCCCGGCTGCGCAGCATCGCCTTCGCCCGGGCCGGCGACCACGCCGCCGCGCACCGGGTCGACCGGCTGGCGTTCCGCCTCGCCGCGCAGCGCAGCGACCGGCTGCGGGACGTCTACATCGACGGCATCGCCGCCCGCATCGACCACGAGGAGATGCGCCGGGAGGCCGCCCGGTACGAGGGCGAGGCGCTGACCGACCCGCTGACCGGCCTGCCCAACCGGCGTCGTCTGGAGCGGTACATCGGCTCGGCCACGGCCCAGGGCGAGCGGGTGGTGATCGGCGTCTGCGACCTGGACGGCTTCAAGGCGGTCAACACCCAGCACGGCCACCACTCCGGGGACCTGGTCCTGCAACGGATCGCCGGGGTGATCAACCGGGTGATGCGCCGGGGTGATTTCGTGGCCCGCTACGGCGGCGACGAGTTCGTGGTGGTGCTTCGCGACGCCGGGATGACAGAGGCGGCGGAGGTGGCCCGTAGGATCGACGCGGCGGTCCGCACCGAGGACTGGGAGTCGCTGGTGCCGGGCACACCGGTCGGGGTGAGCATCGGTTTCGCCCAGGTCGACGTGGCCCGTGGCACGCCGCGCGACGCGCTCGGCGTCGCCTTCGAGACCGCCGACCGGGAGATGCTGCGGGCCAAGGCCCGCCCCCGCGACGGGGTCTCCGGCATCCCGCACCGGGCCCGCTGACCGGCCGGCGCGGGCGCCGCCGGCCGGGTCACTGCCGCGACGCCACCCGCAGGGCCGCTGCCAGGCGCCGCCCAGCTGCCGCTGCACCTGCGGGTCGGCGGCTGGGGCGGATCAGCGGCGGGCGAGTTCGGTGTCGCCGGCCAGCCGGGCCGCCCGGTCGGCCTCGGCGAGGGCGTCCAGGACGCCGTCCAGGTCACCGGCGAGCGCCAGGTCCAGGTTGTACGCCGTGTAGCCGATCCGGTGATCGGTGATCCGGTTCTGCGGAAAGTTGTAGGTGCGGATGCGCTCCGAGCGGTCCACCGTACGCACCTGCGCCTTGCGGGCGTCGGAGGCGGCGGCGTCGGCCTGCTCCTGCGCCACCGCCAGCAGCCGGGCCCGCAGGATGCGCATCGCCTGCTCCCGGTTCTGCAACTGCGACTTCTCGTTCTGGCAGGAGACCACCACGCCGGTCGGCAGGTGGGTGATCCGGACGGCGGAGTCGGTGGTGTTCACCGACTGGCCGCCCGGCCCGGACGACCGGAACACGTCGATGCGCAGCTCGTTCGGGTCGATGGTGACGTCGACGTCCTCCGCCTCCGGAAGCACCAGGACGCCGGCCGCGCTGGTGTGGATACGCCCCTGCGACTCGGTGACCGGAACCCGCTGCACCCGGTGCACCCCGCCCTCCCACTTCAGCCGGGACCACACCCCGTTGCCGCCCTCGGGGACACCCTTGCTCTTGATCGCCAGCGAGACGTCCTTGACCCCGCCCAGATCCGAGTCCTGCGCGTCGATCACCTCGGTCAGCCAGCCGCGACGCTCGGCGTACCGGGTGTACATCCGCAGCAGGTCGCCGGCGAAGAGTGCGGACTCCTCGCCGCCCTCGCCGGCCTTGATCTCGATGATCACGTCCTTGGCGTCGTGCGGGTCGCGTGGGATCAGCAGCTCGGCGAGGCGTTCCTCCAGCACCGGCAGGGTCGCCGCGATCGACTCGGCCTCGGTGGCGAAGGACGGGTCCTCGGCGGCCAACTCCCTCGCCGCGACCAGGTCGGCCCGGGCCTGCGCCAGCTCACCGGCGGCCTTGTGCAGCGGCACCAGCTCGGCGTACCGGCGGCCGACGCGACGCGCGGTGGCCTGGTCGGCGTGGATGGCCGGGTCGGCGAGGCGCTTCTCCAGGTCGGCGTACTCGTCGAGGAGGGCGGCCAGGCGCTCGCTGCTCATGCGGGGGTTCTCCTTCGACGATCAGCTGGCAGGAGGGCGGAACGGACGAACGCCCGTGCCCGGCGGAAAGCCGGACACGGGCGTCGTCGGTGTGGCTACTTGGCCTTCTTCGCCTGAACCTTGGCGTACTTCTGCTGGAACTTGGCGACCCGGCCGGCGGTGTCGAGGACGCGCTGCTTGCCGGTGTAGAACGGGTGGCAGGCGCTGCAGGTCTCGACGTGGATGGCGCCGCCCTTGGCGGTGCTGCGGGTCGTGAAGGTGTTACCGCAGGAGCAGGAGACCTCGGTGGTCACGTACTCCGGGTGGATGTTGGGCTTCATGTCGCCTCGGTCCTCTCGTCGGTGGTCGCCGGGTCGCCGCTGTTTCCCCCGCCGCTGCTACGCGACGGACTCGGGCGTGAACCGGAACCGGTGGCCGATTGACCAGTGTGCCATGGGCGTGAGCCGACCCGTCAGCCGGGCCGCACGATCGGTCCACCCCCGCCAACGCCCGGCGTACCTGTCGCATTCCCGCCGGCCCCGGGCAGCATTCACCTCGACCGCGTACGGTGAAGACGTGTCCGATTCGTCCCCGAACCGGAGCGGAACGGGCAGAACACCCCGGTTGGTCGCCACCCGAGGGCTGCCCGCCTCCGGCAAGACGACCTTCGCCCGTACCCTCCAGCCGGCCGTGGTCCGGGTCAACCGCGACGACCTGCGCCGGATGATGCACGGCCAGCGGCTCTTCACGCAGCGGGCCGAGTACCAGGTGACCCTCGTCCAGCGGGCCCAGGTGGAAGCGCTGCTGCGCGCCGGCAGCAGCGTCTGCGTGGACGACACCAACCTGCGCTCGCGCACCCTGCGGGAGTGGGCCGACCTCGCCCTCCGGTACGACGCGCGGTTCGAGGTGCACGACTTCACCGACGTACCCCTGGCGGAGTGCCTGCGCCGCGACGCCGCGCGCGCCGAGGGCGACCGGGTCGGCGAGGCCGCGATCCGCCGCCTGCACGAGCGCTACCTGGCGAACCGGCCGCTGCCGCTGCCGGTGCCCACCGCCCGCGCCGGCCGCCCCGCCGCGGTGACCGCCGCGCCGGCCGTGCCGCAGGAGATCGTGCTGGTGGACATCGACGGCACCGTCGCGTTGAACGTCTCCCGCAGCCCGTACGACATGACCCGGGTCGGCGAGGACGCGCCGAACGAGGCGGTGATCGCGGCGGTGCGGGCGATGCACGCCGCCGGGTACGGGGTGGTCTTCTGCTCCGGCCGGGACGCGACGGCCCGGGACGCCACGGTGGCCTGGCTGGCCCGGCACGTCCGGGTGCCGTACCTCGGGCTGCACCTGCGGGCCGCCGGCGACCACCGGAAGGACACCGTCGTGAAGCAGGAGATCTACGAGCGCGAGGTACGCCACCGGTACCGGGTGGTCGGCGTCTTCGACGACCGGCAGCAGGTGGTACGGATGTGGCGGGCGCTCGGCCTGACCGTCTTCCAGGTGGCCGAGGGCGACTTCTGACCGTCCCCTGTGCGGGGTGCGGACACGACGAAGGGCACGGCCGCCACGGCCGTGCCCTTCGTACGGTCTCTGCCGGGAGAGGTCACTCCCCCGGCGTCGACTTGGCGATCTGCATCAGGAACTCGATGTTGGTACGGCTCTGCTTGAGCCGGTCCAGCAGGAGGTCGAGCGCCGCCTGCGAGTCCAGCGAGTGCAGCACCTTGCGGAGCTTGTGGATGATGGCCAGCTCCTCCGGCGCGAGCAGGATCTCCTCCTTGCGGGTGCCGGACGGGTGGATGTCGATGGCCGGGAAGGTTCGCTTGTCGGCGATCTTCCGGTCCAGCTTCAGCTCCGCGTTGCCGGTGCCCTTGAACTCCTCGAAGATGACCGTGTCCGCCATGGACCCGGTCTCCACCAGCGCGGTGGCGAGGATGGTCAGCGAGCCACCGTTCTCGATGTTGCGGGCCGCACCCAGGAAGCGCTTCGGCGGGTAGAGCGCGGTGGAGTCGATACCACCCGACATGATCCGGCCGCTGGCCGGCGCCGCCAGGTTGTACGACCGCCCGAGCCGGGTCACCGAGTCGAGCAGCACGACGACGTCGTGCCCCAGCTCGACCAGGCGCTTGGCCCGCTCGATCGCCAACTCCGCCACCGTGGTGTGGTCCTGCGGCGGGCGGTCGAACGTGGCCGCGATGACCTCGCCCTTCACCGACCGCTGCATGTCGGTGACCTCTTCCGGACGCTCGTCCACCAGCACCACCATCAGGTGGCACTCCGGGTTGTTGTGCGTGATCGCGTTCGCGATGGCCTGCAGCACCATGGTCTTGCCGGCCTTCGGCGGCGACACGATCAGCGCACGCTGACCCTTGCCGATCGGCATGACCAGGTCTATCACCCGGGTGGTGAGGATGTGCGGCTCGGTCTCCAGCCGCAGCCGCTCCTGCGGGTAGAGCGGGGTGAGCTTGTAGAACTCGGGGCGACGCTTGGCCTCGTCCGGCTCCATGCCGTTGATGGTGTCCAGGCGGACCAGCGGGTTGTACTTGTCCCGCCGCTGCTCACCGTCCCGAGCTGCTGCCCGCACCGCACCGGTGATCGCGTCACCGCGGCGCAGACCGTACTTCTTGATTTGGGACATCGAGACGTACACGTCGTTCGGGCCGGCCAGGTAGCCGGTGGTCCGGACGAAGGCGTAGTTGTCCAGCACGTCGATGATGCCGGCCACCGGGACGAGCACGTCGTCCTCGCCGACCTGCGGCTCACGGCCGCCACCATCGCCGCCCTCGCTCCGCTCGCCCCGGCCCCGCCGGCGGTCCCGGAAGCGGCTGCGCCGGCCGCGCCGGCCGCCGTTCTCGCCATCCTCGTCGGAGTCGTCGGTGCGCTGGGCCCGCTCGACGCCCCGCTCGTTGCGGTCACCGCGGTCACCGCGGTCACCGCGCTCGTTGCGCTCGCCCCGATCCCCGCGGTCGGCACGCTCGGTTCGCTCGTTGCGCTCGCCCCGATCGGTCCGCTCAGCCCGATCGGTGCGCTCAGCCCGATCGGTCCGCTCAGCCCGATCGGTGCGCTCAGCCCGATCAGTGCGCTCAGCCCGATCAGTGCGCTCAGCCCGATCAGTGCGGTCCCGGCTGCCACGGCCCTCACCACGCTCGGTGGTCTCCGGAGTGGCGGCCTCCTCGGCCCCCGTCTCCGGCGCACGGGTCTCGGCAGCCCGGGTCTCGGCAGCGGCGGCCCGGCTACGCCGGGTCCGGGTACGCCCCTCGGCCGCACCGGCGGTGGCCGGCGCGGCGGAAGCCTGCTCCGCGGTCTCCCGTACCTCGGCGCGGACCTCTTCGCGGGCAGGAGCGGTCGCGGTCGCGGCGGCGACCTCGGCCCGCGGTCGAGGGGTGCCGGTCGCGGCGCCGCCCTGCTGCCGCTCGGTGATCGCGCTGATCAGCTCGCCCTTGCGCATCCGCGCCGTACCGGAGATGCCGAGCGACGCGGCCAGGCTCTGCAGCTCCGGCAGCAGCATCGCCGACAGACCGGTGCCGCTGCGCCGACGGCGGGCGGGGGCGGCGGTGGTGACTTCGCCAGCGACGTTGGAAACATCCGACGTCACGTCGGTGGTGTCGCTCAATGGATTCCTTCCCTCGATAGGCCGGGACTGCCCGGAGTCGACGAACTCAGGTGGCCGGGCGGCCTCGGTGCACCCGCCTCGCACTGACGCGTCGCGGGAGTCTGTGGCACAGCAGCCGGTCAATCTCCCGACTCACCACCATCGGTGAGCAGGTCTCGCCGTCTGCGGCGACCTGTGGAAACTGCGGTGCGGCGTGGGCCTTTGGCAGGAGTGACGGGCTTACCGCCGAGAGCTTCGGGGGTGCGCCGACCCGCAGGAAGATCGCATGCTTCGCGGCTGTGCTGAGTCTAGAGCGTAATCAACTCTTCCGACCTGCGGCAACAGGACCCCGCTCGGCGTGTCCCAGTCTACCCCGCGAGACGGTCGCGCCGCTCGCCTCTATCGCCAACCGCCAGACCTGCCATTCTGTTCCCGTCCGGAAGTCAGTGGGCGGTTCGGTCAACGCCAGCACGGTCGGCCCCGCCCCACTGACCACGGCGGCCACACCAGCCGCACGCAGAGCCTCGACCAGTGCCGCCGTCTGCGGCATGCCAGGAGCACGGTACCCCTGGTGCAGCCGGTCCACGGTGGCCGGCACCAGCAGCCCCGGCTCGGCGGTCAGGGCGTGCACCAGCAGCGCGGCGCGGCCGGCGTTCGCAGCGGCGTCGACGTGTGGGACGGTGGCCGGCAGCGCCGCCCGGGCAGTCTCGGTGAGACCCCGCTCGGCCGGCACGAACACGGTGGGCCGGACGCCCTCGGCCACCGGCAGTGACACCGCCCGCGCCCCGGACGGCTCGGTCCAGGCGACGGTGAAGCCGCCCAGCAAACAGGGGGCGACGTTGTCCGGATGGCCTTCGATCTCGGCGGCCAGCCGCAGTGCCGCCTCGTCGTCGAGCCGCTGCCCGCCGTCGGTCACCAGCGCGCGGGCCAACAGCACCCCGGCCACGATCGCCGCCGAGGATGAACCCAGCCCCCGGGCCTGCGGGATCCGGTTGACGCACTCCAGGACCAACCCCGACGGCTGTCCGCCGAGCGCGTCGAAGGCGACCCGCATGGCACGGACCACCAGGTGCCGATCATCCTCCGGCAGCTCGCCGGCGCCCTCGCCGCCGACCGTGACCCGGACGCCGCCGTCGGCCACCTCGGCCGCCACGTCGTCGTACAGCCCGAGGGCCAGGCCCAGCGCGTCGAAGCCCGGCCCCAGGTTGGCGCTGGTGGCGGGGACCCGGACCCGGACCGGCCCGGTGGCGAATGTCAACGGCACCGGCTCATGCTAGGACCCCGGGCCGACGTCGGGGAGCGCCGCCCGGCGGGTGGGACGGGATCGTTACCCATCGGGCGTGACCGTCGACGCCGGTGCGACGGCCGGGTCGGCGAGCGACAGCCGGCGGGTGGCGACCCGCCAACCCACCGCGTACACCAGCGTCACCAGGCCACAGCCGGCCAGCACCACCCGCTCGTCCACCACGTCCACCACCGCGGCGACCACGAGCTGGCTCACCGAGATGGCCAGCGTCGCCAACATCATGTCGGCGGCGAAGACCCGCCCGCGCAGCCGGTCCGGCACCTCGCCCTGGAGGGCGAAGTTGGACAGCACCCAGTTGCTGCCGCCGCCGAAGTGCGCGACGAAGACCAGCAGCAACACCAGCGGGAACCAGCCGGCCACCGAGGTGCCCAGGTAGGCCAGCCCGTACAGCGACATCGACGCGGCCAGGCCGGGCAGCAGCCAGGCCCGGTCGGTGAGCACCCGACGCATCAGCAGCGGCCCGACCAGTGCGCCCGCGCCCCGGGCGGCGAAGAGCAGACCGGTGCCGACCGAGCCGGCACCGTACACCCCGGCAAGCAGCGGGAAGACGGTGAGCACGCCGTTGCCCAGGCCGACGGCCGACTTCACGGTGACCAACGCCAGCACCCGGGGCCGGCGGCCGATGTGCCCGAGCGCCTCGCCGATCGCCGCCCAGGTGCGCGGCGCCGGCTCGTCGGCGTCCCGGGCAGCCTGCAACGGGCGGCGGATCAGCGAGGCCAGGCACGCGGCCAGCGCCAGGCCGACCGCGGCCACCCAGAAACTGGTGTACGGCCCGGTTGCCGCACTGAGCACGCCGCCGAGCGAGGCGCCGACCACCGTCATGGTGCCCCAGGCGGAACCCGCGATGGCGTTGCCGGCGGCCAGCTCGCGTGGCAGCAGCACGTTGGGCAGGGCGGCCTGCGCGGCCGGCGAGTAGAACGCCTTGGCGACCGCGACCGCGGCGATCGCCACCATGGCCAGCCAGGCGGTGCCGGCGCTGCGCACCCCGAGCAGGAGCAGCACGCCGGCCAGGGCGGCGAGGTTCGCCGCCATCATGATCTTCTTTCGGTCGAAGCGGTCCGCGATCGTCCCGGTGTAGGGCAGCAGCAGGGCCACCACGCCGGTGTCCAGCGCCAGCACCAGCGCTCCCCAGACACCGCTGCCGGTCAGCTCGGGCAGCAGTACGAGCAGCGGCACCATGACGAACCAGTCCGCGCCGAAGACGACCAGTTCGGCCAGGAACAGGTTGCGGAAGTCCCGGTTGCGGGTCAGGACCTCAAGGGTGGAGGACACGTGCCGGAACCCTACCCCGACCGGTCACCTCGACACCTTCCCGCGGCCCGCCACCGACACCAGGCGCGGGCGGGGCGGACCAGCGAGGTGGCCCGCCCCGTTAGGGCGCGTCGACGCTACTGGGTCGGGGGCAGCGGCGACCTGCGGCTGCGGGGCAGGCGCAGCACCTCGAACTGGTCGGTACCGTCCAGCAGCGCCGCCGACGGCGTCGGGCGGGCCGGCGTACGCTCCGAGCCGGCGTCCGCCGGCGTACCGTCGGCCGCCGCCGGCGTGCCACCGGGACCGGCGGCCGGGACGAGCGCGCCGGCATTGGCGGCGTCCGGAGCCGGTAGCCCGGCCCGGTCCGGACGCCCCCCGCGGCCGATCCACCGCTGCCGCAGCGACTCCTTGGTGTGCTCCACCATCGTGTAGAGCGTCGGCACCAGAACCAGGGTCAGCAGCGTGGAGCTGAGCAGGCCGCCGATCACCACCACGGCCAGCGGCTGGGAGATGAACCCGCCCTCGCCGGTCAGCCCGAGGGCCATCGGCAGCAGCGCGAAGATGGTGGCGACCGCGGTCATCAGGATCGGACGCAGTCGACGCCGCCCGCCCTCGACGACCGCCTCGGCGACCCCCATGCCGCGCGCCCGGTACTGGTTGACCAGGTCGAGCAGGACGATCGCGTTGGTCACCACGATGCCGACCAGCATCAGCACACCGATCAGCGCCGGCACGCCGAGCGGGGTACCGGTGGCCAGCAGCAGCGCGATCGCGCCGGTTGCGGCGAACGGCACCGAGATCAGCAGGATCAGCGCCTGGGTGATGCTGCGGAACGTGCCCGCCATGATCAGGAAGACGATGGCGATCGCCGCCAGCACGGCCAGGCGCAGGTCGGCGAAGGCCTCCTGCTGGTCCGCGCTCGCCCCACCGACGGTCAGGGTCGCGCCCGGCACGTCGACGTCGTCCAGCCGCTGCCGCAGCTCCTGGGTGGTGGCGCCGAGGTTGGCGCCCGTGGCGGTGCCGGTGACCGTGACGGTGCGCTCGCCGTCGATCCGGGTCACCTGCGGCGGGCCGTAGACGGTGCGCAGCTTCGCGATCGTGCCCAGCTTCACCGGGCCGACTGGCAGCGCGAGCAGCTGCTCCACCGTGGTTGGCGGGGTGGCGGTGCTGTGCAGCAGCACATCCTGCCGGACGCCGTCGAGCGACACCTGGCCGAGCGGGGCGCCCCGGTACGCCTGCGCCACCACCTGCCCCACCGCCGCCTCGCTCAGCCCGGCCCGTGCCGCGGTTAGCCGGTCGACCGCCACGTCGATCCGCGGCACCCGGGTCGCCAGGCCGGACCGCACGTCCTCGACGCCCGGCGTGCCCGCCATCGCCGCCTCGGCGGCCTGGGCCGCCCGCGTCAGCGTGTCCGGGTCGGCGGCCTGGACCAGCACCTCCAGCCGGTCGCCCTGCCCCTGGCCGAAGGTCAGCGCGCCGACCTGGTCGTCCAGCGCCGCGAACCGCTCGCGGAGGATCTCCTTCATCTCCTTGGCGTCGGTGTCGCCGTCCAGCGCCACCGACCAGCGGGCGGTGTTGGTGCCGCCGCCGCCCTCCCACGGCCGGTCACTGCCCCCGACGGTGACCTGGTACGTCCGCACGCCGTCGGTGCCGGCCAGCACCTCCTCGACCCGGCGGGCGGCCTGGTCGGTGGCCGCCAGGCCGGTGCCGGCCGGCAGCTCCTGGTTGATGGTCAGGGTGTCCTGACCGGAGTCGTCGAGGAAGTTGGTCTCCAACTGGCGGGAGAGCCCGAAGGTGCCGAGCAGCACCAGCAGACCCGCCGCCACGGTGAGCCAGCGGGTGGCCCGGGACCGGGTGACGAACCCGATCACCGGCAGGTAGGCCCGCTGCAACGGGTTGCGCAGCTCCCTCTCCTCGGCGGCCCGGCGTACCTCGGCGGCGTCCGCGCCGGTGTGGCGCGGCGTGAGGAACCAGTACGCCAGCACCGGGATCACGGTCAACGACACCAGCAGCGAGGCGAGCAGCGCCACCGTCACGGTGATCGCGAACGGCGCGAAGAGCTGCCCGACGAAGCCGCCGACCAACGCGATCGGGGCGAACACCGCGACCGTGGTGAGGGTGGACGCGGTCACCGCGCCGGCCACCTCGCGGACCGCGGCGACGATCGCCGTCCGTTTCGGCTCGCCGTACGCCAGGTGGCGCTTGATGTTCTCCAGCACCACGATCGAGTCGTCGACCACCCGGCCCACGGCGATGGTGAGCGCGCCGAGGGTGAGCAGGTTGAGCGAGTAGTCGCCGATCCAGAGCGCGATCAGTGCCACCAGCACGGACAACGGGATGGACACGGCGGTGACCACCGTGGACCGTACCGAGAGCAGGAAGACCAGGATCACCACCACGGCCATCAGCAGGCCGAGCAGGCCCTCGGTGGTCAGGCTCTCGATCGACTTCTCGACGAACGGCGCCTGGTCGAAGACCACGGTCAGCTCGGTGCCGGAGGCGGTACGCAGGTCGGTCAGCCGGTCCCGGATCTCGTGGGAGATGCGTACCGCGTTGCCGTCCGGCGCGGCGGTGACCTGGATCCCGATGCTCTTCTCGCCGTTGGTACGGGTGATCGCGGTGGCCGGGGAGAGCCGCTGCTCGACCGTCGCCACGTCGCCGAGGCGGACCGGGGGTGCCTTCGGCGCGGTGGGGGTCAGCACGATGCCGCGCAGCTCGTCCAGGGTGGTGACCGGGACGCCGACCTGCACCGGCAGGAGCCGGCTCCCGTCGCTCACCGCGCCGGCCGGGACGGCGACGCCGTTGTTGCGCAGCGCCGCGCCGAGCGCGGTGGGGGCCAGTCGGGCGGCGGCGAACTTCGCCGGGTTCGGCGTGATCGTCACGACCTGTTCGCGGGTTCCGGTCACCGCGACCGCGCGGACCCCGTCGATCCGCTCCAGTTCGGGTACGACGGTGGTGCGCAGCCGCTCGGCGAGCGCCCGCTCGTCGCCTCCACCGCTGGCCGCGAGCACCACCGCCGGTAGGTCGTCGGTGCTGCCGGTGAGCACCTGGGGATCGACCCCCTCCGGCAGCTGCGCCTCGATCCGGCCCAGGGCGGTCCGCATCCGGTTCGCCGCGTCGTCGGCGTCGGTGCCGAACGCGAACTGCACGGAGACGGTGGCCGAGCCCTCGCGGGAGGTGGAGGTCATCTTCTCCAGGCCGGCCAGGCCCCGGAGGCTGTTCTCGATCGGCTCGGTGACCTGGGACTCGACGATCTCCGGCCCGGCGCCCGGGTAGCCGGCGACGACGAACGCGCCCGGGAACTCCAGCGACGGCAGGAGCTGCTGCTTCAGGGCGGGCACCGCGAACACCCCGAACATCGCGGCCACCACCGCGATCAGGGCGACGAGCCCCCGGTTGGCGAGACTGGATCTGGCGAGCAACGACATCGGCGGGACTCACTCCTGGATTGGAGGGGTTGGCGAGGCCCTGAGTCTGCCCGATCGGACCCCGTTCGCACCCCACC
>NZ_SMKF01000125.1 GCF_004348325.1 Micromonospora sp. KC213 | reverse complement strand
GGCCCGACGCCGACGCCGGGTACGGGGCCGATCGTGGGGATCGGCGGTAAGTGTCTGGACCTGCGCAACGGTAGCTCGGCTGATGGGACGCAGGTGCAGATCTGGTCGTGTTCCGGTGCGGCTTCGCAGCAGTGGACGGTGACGCCGGGCTCGACGATCAGGGCGTTGGGCAAGTGCCTGGACATCAGCGGCTCCAGCACGGCCAACGGCGCGAAGGTGCAGTTGTGGACGTGCCATGGTGGCGCGAACCAGAACTGGCAGGCGCAGTCGGACGGTTCGGTGCGCAATCCGCAGTCGGGTAAGTGCCTGGACGTGTCGGGCAACAGTTCGGCGGACGGCGCGGTGGTGCACCTGTGGAGCTGCCACGGCGGCGCGAACCAGAAATGGACCCTGCCCTGATGTCCCGCCATCAGAAAGAGAGCAACTGACATGCGTAGACATCCCCGAACCCTGCTCGGCGGCGCGGTGGCGCTACTGGCCGCCATGGCCTGCACCGTACCCGCCGGTCCCGCGGCGGCCGCGGACGCGCCGTACGACGTCCTGGTGTTCTCCAAGACCGCCGGTTTCCGGCACGACGCGATTCCCGTCGGCATCCAGACCATCCGCGACCTCGGCGCGACGAACACCTTCACCGTCACCGCCACCGAGGACGCCAACCACTTCACCACCGGCAACCTGAGCCGCTACGAGGCGGTGATCTTCCTCAACACCACCGGCGACGTGCTGAACGACACCCAGCAGTCCGCGTTCCAGTCCTACATCGGCTCGGGTGGTGGCTTCGTCGGCGTCCACTCGGCCGCGGACACCGAGTACAACTGGCCGTTCTACGGCAACCTGGTCGGTGCCTACTTCGCCTCGCACCCGGCCATCCAGCAGGCCAACATCAAGGTCGAGGACCGGGCGCACGCGGCGACCGCCCACGCGCCACAAACCTGGACCCGCACCGACGAGTGGTACAACTTCCGGACCAACCCGCGCGCCGGCGCACGCGTGCTGGCCACGCTCGACGAGTCGTCGTACTCGGGCGGCTCGATGGGCGCCGACCACCCGCACGCCTGGTGCAAGACCTACTCCGGTGGCCGAGCCTTCTACACCGGCGGTGGGCACACCCAGGCGTCGTACGCCGAACCGGCGTTCCGGGCGCACCTGCTCGGCGGCATCCGGTACGCGGCCGGCCGGACCAAGGCCGACTGCCGGCCGGAGAGCGGCTACGCGGCCCTCTACAACGGCTCGACCACGGGCTGGTCGCAGGCCGGCCCGGGCGGGTTCACCAACTCCGACGCCACCCTCAGCTCGTACGGTGGCCTGGGCCTGCTCTGGTACAGCGCGCGGCAGTTCACCAACTACTCGCTCAAGCTGGACTGGAGGATGCTCGGCGACGACAACTCCGGCGTCTTCATCGGCTTCCCACCGTCGAACGATCCCAACTCGGCGATGACCAACGGCTACGAGGTGCAGATCGACGCCACCGACGCGCCCGACCGCACCACCGGGTCGATCTACGCCGTCAAGGCCCCGGATACCGCCGCGCGGGACGCGGCACTCAACCCGCCGGGGGAGTGGAACACCTTCGAGCTGCTGGTCGAGGGGGAGCGGCTCCAGGTCTTCCTGAACGGAGCGAAGATCAACGAGTTCACCAACACCGACCCCGCCCGATCGCTCGCCGGGCACATCGGGATCCAGAACCACGGTACGGGCGACGACGTGTCGTTCCGCAACATCCGGCTCAGGGAGCTGGGCGGCCCGACGCCGACGCCGGGTACGGGGCCGATCGTGGGGATCGGCGGTAAGTGTCTGGACCTGCGCAACGGTAGCTCGGCTGATGGGACGCAGGTGCAGATCTGGTCGTGTTCCGGTGCGGCTTCGCAGCAGTGGACGGTGACGCCGGGCTCGACGATCAGGGCGTTGGGCAAGTGCCTGGACATCAGCGGCTCCAGCACGGCCAACGGCGCGAAGGTGCAGTTGTGGACGTGCCATGGTGGCGCGAACCAGAACTGGCAGGCGCAGTCGGACGGTTCGGTGCGCAATCCGCAGTCGGGTAAGTGCCTGGACGTGTCGGGCAACAGTTCGGCGGACGGCGCGGTGGTGCACCTGTGGAGCTGCCACGGCGGCGCGAACCAGAAATGGACCCTGCCCTGATGGCTCTGCCCATGGATCGCCGACACTTCGTCAAGGCGGCGGCACTGTCCGCCGGTGCCGCCGCCCTGCCCTCGGTGATGGTCGCCCGTCCGGCCCTCGCTGCCGTCCCGCCTCAGGTCACGCTTCCCGATCGGGGGATCTACGACACCGCCGTCGCCACCGACTGGACCGACGGTTTCCTGACCGGCAACGGCGAGTACGGCGCCATCCTGTACGGCGCGCCGACGCTGGAGAAGGTGATCCTCAACCATCACCGCTTCGTCCTGCCGAACGGCACCCGCAACCTGACCCCACCGGTTCTCTCCGGCCGGCTCGCCGGCGTCCGGAGCAAGGCGTTGGCCGGTGACTACCGCGGCGCGAACGCCGACTTCAGCTCCGGCTGGGGCCTGCGCTGGACCCAGGCCTTCCACCCGGGCTACGAGCTGCGGATCAGCACGCCCGGCATGACCACCGCCAACGACTACGCCCGGATCACCGACTTTCGAACCGGCGAGGTAACCTCCACCTGGACCGACGGCTCCGGCGTCTGGACCCGGCGGGTCTTCGTCTCCCGGGCCGACAGGGTGGTCGTCCACGAACTCGCCCCCGCGTCCGGCCGGACGATCGACACCACGCTGAGCGTCAACGCGGCGCTCGCGGGCGTCGCCAACTCGGTCCGCTTCACCACCCTCACCACGGTCGGCAACGGCTCCGGCTATCTGAATCTGCGGGGCACGTACCCGTCCGGGCAGGGAGCGTTCGGCTACGAGGGCGTCACCCGGGTCGTCGCCACCGGCGGCACGGTGAGCGCGAACGGAGCGACCATCGTCGTCACCGGCGCCACCCGGCTCGTGTTGCTGACCAAACTCGACAGGTACGAGTCGCCCACCGCCTGGGACGCCAGACCACTACACGCCGCGCTGGCCGCGTTGAGCGCCGACTACTCCGCGTTGCGTAGCCGGCACGTCGCCCTGCATTCGGCGATGTACGACCGTTCCCGCCTCGACCTGAACGTCTCGGCGAACGATCGGCGGCTGTCGACGAGCGAACTGATCGCCCGGCAGAACGCCAACCGCGGCGTCATCGACATCGCGCTGCTGGAACGGTTGTACGACTCCGGCCGCTATCTGTTCATCAGCTCCAGTGGGGTCCTGCCACCGCGGCTGACCGGCATCTGGGCCGGGTCGTGGAACGCCGCTTGGGCCGACGACTTCACCACCGACGCGAACGTCAACCTGCAGGTCGCCGGCGGGAACATCCTCGACCTCACCGACGCCATGCAAGGCTACTTCGATCTGGTTCTCGGCCAGCTCGCCCACTGGCGGACCAACGCCCGGAACCTCTACGGCGCCCGCGGGTTCCTCGCCCCGTCCCGCACCGACGGCGAGTACGGCCACATGCTGCACTTCGACGCGGGCTTCCCGGGCCACTGCTGGACCGGCGGCGCCGACTGGCTGCTCTACCCGCTGTTGGAGTACTACCAGGTCACCGGCGACCAGGCATTCCTCCGGGACAAGCTGGGCCCGGCGCTGATGGAGCTGGCCCTGTTCTACGAGGACTTCCTGACCCGCACCGACGCGAACGGCGACGTGGTGTTCGTACCGTCCTTCTCGATGGAGAACTCGCCGGCCAGCACCGGTGTCCTCCTGGCGGTCAACGCCACCGGCGACATCCAGGCCGGCAAGCACGCCCTGCGCGCCGCCATCGACGCCGCCAACGCCCTCGGCGTCGAACAGGGCAGCGGCCAGGGCGTCGAACGCTGGACCGCCCTGCTGGGCAAGCTGCCGCCCTACGCCACCAACGGCGACGGTGCCCTCGCCGAATGGTCCTGGCCCGGGCTGACCGACCGCTACAACCACCGGCACGTCCACCACCTGTACGGGGCTTGGCCGCTGCACGAGATAAACCCCGAGGACGAGCCCGCACTCGTCACCGCCTCGCTCCGGGCGCTGGCCCTGCGCGGCGACGAGAACGTCTCCGCGCACGGCAGCCTGCACCGGGCGCTGGCGGCCGCCCGGCTGAAGGACGGCACCCTCCTCTACGGCAATCTCCGGAAGATCATCGGCAACAACATGATCTTCCGGTCGCTGATGACCGCACACAACCCGAACCTCGACATCTACAACGCCGACGCGGCCCATGCCCTACCCGGCGTGCTCAGCGAGGCGATCGTCTACACCAGGCCCGGCATCGTCGAGTTGTTGCCCGCCCTGCCCGACCAGCTCACGAAGGGCGGCATCACCGGCGTACGCGGTCGCAACCGGGTCCGCGTCGACAGCCTCACCTGGGACCTGGCCGCCCGTACCGTGACGGTGACGCTGACCTCGGCGGTCACCCAGCGGATCACCCTCATCAGTCGCCGCGGAATGGCGTCCGTCGCCACCTCCGTGCCGGTCGCCTCCTCCCCGTTCGGGTCGCACGCTCGGGTGATCTCACTGTCCGCCGGTGAACCGGCGCAGATCGTCGTGGCTCTGCCTGCGGGCTACCACCGCCTGGTGAACCGGCGCAGCGGGAAGGTGCTCGACGTCTCCGGCGCCTCCACCGCCAACGGCGCCAAGGCCATCCAGTGGGCCTGGACCGGCGGCACCAACCAGCAATGGCGGTTGGAACCCAATGCCGACCAGTCATTCAGACTGGTCAGCCGCAGCAGCGGCAAGGTGCTCAACGTCCCTGATGGCGCGACCACGCAGGGCATCCAACTCGACCAGTGGTCCGACACGAACAGCACCCACCAGTGGTGGCGACTGATCGACACCGGCGACGGCTACTACCGCCTGGTCAACGTTCGCACCGGCCTCGTCGCTGACGTGTCGGGCGGCTCGGTGAACGACGGCGCCCAGGTCGTCCAGTGGGCCGCCAACGGCGGAACCAACCAGCAGTGGCAACTCGTCGCGGTGTAGCCACCGCACCGCGTCAGGGCCAGGGCGACCTGTGGAGCGCCACCTTCCGACGGCGGTCACGCCGATGGGTCAACGCCGCGCGGGCGTGGCCGAATAGGTGGTCACCAGCAGGGTGGCGAAGTCGGCGAGGCGTTCCGCGGTGTGCTCGACCGCAGCGGTGGGCAGCACGATGTGACTGACCACGAGACGCACGATCGACTCGGCGCCGAACCGCAGATCGTCGTCGCTGATCTCCGGCGCGTGCGCCCGCGCCCAGTCCTGGACGACCGCCGTGGCGGCGATGAGCACTATCTCCGCCCGCGTGGTCAAAAACGGCAGCAGTGGGTCGGCCTCCCGCGCACTGGTCAGGATCGCCTTGATGAGAGGGTTGCCGGCCGCCTCCCGAAGCACCCGCAGAATCGCCGCGTACGCCCCGGCCCGTACGTCGTCGCCGTGGGTGAACAGGCACGCGCGCACGTCGGCGACGAAGCGCTCCACCTCTCGCCGCGCGAGTGCCTCGGCGAGTCCCGCCTTGCTCGCGAACTCGTTGTACACGGTCTGCCGGCTGATTCCCACGACGGCGGCGACCTCCGCCATGCGCACGTTGTCCCAGCCGTGGGCGATCGTCAGCTCGCGAGCGGCGTCGACGATCGCGTCGCGCAGGTGTCGCCGCGCGACGTCGCGGTAGCGCTTCGAGGTCTCCATCAAGGTCCGAAGTCTAGCCGCAGCCGACTTTACACACAGGCACCACTTGTAAAGCTATGAGACATAGACCATAGTGATGTCCACGATTTGTCGCCCCACCGGAGGTCGACGTGGACCCGTCGCTCGACGCCGTCACCTGGCGCGATACCAAGAAGTACGGCTGGCCGCTGGCGCTGCTCGTGCCGGCACTCCCGTTTCTCGGTTTCGCGCTCTGGCGGTTGACCGGCGGTGCCGCCTGGAGCTGGTGGATCGCTCCCGTCCTCGTGTTCGGGGTGATTCCCGTCGCCGACCTGCTGATCGGCGACGACCGCGACAACCCACCCGAGGACGTCGCTCGCCGGCTGCAGGAGGTGCGTTACTACCGCTGGATCACGTACCTCTACCTGCCGGCGCAGTACGCCGGGCTGATCCTCTGCTGCGCGATCTGGGTCCACGGCGGACTGGGGATCGGCGGAATGGCGGGTCTGGTGTTCACCCTCGGCATCGTCAACGGCATCGCCATCAACACCGCTCACGAGCTGGGGCACAAGCGCGAAAAGGTCGAGCGCTGGCTATCCAAGATCGCGTTGGCGCCGAGCGGATACGGGCACTTCTACGTCGAGCACAATCGCGGCCATCACGTGCGTGTCGCGACCCCCGAGGATCCGGCCAGTGCCCGGTTCGGTGAGAGCTTCTGGGCGTTCTGGCCGCGTACCGTGCTGGGCAGCCTCCGCTCCGCGTGGCGCCTGGAAACCAGCCGATTCCGGATCCGCTCGCGCAGTCCTTGGACGTGGCGCAACGACGTGCTCAACGCCTGGGCGATGACGGTGGTGCTCGCCGCCGGTCTGATCGTCGGCTTCGGGGTGCGGGTCGTGCCGTTCCTCGTGCTGCAGGCGGTCGTCGGCTTCTCCCTGCTGGAAGTCGTCAACTACCTCGAGCACTACGGTCTGTGCCGACAGCGCACCGTGGGCGGTCGGTACGAGAAGGTCGACCCACGGCACAGCTGGAACAGCGACCGTGTTGTCACCAATATCTTCCTGTTCCAACTACAGCGGCACAGCGATCACCACGCCAACCCGTTGCGGCGCTACCAGACGCTGCGCACGTTCGACGAAGCTCCACAACTGCCGGCTGGATACGCCACCATGATCGTCGCCGCGCTGGTGCCGCCGCTGTGGCGGCGGATCATGGATCCGAAGGTGGCGGCCCACTACGGCGGCGACCTCTCATTGGCCAACCGGCGGCGGTGACCGAGGTCAAGGGCGGATTCTGAACCTCTCGGGGCGGTCGAGCAACCTTTCCGGTCTGCCAGACCACTGACGTGCGTCCGGGTCGACTGAAACGGTTGAAGGAGAGCACCCACCATGACCCCTCTGCACCCGCCTCGCCGGCTGCGCCCAGGGCTCGCGAGCGTCGTGTCCACGGCCATGCTGGCGGCCCTTGCCGGATGCGGCGGCGGCCCCTCCCCGGTCGAACCCGCTGCCGCCACGCCCTCCGCCACCACCCAGGTGACCGTCCCGTCCAGCACAGGCTCTCCGACGGCAGCGGCTGCCGCGAGCACGCCGGCGGCACAGCCTGCGGCCACGAGCACCGCAACGTCGCAGCCGTCGCCCGCGAGCAGCTCGCCGACGACGTCCGCCGCGGCACCGTTGGCGGGACGGATTCGACCGAAGGTCACTTACCGGGGTGACGCCACCGTCTACGACGCCGGAGACGGCGATGGCGCCTGCCTGTACGGCGCGAGCCGAGACCTCATGATCGCGGCGATGAACCACACCGACTATGAGTCAGCCAAGGCGTGCGGGGCGCACGTCCTCGTCCGCGCGGCCAACGGCGCCTCTGTCACGGTCCGGATCACCAACGAATGCCCATTGCCCTGCGCACCCGGCCAACTCGACCTCAGCCCAGAGGCCTTCGCCAAGCTTGCCGACCCCTCGCGCGGCCGGATCCCGATCACGTGGAGGTTGTTGAGCCCCAGCACGTCCGACACGATCTCGATCCGGTACAAGACCGGCTCCACCAAATGGTGGTGCGCCATCCAGGCGATCGACCACCGGAACCCGGTGGCGCTGCTGGAGGTCCGCACCAGCGCCGGCTGGCAGCGCCTGCCCCGCACCGACTACAACTACTTCGTCTCCGCCCGCGGCAGCGGGTGCGGCGGCGCGATCAGGGTTACCGACATCTATGGGCAGCGACTGGTCGTCAACGGGATCGCGCTGAGGCCGGACGTCGTGCAGCTCACCCAGGTCCAGTTCCCCAAACGCTGAAACCCGCCTGCGGATCCGTGGTGTTCCGCGCGTCCGCGGCGGCTCGGACGAAGGCGCGGACCAGCGCGCTTTCGCCGGCGCTGCGCCACACCGGTGCGTACCGCAGGACCGGTCCGTCGGTGATGGGCACAAATGTTATGTCACGGCGCAGCCGGGAGGCGGCCGCGAACGATCCGACGGGGGATACGACGCCGCCGGTGGCGACCGCCGTGAACCCCTCTTCAAGGGTGGCCACGGCGATTCCGCGCCGGACGGGCCGCCCGGCCGGTGTCACGGACGGGGTGTGCGCCTGCCATACATAGTCCGGAATGGGCCCCTCCAGATCCACCACCAGGTGATCGCCGAGCTCCTCCATCTCGACCCGACCCCGACGGGCCAGCGGATGATCGGAGGCGACAGCCAGCACCAGCGGCTCGGTGTACAGCTGCGGCCCGACGACGAGGTCGGGCTCGCGGACGGGTAGCCAGAGCAGCCCGATGTCGACCCGGCCGGCGCGTAGTCCGCCGAACGGGTCGGCGGGCAGGAGCTCGCGCATACGCAGTTCACATTGCGGGTGCCGCTGTCGAAAGAGATCGAGGACGGTCGCTATCTGCTGGTGGTGGGTGTCGAAGGTGCCGACGGTCAGGGTGCCGGCCTGCCCGCGAGCGACGGCGGCAGCCTCATCGAGACCTGCCATGATCTCGCGGTAGCCCGCGTCGAGCCGGTCGCGAAGCCGGTCGCCGAGCGGGGTGAGGCGCACGCTGCGGCTGGTCCGCTCGAACAGGGCACTGCCGATCCGGCGCTCCTGTTGTTTGATCGACTGACTGACCCGCGCCTGGGATACCCGGAGGCGTTCGGCGGTACGCCCGAAATGGAGCTCTTCGGCCAGCGTCAGGAAGATCTCGATGTCGCGCAGCTCCACCAGGCTGCCTCTCCCTCCGGTCACCGCACGTCCGCATCGTGTCCGTGATCTACGCGCCGGGAAGCTTACGGCTGTGGCGTCGCGTCCGGCGATCGTGCCCCGGGCCACCGCCGGCGGCGCGTGGCGTCGAACGATAACCGGGAGCTTATGCGGCGATTCGATCTTGCACATTGTTCCGCAGGGACGGTGGGGCGATCGTGGCTTCCATGAGCGAACGCTTGATCGACATCGTGGCGGTGCCGGATCACACCGGGGTCTCGCGGTGGCGGGCTGAGGCGTCACGCGGCTTCGTCGCCGGGGTGGCCAGCCTGCGGCCGATCATCCCGTTCGAGCACGACCTTCTGCTGCCTGCGACCCTGGCCATGACGCCGGGCACCTCGGAGCTGAGCCTGTACGTGGAGCCGCAGTGGCGCCGACGCGGAATCGGCTCCCGCCTCCTGGCCACCGTTCGGGCACAGACCACCGAGTCACGCCTGGTCGCCGACGTGGCCGTGGGCTCGCCAGCGGAGGCATTCTGTCTACGGCACCGCTTCCAGCACATCCGACCCAGGCGCCATGACCTGCTCACCTACCGCGATGTTCACCGGGCCTGGCTGGGTGAGCTGGTCGACGCCGAACACCCCGGCTACCGCCTGACCCACTGGACCGGCGAGCTGCCCAACGCGGCCCGTGTCGAAGAGCTGCTCACAAGCCCGAGCAGCCCCGGTAACGCCGTACTGACCGCCGCGGACACCGACGGCGACCTGGCAGCCTACGCCGTGGCGGTCGCCGGTGCGCTCTCCCAGACCCGCGCCCACCAGTACGGACCGGCCGTACTTCCCCACCACCGCGGACAACGGCTGGACCTCTGGGTCAACGCCGCCCTGATCCAGCGACTGCGCCAGGTCCATCCACACGTCAACGAGATCGAAACCACCACCGCCGAGGACGATCCCCACCTACTCGCGCTACGCGAGCACCTCGGCTTCCACCCCCTCCGGCGAACTCACCTCTACGAACTCGCCCCTCCATAAACCCGACCCGCGGAAGCCAACGCGCGCACCTGGGAAGACCACCGTCCGTCCGCTCAATTCCCCGCGCCTCGTTCATCGAGCCATGGGCAGCAGGGGCGGATCTCGACATCGAACACCAGACGTAAGGAGAACCATGATGGGACATCGCAACACCGGATTCTCGGAGCCGGGGCTACGTAGAGTGCGCGACGTGCTGGCACGGCATGTCGAGTCCGGGAGGATTCCTGGGCTCGTCGCCCTGGTCAGCCGGGGTGGTGAGACGCACGTCGAGGCGATCGGGACGATGCGTCAGGACGGTGGCCCGTCGATGCGCCGGGACACGATCTTCCGGATGGCTTCGACATCCAAGCCGGTTGCGATCGCGGCGGCGATGCTCCTGCTCGATGAGTGCCGGCTACGGCTGGACGATCCGGTGGAGTCGTGGCTGCCGGAACTCGCCGACCGACGGGTGCTGAAGCGGATCGACGGTCCGCTGGACGATACCGTGCCGGCGCGGCGGCCGATCACCGTACGGGACCTGCTGACCTCCACGTTCGGGCTCGGCATGGACATGACGGCGCTGGGCACTCCGATCATGAGCGCGATCTTCGAGCAGGGGCTCACGCCCGATCTGCCGGAGCCGATGCCCGAGCCGGATGAGTGGATGCGCCGCCTGGGCGCGCTTCCGCTGATGCACCAGCCCGGAGAACGCTGGCAGTACCACATCAGCAACGATCTCCTCGGCGTGCTCGTCGCCAGAGTCACGGGCCAATCGTTTGAGACGTTCCTGCGCGAACGTATCTTCGACCCGCTCGGGATGACCGACACCGGTTTCCACGTACCCGCCGACAAGCCCGACCGGCTGCCTGTTCTCTACGCCCCCGACCCGCAGACCGGACAGTTCCTCGTCTGGGACGACGCCGAAGGGGGACGCTGGAGCCGACCTCCGGCGTTCCAGGGCGGCGGCGGCGGGCTGGTCTCCACCGTCGATGACTACCACGCCTACTTCCGGATGCTGCTGAACCACGGCATGCACGGCAACGTACGGATCCTGTCCCGGCCCGCCGTCGAGCTGATGACCACCAACCGCCTCACGCCTGGGCAGCAAGCCGCCCGCGACGCCATGGCCCGCGACAACGTCCATGTGTCATTCGGCCAAGGGCAGCACGGCGGCTGGGGCATGGGGATGGCGGTGCGCACCTACCGTGGCGACTATGCGTCCATCGGCCAGTTCGGCTGGGACGGCGGAGCCGGTACCTCGACCTATGCCGACCCGGACAACGGGTTGATCGGAATCCTGCTCACCCAGGTCGGGATGTCCGTCCCGAATTCGGCAAGGCTCATCCACGACTTCTGGACCAGTCTCTACCAGGCAATTGACGACTGACACGCCGCCTGCCCGGCAAGCCCGCCCCCAACCCGGGGCTCGACGGTCAACCCTTGGCGGTCGAACCGTCGACGTTTGCGCCCGGATTTGGTCTGGTCCTGTCGGCAAGGCCGGGCGAGGTGCGATTCCTCGGGCCGCCCGGCCTCAGTGATCGAGATACCGCAGGCACCACCGGGTTCCGTCCCATCCGTGCAACCAGATTCCCCACAGAAGACTCGAAGGAGTACACCACCATGTCCGTCACCCTTACCGGCCAGGACAAGGTCACGGTGCTGCCGGACGCCTCGCCGGAGATCCCCGAGCCGCACGCCCACGCCTGTCCCCGGTACGAGGACACCGGCCAGCAGCAGACCGTCGACGTCACCCGCCAGAACCCCTCCTGGATCTCCAGCGGTGGTGACATGATCTCGACCACCCAGGACCTCCACACGTTCATCTCGGCACTGACCGGCGGCAAGATCCTCCCGGCCCCGCTGCTGGCCGGGATGTGCAAGCCGCATCCCAAGGCCGGGTACGGCCTGGGGGTCTTCGTGCAGGACGCCGGCGAGAACGGCGGCAGCATCATCACCCACAACGGCGGCTTCGCCGGCCACGCGGCACTGATGTACCGCACGCTCGACGGCAGTAGGATCCTGACCGCCGCGCTGAACTATGTTGACGACGCCGCACTGTCCCTGGCCGAGGCGTTCCAGAAGGCAACGCAGAGGCTCGTCAACGAAGTGGTCTGCGGCGGGCAGGCCGAGTCGGCTGACCAGGCCGAGCCGGCTCGGTAGACATGCCTGAGCACCGCAGACCCGTACGCATCGGGGGCGGCCCCTTTCCGGTCGTGTTCACGCCGTTGACACGAGGTGGGCCACGCGCACCGCCCTTCACCGAGAGAAGCACGCGCCGCGTCGCCGACGGGAGCTCAACTACTGCCGCCGGCGGCGCGGAGCCTGGACCACCGTCGCGTACAGCGGGGTACGGATGCCAGGTGTCAACGTGGCCGAGGACGCTCGACCCAAGCCCGCCGCCACGAACCGCTCGACCGCACGCTGATCTGGAACGGGCTTGATCCGGTTGTCGTGACGCTGGGTAGCGCACAGTCTGTGGCATGAGCGGACGCCCGGGAGCCATGCCGCTGGAATGCTCGTGAAGAGCCCGGACTGTCTATTCTGATGTTGGTGAACGTCCGACAGCGCAAGAAGCTCACCGCCCGCCTGATGGAGTCGCTGCTGCGTGACGATCTCCCGACCGTGCTTGCGCTGTTGCGTGCCGGGGCAGACCCGAATGCGGCAGACCGTGACGGCACCACGCCTCTCTACCTGGCCGCGGTGCACAACGGGCGTGCGGCGGTGCGGATCCTCTTGGATGCCGGCGCAGACCCGAATGTCGAAAGTGGGCGCGGCGAGGAAGGGACACCCTTGACGGGAGCGGCAGCGTGGGGGCACGACGACGCCGTCCGCGAACTCCTCGAACAGGGCGCAGATCCGACCCTCCGCGAAGACCGCGGCAGCGGACTGTCACCCCTCGAATGGGCCGTCCGAGGCGGCCACTCCGAGACGGAAGCGCTGCTCAAAGCCGCAGGTGCGGCGCAACCACAGGCACGATGTGAGTAGCGAGGACGGTGCGAGCCCACGCGACCGCAGCGCCCTCGCCCCAGATGCGCTGGCTACTGGGTTGTAGCCCGCTACCCGCGCACCACTCGCGGGCAGATCCGGATGGGCGCCGTCGTCAGTTGGGACTGCTCGTGGGCGTGTAGACGCCGGCGCGGGCGGCTGCCGCTGCCGCCTCGGCGGCCCGGTCTGCCGTGGCCCTGTCGATAGGGTCTCCGCTGACGAGCAGCCGGTAGTAGAGCGGTGCGGAGACGGCGCGGATCACCTCGGCCGCGTCCGTGCCCGAAGGCAGTTCCCCCCGCCGCACAGCCTGCTCCACGCAGGGGACCCACTCGGCGATCCGGACGGCGTAGAAGCGATGGAGAGCCTCGGCGGCGCGGGGGTCGCAGGTCGCGGCGACGATGACCGCCCGGAACAGCGCACCCTGACGCGGGTCGACCAGGGTGCGCTGCACGAGCCGGGCATTGGCGCGCAGATCCTCAATCAGCGATCCGGTGTCGGTCCGCGGCAGTGACTGCTCGGCCATGTCCGTCAGCAGGTCGGCGACGAGGCCGGCGGCCGTACCCCAGCGGCGGTAGACCGTTGTCTTGCCCACCTCGGCGCGGCGCGCCACGTCGGTGAGGTCGAGGCGGTCGAAGCCGTGCTCGACGAGTGCGTCACCGGCAGCTCGTAGCACGGCGGCGCGGACCCGGGCGGTCCGTCCTCCGGGTCGGGTCACACCGACGACCATAACGGGTCTCCAGTTCCCTTAACTGCTGATGGCTGCTAGCGTAGCTGATGCATTAACGGAACCATGGTTCCCTTAACGAAAGGCTGTCATCGTGGAGTACCGACGACTTGGGGCCTCCGGGCTCACCGTGCCCGTCCTCAGCTTCGGCGCCGGCACCTTCGGCGGTGCCGGACCGCTCTTCGGCGCCTGGGGCAACACGGACGCGCGCGAGGCAAGACGCCTCGTGGACATCTGTCTGGACGCCGGGATATGCATGTTCGACACAGCAGACGTGTACTCCGACGGCGCGTCTGAGGAGGTGCTGGGACAGGCGATCAAAGGCCGGCGCGACGCCGTCATGATCTCGACCAAGAGTGGCCTGCCGACCGGCGACGGACCCAACGACGCGGGAACCTCACGCGCGCGACTCATCCGATCAGTCGAGGCGGCTCTTCGCCGACTCGGTACCGACCACATCGACCTGTTTCAGCTGCATGCCTTCGACGCCGCAACACCCGTCGAAGAGGTCCTAGCGACACTGGACGACCTGGTACGAGACGGGAAGATCCGCTATCTCGGCGTCTCCAACTTCGCCGGCTGGCAGCTCATGAAGTCCCTCGCCGCAGCCGACCGGGACCACCGCCCCCGGTACGTGGCGCACCAGGTCTACTACTCGCTCGTTGGTCGGGACTACGAGTGGGAACTGCTGCCGTTGGGACTCGACCAAGGCGTCGGAGCCGTGGTGTGGAGCCCACTGGGCTGGGGACGACTCACCGGCAAGATCAGCCGCGACACACCGCCACCCCCCACGAGCCGACTGCACGCCACCGCCGCCTACGGCCCGCCGGTCGACGACGAGCACCTGTTCCGCATCGTAGACGTCCTCCAAGACCTGTCCCGCGAGACTGGCCGGGCAGTGCCACAAATCGCGGTCAACTGGCTACTGCGACGGCCCACGGTAGCCACCGTCATCATCGGCGCCCGGAACGAGGCACAACTGCGGCAGAACATCGACGCTGTCGGCTGGTCACTCACACCCGAACAGGCAGCCCGGCTCGACACTGCCAGCACCCGCACCGCGCCTTACCCGTACTTCCCCTACCAGCGGCAGGAAGGCTTCGCCAGGCTCAACCCTTCGCCGCTTGCGAACACCGTCTGAGCAACGATCACCACGTCCACTCGTCGGCAAAGCCCGTGAACAGCTGATCCTCTTCAAGGAGATCGTCCCCCCGAGCTGCATCTCGGGCACTACCACCCCGCGATGCAGCGCCTGGCGAGCCTGGCTGCCGCCTACCCCGACGACCTGGATCTGCGTGCCCGGCGTGCGGCACTCACCGGCGGGTGGGCAACCCGGTCGACGTTGGACGATTGGGCTTTCTTGCCGAGGATGCCACCCAGATGAGATTGCCGCATTCGACAATGCTCACTCTGGTGCCTGGGCGCGTTTGCTCGCGTTGAAGGTCAAGGCCGATCCCGCCGACCAACTCGGGCCCGTGGCGAGCGCCCGCCTGGCCCAGTTGATCCAGCAGGCCGGCCAGGAAGCCCAGCCCTGCTGGCCAGGAGTGTAGCGGGCGGCGTAGGCGGGTCGAGCGCTGTGATCCCGGTCGAGCCGAGCGCAGGCGGCGATCTGTCGTTGGTCATTGGCGGCGGTGACCGAAAGCGGACCGGCCCGCGGCAATGCCGCGGGCCGGTCGTCGGGGATTGCGGGCTGACGTGAGGGCGGCCCGGCGGGCACCGCGGGAAACCGCCCTCATCCGGCCACCGTTACGCTCGTGTCCAGCGTTGGTTGGTGCCGCCGTGGCAGTTCCAGACGATGACCGCGGTGCCGTTGGCGGTGCCGCCGCTGTTGACGTCCAGGCACAGGCCGGTTTGGGTGTTGCTGATCGTGCCGTTGCTGTTGAGGGTCCACTGCTGGTTGGCGCCGCCGTGGCAGTCCCAGATCTGCACCCGGGTGCCGGCGGGGGCGTTGGATGCGACGTCCAGGCATTTGCCCATGGTTTGCAGGGCGGCTGCGTTCTGGGTGAACTGCTGGTTCGCGCCGGTGTGGCAGTCCCAGATCTGTGCCTGTGCGCCGTTGGCGGAGGAAGCCCCGCTGATGTCCAGACAGCGGCCGGAGGCCTCACCGCGCAGCCGGTTACCGTTCGGGCCCGGCGTCGGGGTGGTCGGGTCCGGCGTCGGGGTGGTCGGGTTCGGCGTCGGGTTCGTGCCCTGGAACTGCGCGAAGAACCGCCACACCTCTGTCTTGGTCCAGGTCCGAACGCCGTCCTCACAGCCGGAGCAGCCGTCCACCGGGCCTGGCCCGTGGCCTCCGTCGAACGCGGCCCACTGCACCGGGTATCCCGCCCGGCACGAGTAGGCGGTAGTGATGTGCGTCCTGCTGCCCGGTGACGGTTCGCGCGGGTTCTGGGCGGCACAGCCGTTGTTGCGCACGAATCTGTCACGCAGCGAACGCCCCTGAGAGATGTTGAGAACGTTGTCCGAGATGCCGTGGATCCCGAAGTACGCGATCGGCTGGTTGCCGCCGCTGCACCCGCTCAGCTGCGCGCCGGCGTAGACGGCGACCGCTCGGAAGACGTTGGCCCGAGCGCACGCGATGGCGTAGCTCATGCCTCCTCCGTAGCTGAAACCCATGGCGAAGCGCTGCGCCGTGTCGACACAGAGCGCGTTGTCGATCAGTCGGACCATGTCGTCGACGAACGTGATGTCTTCGCCGCCGGAGTTGGGCCAGCCGTTGCCGAGGCCCTGCGGCGCGACGAGGATCGCACTGTTGTTCGACTGCTCCTGCATTCCGTAGTAGGCCCAGGCGCTTCCGCTGCTCCCGCCAGTGGCGACGTCGTTCATGGTGCCGCCCCGCCAGTGGAACGCGAAGATCAACCGGTACGGGTTGCTGTTGTTGTAGTTGGCGGGAACTCGCAGGATGAAGCTACGAGACTTGCCGCCGCTCTGGATCGTATGCGTGCCGCTGTTCAGGCCCGGGGCCTTGCCGCATCCGGCCGTCGCCGCCAGGGAGACGGCGTCCGCCGCCGCGGACGCCAGGCGGAAGCCGGCGACACCGGCGCTGGCCAGTACGGCTGTGGTGGCGATGGCGACCAGTAGACGCCATCGGTGCCGATGGGTGCCCTGTGGCATGTGTTGCTCCGTTCTCTGGAGGTGGAGGTGGTGTCCGGCGTGGGTTCAGCGGTAGCCGGCCGCGACGATGTTGGCCTGCACCGCGTTCTCGGTCGCGTCGGACGGATAGCCCGCGACCATCGCCCCTTCGTAGAAGGTGCCGGCGCTGAGGTTGGCGCCGCCGCCCGGTTTGCAGCAGTCCCCGCCGCTGCCGAGGATGATCGCGCCCTGCTTCTTCATCGGGCTGTACCCGGGAGGAAGAGCTCCGTCATAGAGCGTGTAGAGGCTGCCGGACTGGGCGTTGCTGCCCTTGATGGCGAAGCGGGACGTCCCGTTGTTCTTCAGGGTCGCCGTGACGAACTTGCTGGTGAAGGAGCGCTGGTTGGGGTTCCAGGTCTGGCTGCCGCCGGAGTAGAGCCCCCATTCCAGGTCGGCCTGGACCCAGGGTCCGGTACCGGAGCAACCGCCGAACCAGCACTGGGTGCTGAAGTTGATGGCGTCCATCGCTCCGGCGGCGTCGGCCGATCGGGTCGTCTCGCTGTTGCCGTAGTCGAAGCAGCAGCCGTTGTTGACGTGGGTGCCGCTGGTCACCATGTACATGCCCTCGGGCGCACTGCCGGTCGGCACACCGGTCAGGTGGCCGTCCCGCCAGTAGCTGTTACCGGGGTTGATGTAGAGGGAGTAGGCCTTGTTGCCGCCGACGGTCAGCGATTCGGAGGTCGCGATCGCCGGACGGCTCTGGGTGGAGCCGGGGACCACGCTCGACCCCTGGTACCACAGGTCGTTTCCTCTGCCGGACTGGTCGAAGACCACGGTGATGACGCAGGTGGTGCCGGCACAGAACGAGTCCTGGGCCGCCGCGTTGGCGGAGCCGCCCGCGGTCAGGACGCCGATGTTCCGGGTCGTGTTGTCGGACGAGCGGCGAACCTGGTAGAGGTTGCCGTTGTAGGCGCTGAAGAGCGCCCGTACGGTGCTGTGCGCGGCGACGCAGGGGGTGCCGCCCGAGGCGTAGATGTCGCAGGGGCCGCCACCGGTCGGCGGTGTGGGGGGC
>NZ_SMKF01000124.1 GCF_004348325.1 Micromonospora sp. KC213 | reverse complement strand
CCACGGGGGTGGCGACGCTGGCGGCGGCGGCGTCGCGGGCGATGGTGGCGGGGACCAGCCGACCGGAACGGTAGCCGATGCCGATGCCGGCGATCAGTACGAAGATCGCGCCGAAGGTCTGCAGGCTGCCGACCAGCGCACCACCGAGACCGAGCAGCGGGGCGGCGATGATGAGCATCGTCCCGTCGCCGATGGCGAACGTCCCGGAGCGGGCGACCGACCAGCCGGTGAGCAGCCAGCCGACGCTGTAGCAGGTGGCCCCGACCAGCACCAGCATCCGGGCGGTGGTGCCGAAGACGGGCGTCTGCTCCTCGAACCCGGCGAACGGCAGCATCAGCACCGTGCCGGCGATGCTGACCAGCAGACCGGCCACGGCGATGCGCCGGACCCGGGTGGCGGCGAGCAGTCCGGTCAGCGCGAGCAGCGCGAGCAGGCCCAGCCAGACGGCGGCCACCCAGCCCAGCAGGTACAGCGGCCGACCGTCGGCCGGGTACGGGTCGTTGCCCACGCCGCCGTCGCTGGCCATCGCCACCACGCCGTAGAGGACCGCGTACGCCGGCAGGAGCCACACCGCGGCGCGCGCGAACCGCCGCAGCGACCAGGCCCAGCTGGCGTCGGTGGCCGGGGCGGCGGGGGCGGGGTCACCGACGAAGGGCAGCACCGCGAAGCCCCCGCCGGTGCGCCGGGTGCCCAGCGGGGCGGTCGGGTCGTGCGCGCCGGTCACGGGAGTGGATGGGAACAGCCGCTTCGCCGGGTTCTGCATGCGCCACCTCGCTCGATCGTGGGCGAGCGGCGGTGGACGCACCGGTGCCCCGGCGCCTCGCCACCACCGTCCTCAGGACCGATCGTGGCAGGTGCCGGGGCACCGGATGAGCGTTTTTCGTATTTGCCGACGCCTGCGGCGACGACCCCGGTCAGCCCCGCTCGCGCTGACCCGGCTGATCACCCAGCAGGCTGTCCGGGGAGACCGGCTCCGGGGCCGGTAGCCCCTGCGGGGTCTTGCCGCCGGTGGCCTGCGCCTCGGCGACGCGCACCTCGTTGTGGATCTCCTGGGCGGCGTTGGCCGCGGCCCGGGCCGCCTCGGCGGCTTCCCTTTCGACCTCACTGGCGGTGTCGGAGGCTTCCGGCGACGGCTCGTCACCAACCATCCGGCTCAGCCCGCCCAGCGCGCCGCCCATCCCCTCCAGGGCCTTGGTCAGCTCGGCCGGGACGATCCAGACCTTGTTGGCCGAACCGTTGGCGATCTGCGGTAGCGCCTGGAGGTACTGGTAGGCGAGCACCTTCTGACTCGGGTTGGCCTGGTGGATCGCGTCGAAGACCGTCCGGATCGCCTTGGCCTGCCCTTCGGCCTGGAGAATCCGGGCCTGCCGGTCACCGTCGGCGCGCAGCACCGCGGCCTGCTTCTCGCCCTCGGCGCTGAGGATCTGCGACTGCTTGTGCCCTTCGGCGGTCAGGATGGCCGCGCGACGGTCCCGCTCGGCGCGCATCTGCTTCTCCATCGAGTCGCGGATGCTCGGCGGCGGCTCGATCGCCTTGATCTCCACCCGGGTCACCTTGATGCCCCACCGGCCGGTGGTCTCGTCCAGCACGCCGGAGAGGTGCCGGTTGATCTCCTCGCGGCTGGTCAGCGCCCGTTCCAGGTCCAGCGAGCCGATCACGTTGCGCAGCGTCGTCACGGTGAGCTGCTCGATCGCCTGGATGAAGTTGGCGATCTCGTAGGTCGCCCGCACCGCGTCGACGACCTTGTAGTAGAGGACGGTGTCGATGGAGACGACCAGGTTGTCCGAGGTGATCACCGGCTGCGGCGGGAAGCTGACCACCTGCTCGCGCATGTCCACCTTGGTGCGGACCGCGTCGATGAACGGGACCAGCAGGTTCAGTCCCGGGTTCAACGTCCGCTTGTACTTGCCGAGGCGCTCGACCACGTCCTGCCGCTGCTGCGGAACGATGCGCACCGCCTTGACCAGGGTCACCACCATGATCACCGCGATGGCGATCAGAAGGACCGCTGCGAATTCCATATGCTCACCTTTTCGCTTCCGGCAGTTCGCCGGGGGTGGAAATGTCGTCCTGCCATACCAGGGCGGTGGCACCCCGGACCTTGATCACCTGCACCCGCTCACCGGGTTCGAAAGACTGCGTCGCGTCGTACGGGCGCGCGCTCCACACCTCGCCGTCGATCTTGACCAGCCCACGGTCGGTGTCGACCCGCTCCAGCACCAGCGCGGCGGCACCCTCCAGTGCCTCCACCCCGAACGACTGCTCGCCGGTCTCCAGGGCGCTGCGTGCGTGGCGTCGGATGACCGGCCGCACCACCGCCACCGACAGCGCCGACACCACGGCGAAGACCAGCGCCTGGATCGGCACCGGCGCACCCAGCGCAGCGGCGCCCGCAGCGGCGAAGGCGCCGGCCGCAAACATGATCAAAAACAGCGTCGTCGTGAAGATCTCGGCGACGCCCAGTATCACTCCCAGCACGATCCACACCACGGCGTCCACCCCCCGATCGTGACACGCCGACGCACGTCCCCACGAGCCAGCATGATCAGTAAGCTTCAGCGGGCAGCGATACCGACCGAGGGAGCCGCCGTGACCCTGTCGCCCGAGACCCTTCGCCAGGTCGACGCCCTCGTCGCGGAGGCCCAGTCGACCGACCGTGTCCCGTCCCTGGTGCTCGGGGTGGTCCGCGACGGCACGCTCGCCCATCTCGCCGCTGCCGGAGCACACCCCTGCCCGGGGGTCGACGTGCAGTACCGGCTCGGCTCGATCAGCAAGACGATGACCGCCACGCTGGTCATGCAGCAGCGCGACGCCGGCCGGTTGGCCCTCGACGACCCCCTGGCGGCGCACCTGCCCGACACGCCGCTCGGCGACCGCACCCTGCGCCAGCTCCTCAGCCACGCCAGCGGTCTGCAACGCGAGCCGGACGGACGGTGGTGGGAGCGGACGGAGGGCAGCGACCTGGCCACGCTGGTCGCCGGGCTCACCCCGGACAAGATCGCCTATCCGCCGCTGCGGGGTTACCACTACTCCAACCTGGCGTACGGCCTGCTGGGCGGGGTGCTGGAGGGGATTACCGGCACACCGTGGATCGACCTGCTGCGCGAACGCGTCCTGACCCCGCTGGGCCTGAACCGCACCACGTACCACGCCACCGAGCCGTACGCCCGCGGCTACGTGGTGCACCCGTGGCACGACACGCTGCGGGAGGAGCCGCGTACCGACACCGGGGCGATGGCCCCGGCCGGGCAGCTCTGGTCCACCATCGAGGACCTGGGCCGCTGGGCCGCGTTCCTGGCCGACCCGGTCCCGCAGGTGCTCGCCGCCGAGACGTTGACCGAGATGTGCGCCCCGGTGGTGATCAGCGACCTGGAGTCGTGGACCCACGGGCACGGCCTCGGGCTGGAGTCCTACCGCTGCGGCGACCGGGTGTACGTGGGCCACGGCGGGTCGATGCCCGGCTACGTCGCCGCGCTGGCGGTGCACCGACCGACCCGGACCGCCGTGGTGGCCCTCGCCAACTCGTACACGTTCTGGATCGGCAGTCTGGCCCGCCGCCTGCTCACCCTGGTCCTCGACACCGAGCCCGCCGCGGTCACCCCGTGGCAGCCGGCCGCCGCGCCGCCCCCGCCGCGGCTGGTAGAGCTGACCGGGCGCTGGTGGTGGATGGGGACGGAGTTCGAGGTCCGCGCCGACGAGTCGGGCGAGCTGCGGGCCGGACGGCCCGGTGAGCTGAACCTCCGATTCACCCCGGAGGGGCCGGACCGCTGGCGGGGCCGCTCCGGCGCGCAGGACGGCGAGATCCTCACCGTGCTCCGGGACGAGCACGGCAGCGTCGTCGCCCTGGACATCGCCACCTTCGTCCTCACCCGCAACCCCGACCAGGAGCCCTGACCGGCGGGCGGGCGGGCCGGTTCAGGCCGGCTCGGTGACGAAATCGATCAGACGCTCCATCGCGTTGATCAGCGGGGTCTCCACGTCGGCGAAACTGTCCACCCGGGACAGGATGCGCCGCCACATCTCGGCCGGCTCGGCCACCCCGAGCGCCGCGCAGACGCCCTCCTTCCACGGTCGCCCCGGCGGCACCACCGGCCACTGCCGGATGCCGACCGCCCGCGGCCTCACCGCCTGCCACACGTCGACGTACGGGTGACCGGTGACCAGCACGTACGGGGAGGTCACCCGCGCCACCAGCCGACTCTCCTTGGAGCCGGGCACGAGGTGGTCGACCAGCACCCCGAGCCGACGCCCGGGTCCGGGGGCGAAGGCTCGCACCTGCGCGTCGAGCGCGTCGATGCCGTCCAGCGGTTCGACCACCACCCCCTCGATGCGCAGGTCGTCCCCCCAGATCCGCTCGACCAGGGCGGCGTCGTGCACGCCCTCGACCCAGATCCGGCCGGCCCGGGCCACCCGGGCCCGCACGTTGTCCACCGCCACCGACCCGGAGGCGGTCCGCTGGCGTACGGCCGGCGCCGGGGCCGGCGCCGGTCGGCGCAGGGTCACCGGTCGACCGTCGAGCAGGAAGGCGGCGGGCAGCAGCGGGAAGTGCCGTCGCCGACCGTGCCGGTCCTCCAGCGTCACCGCGCCGGGCTCGAAACCGACCACCGCCCCGCAGAAACCGGATTCGGCATCCTCGACCACGAGGTCCGGCTCGGCGTCCACCTCGGGCACCGCCGTGCGCCGTCGCCAGTTGCCCGCCAGCACGTCCCCGTCGTATCGCCCCGACATGTCGAGCACGCTAACCGGACGGACGGCGTGCCGCCCGTCGACGCGCCGTCCCGTCCGTCCGGGGCACCCCGGACGCTCCACGGCACCCGGTTTATCGGGCAACCGGGATCGAAAGGGGCAGTTGGGGTCAGGGCACTCGGGGCGTGCGGCAGTCGAGACACGGGCGGCGCGAAGCACGTACCCTTTCCGCATGTCCCTCCCCGCAGCGGGCGCGGCCACCCTGGCCCCGCGCCGGTCGAGCCGGTTCGTTGCCTGGGTACGCGCGTGGCGTGCCGGGCTGGTGCCCTTCGACGAGGTCGCCGAGGAGGTCGCCGGCGACGAGGAGCACATGGTCGCCGACGCCCCCGGCACCTGGACCGACGTGCCCCTGCGGGAGGCCCTGCCCACTCTGGCCAAGCTCTCCCCGGACGAGATCCGGCTGGTGCTGCCCGCCCCGGGCGACCCACGCGGCCTGCCCGGCCCGGGTGACTTCGCCGGGGCCGCGCTGCTGACCGGCGAGGCGGTGGTCGCCGGGTCGCTGGGGTTGATCCCCGAGGTCCGCACACACACCTCCGGGTCGGGGATGACCTGGGAGACGGTGCTGTGGCGGGTCTACCCGCTGCCCGCGGACGCGCCGACGGCGTCGCTCGCCACCCCCGGCGCGGCGGAGGCCGAGGCCGAACTGGCCAGCGCCCTCGCCGAGTCCACCGCCGCGCTGACCCGGCTCGACGTGGCCCAGTGGCGGCCGGAGCTGGCCGGGGCCCTCGCCGCGCTGCGCCGCCCGGACGGGGCCACCGACCTGCCACCCGGCTTCGACCCGCGTGCCCGGCGGCTCTTCGCCCGGGCCGCCGTGCTCGACCGGGTGCTCGCCCTCGCCGGGGAGAGCGCACCGGGCGGCGCGGTCAACACCTACGAGGCTCAGCAACGCGACGCGGCACTGCGACCGCTGACCACCGCCTGCCGACAGGCCCTGGTCGCCGCCTGCAACGCCCCGCTGCGCCCCTGAGGGCCACCGGACAGGCCCCGGTCAGACCTCGTCGATCAGGTCGGCCACCGAGTTGACGATGCGCGAGGGGCGGTACGGGTAGCGCTCCGCCTCGGCCCGGGTGCTGATCCCGGTCAGCACCAGGATCGTCTCCAGCCCCGCCTCCAGGCCGCAGAGGACGTCGGTGTCCATCCGGTCGCCGATCATCGCGGTGGTCTCCGAGTGCGCCTCGATGGTGTTGAGCGCCGAGCGCATCATCATCGGGTTTGGCTTGCCGACGAAGTACGGCTCCACCCCGGTCGCCTTGGAGATCATCGCGGCCACCGAGCCGGCAGCCGGCAGCGCGCCCTCCACCGAGGGCCCGGTGACGTCCGGGTTGGTGCAGATGAACCGGGCCCCGTCGTTGATCAGCCGCACCGCCTTGGTGATCGCCTCGAAGCTGTACGTCCGGGTCTCCCCCAGCACCACGTAGTCCGGAGCGAAATCGGTCAGCACGTAGCCGACCGCGTGCAGCGCCGTGGTCAGCCCGGCCTCCCCGATCACGTACGCGGTACCACCCGGCCGCTGGTCGGCGAGGAACTGGGCGGTGGCCAGCGCGGACGACCAGATCGCGGATTCCGGCACGTCCAGGCCCATCCGGGTCAGTCGGGCCTGGAGGTCGCGCGGGGTGTAGATGGAGTTGTTGGTGAGCACCAGGAAGGGCTTGCCGGAGGAGCGCAGCCGGTTGACGAACTCCGGGGCGCCGGGCACCGGCTGGCCCTCGTGCACCAGCACGCCGTCCATGTCGGTGAGCCAGCTCTCCACCGGCTTGCGGTTCTGCATCATCTCGTCCCAGGGGTGTCGGGGTTGGTCGTTCTCACGGGCGGCGGGCGGCGGGTACGCAGCACGGCGTGGGGCAGCTGTCCCACATCGGCAGCTCGCCGAGGCGGCGGCGCGGCACCGGCCCGTCCGGCGCGCCGCGCTCCAGGACCAGCTCGCGCACCATGGCCACGAACCGCGGGTCGGTGCCCGGGGTGGCGGCCCGGACGAAGTCGAGGCCGAGCTGCTTGGCCGTCTCCAGCGCCTCGGTGTCGAGGTCCCAGACCACCTCCAGGTGGTCGGAGACGAACCCGATCGGGCTGACCACCACGGCGGTCACGCCGGAGGAGGCGAGCGCGGCCAGGTGGTCGTTGATGTCCGGCTCCAGCCACGGCACCTGGGGCGGGCCGGAGCGGCTCTGCCAGACCAGGTCGTACGGCAGGTCCGGCGCGGCGGCGGCGCGCACCAGCCGGGCGGTCTCCGCCAGCTGCGCGGTGTACCGGCCGCCGCTCGGGCCGGCGGTGGCCGCCGCCGAGGTGGGGATGGAGTGGGCGGTGAAGACCAACCGGGTGCTGTCCCGCTGAGCCGGGTCGAGCTGCGCCAGGGCCGCCCGCACCGCGTCGGCGTGCGGCTCGACGAAGCCCGGATGGTCCCAGAACTGGCGCAGCTTCTCGATCACCGGGGCATCCGGGCCGACGGCGGCGCGGGCGGCGGCGATGTCCTCCTGGTACTGGCGGCAGGACGAGTAGCCGCCGTACGCGCTGGTGACGAACGCCAACGCCCGCTTCACCCCGTCGTCGCGCATCCGCGCCACGGTGTCGGCGAGCATCGGATTCCAGTTCCGGTTGCCCCAGTACACCGGCAGGTCGACGCCGTGGGCGGCGAAGTCGGCGCGGATCGCCGCGAGCAGTTCCCGGCACTGCTGGTTGATCGGGGAGACCCCGCCGAAGTGCAGGTAGTGTTCGACGACCTCGGCCAACCGCTCCGGCGGCACGCCCCGGCCCCGGGTCACGTTCTGCAGGAAGGGCAGCACGTCCTCCGGCTGCTCCGGGCCGCCGAAGGAGACCAGCACCAACGCGTCGTACGCCATGAGCCCATTCTCCCCCGACGGCCGGGACGGTCCGGCGGCCACCCCGGGGGGCGGCCGGTGCGCCACCGGTCAGGCGCCGACCGCGTGGTAGCCGCCGTCGACGTGGACGATCTCCCCGGTGGTGGCCGGGAACCAGTCCGACAGCAGCGCCAGGCAGGCACGGGCGGTCGGCTCCTGGTCGGTCAGGTCCCAACCGAGCGGGGCCCGGGTGGCCCATGCCTGCTCGAACTGCTCGAAGCCGGGGATGGACTTGGCGGCCATGGTGCGCAGCGGCCCGGCGGCCACCAGGTTGCTGCGGATGCCCTGCTGGCCGAGGTGCAGCGCCAGGTAGCGGGAGGTGGACTCCAGGGCGGCCTTGGCCACACCCATCCAGTCGTACACCGGCCAGGCCTGGCTGGCGTCGAAGGTGAGCCCGACCACCGCGCCGCCCGGCGACATCAGCGGCAGCGCCGCCATGGCCAGGGACTTGTACGAGTACGTGGAGACGTGCAGCGCGGTGGACACGTCCTCCCATCCGGCGTCGAGGAAGCCGCCGCCCAGGCAGCTCTGCGGCGCGAACCCGATCGAGTGCACCACCCCGTCGAGCCCGTCGACGTGCTCGCGGACCTTGCCGGCCAGGCCGGACAGGTGCTCGGCGTTGGTGACGTCCAGCTCGATCACGGGGGCCGGCTCGGGTAGCCGCCGGGCGATCCGCTCGACCAGGGAGAGTCGGCCGTAGCCGGTGAGCACGACCTGGGCGCCGTTCTCCTGGGCGAGCCTCGCCACCGAGAAGGCGATCGAGGCGTCGGTGATGACGCCGGTGACCAGCAGCCGTTTGCCGGCGAGCAGTCCTGCCATGGGAAGGGTTCCTCCGTACGTTTCTTCTAGTGGCCCATGCCGAGGCCGCCGTCGACCGGGATGACCGCGCCGGAGATGTAGCCGGCGGCGTCCGAGGCCAGCCAGGTGACCACGCCGGCGACCTCGTCCGGCTCGGCGAACCGGCCGGCCGGGATGGCCTTGCGGTACTCGGTGCGGCGCTCCTCGGGAAGCTTGGCGGTCATGTCGGTGTCGATGAAGCCGGGGGCGACCACGTTCGCGGTGATGTTGCGGCCACCCAGCTCCCGGGTGATCGAGCGGGCCACACCGACCAGGCCGGCCTTGCTCGCCGCGTAGTTGACCTGACCGACGCCGCCGTAGAGGCCGACCACCGAGGAGATGAAGATCATCCGCCCCCAGCGGGCCCGGAGCATCTTCGTCGAGGCCCGCTTGGCGCAGCGGAACGCGCCGGTGAGGTTGGTGTCCAGCACGCTGGCAAACTGCTCCTCGGACATCCGCATCAGCAGCGTGTCGTCGGTGATGCCGGCGTTGGCGACCAGCACCTCGACCGGGCCCAGCTCGGCCTCGATGGTGGAGAAGGCGGCGTCGACGGAGGCGCCGTCGGTGACGTCGCACTTCACCCCGAACAATCCCTCGGGCGCGCTGTCGCTGCGGTGGGTCACCGCGACCCGGTCGCCCTGCTTGGCGAAAGCCTGCGCGATGGCCAGGCCGATCCCCCGGTTGCCGCCGGTCACCAGCACGGTACGGGCCACGGGTCCTCCCTCTGCTCAGCTGATCTCTGCGTCGGTCGGAGCCTAGGCGTTACCCGCCGGTAGGCGCTAACGCCGGGGCGGGGGTCCCTCCGCCGATGCCCGCCCGGGCTGCCGCGAAACGGTCCCCCGCCACACCGGTGTCCGGCGCTGACGGTCCGGCCGACGAGCAGCCTGGGGCAGGTCCACGTCGCCGGTCAGGACACCCCGATGGATCTCGCGCAACCCGGCGCCTGGGCCGACACCCAGCTCCTCGGCCAGCAGGCGGCTCGTCATCCGGTAACGCGCCAGCGCGTCCGCCTGCCGCCCCGAGCGGTACAGCGCCACCATGAGCTGCCCGGTCAGCCGCTCGTCGAGCGGGTGCGCGGCGACCAGCCTGTCCAGTTCGGGCACCAGCCAGGCGGCGCCGAGCAGGTGTTCCACATCGATTCCGCCGCACCCCCGAGCGGAGGGCCGGGTTCCGGCTGAGCCGGTGACCCGCGTCCGCGGTGGACGCTCTCCCGGCAGCCCGGTCGGAGCAGCCGATTGCAGTCTTCTCCCAGATTCCGTCAAGGGCCTGCCCCCAGCCTTCCGTTCAAGGAGATGCGATGACGGTAACGGCGCAAGCGCCGACGCCGCTCCGCCGGAAACGGGAGGAAACATGCACCTCGCACGGAAAGCCTGGCTCGCGGTCACCGGCCTGACGCTGGTCGCCGGCATGGCCGTCAGCAACCCGGTCAGCGCCGCGCCGACGGCACCGCCCACGGCCCCGGCCACGCCGGTCGCCGTCACGATCGACACCGGCGCCGTCACCGCGGCACCGCCGCCCAGCCCGGCCCGCATCCGGGCCTCGATCGTGCGGCACGCGATGGGACAGGTGGGGAAGCGGGAGACCGGCGTCAACAACTACCCGAAGACGTACCAGTACAACCGGACGATCGTACGGCCGGCCGAGTGGTGTGGCGTCTTCGTCAACTGGGCCTGGTACATGGGCGGGGCGACCCGACGGCCGGCGATGAAGCACCCGACGAAGGGCTGGAACACGACCGACCAGGGTCACTACGCGACCTACTGGCAGAAGTGGGGCAAAGCCAACAAGCGGTGGCGGCCGATCAGCAAGCGACAGGTGGAGAAGGGGGACGCGGTCGTCTACGGCAACTACCCGCAGAGCATCGCGCACATCGGCGTGGTGGTGGCGGTCAAGAAGGACTCCCGGGGCCGGGTGACGCACGTCAAGACCGTCGAGGGCAACGCCGGCGACAAGGTCACCAGCTTCACCTGGCGCAAGATCGGCAGTTTGTCGGCCCGTGGGGCGAAGGCCAGCGGCTTCGTCTCACCGGTCGCCATGTGACCCTCGCTCAGCGGCCGGGTGCGGTCCCCAGTGGAGGGGCCGCACCCGGCCGGCCTGCGACCCGATCCGGTACGCCGGCCGTACCCACGCCCCGAGGTGTGGCGGCCTACCGCGCGGTGTACGATCAGCGGCGTTTGCGGGCCGACGTGAGGTCCGCGTTCCGGGCCCCGCCGACCTCAGGAGGTGATCGCTATGCGAGATAGCGATCCTCCCAGTCGTGGCCGGGCCGACCGTCAGCCCCGCTGAGCCGCGACTCAGTCGGTCGAGCTGACCCAGTTCCGCTCCGCCACCCCGTCCCGCCCCCGATCCGCTGTCGGGGCCGCCGGCCCGTGCCGTCGGTACGCCGGGACGCCTGCGGCGGAGCCGCCCGGTCACGACTTCGTGTGCGCGTCCTGATCAGCCCTCACGGTCCCCCCGTACCCGGACCGCCAGTCGCCACCCGGAGCCGTTGCATGAGCCGTTACCTCGCCCCGCTGGGATTCACTCTCGCCGCCGTCTGGGTGGCCGTCGTCTTCGTGCTCGCTGGCGGCGGTCACTGAGCGCGCCGGCCGCCCGGCTCACCGCACCGCCGGCCGGGCTCACAGCATCCGTGAGGTCCACAGCAGACTGAGCCCGCCCGCGCAGAGCGCCAGCAGCAGCGCCACCCCGGCGTACCACTGGGTGATCTCGCGCGGCTCGGTGCGGAACCCTATCGAACTGCCCATGTCCTGGTAGACCTGCTTCAGCTCGGACACCGAGGCGGCCTCGTAGAAATAGCCGTCGGTGGTCTCGGCGAGCTCCGCCAGCGCCAACCGGTCCACCGGCACCCGCTGCGGCTGACCGTTGATGTCGACCTGCCCCGCATCGGTGCCGAAGGCGATGGTCGAGACCGGCACGTTCGCCGCCTGCGCCGCCGCGGCGGCCTCCTCCACCGACCGGCCCGCCGTACGGTAGCCGTCGGAGAGCAGCACGATCCGGGCCGGTGGGATGTCGGCCGCCCCGTCGGCCGGCACCGAGCGGATCGCCTCCAGACAGGTGAAGACCGCCTCACCGGTGGCGGTCGACTCGGCCAGGGTGAGCCCGTCGATCGCGGTGGTCACCGCGTCCCGGTCCTTGGTGGGTGGCACCAGCACGTTCGCCGACTTGGCAAAGGAGACCAGGCCCAGGTTGTAGCTGGCCGGCAACTCCCCGACGAACTGCTTGGCCGCCTCCTGGGCGGCCTCCAGCCGGTTCGGCGCCACGTCGTCGGCCTGCATGGACAGCGACACGTCGATGGCCAGCATCACCGTGGCCCGCTCAAGGGGCTCGCGGGTGTCCACCGCCGGGCGGGCCATCCCGGTGGCCAGCGCCAGCAGGGCGAGCAGGAACGCGGTTGCCGCCGCGTGCCGCCGCCAGCCCAGACCCTTCGGTGCGACGGTCCGCAGCAGCGCCACATTGGTGAACCGCATCGCGTAGGCGCGACGGTGGCGCTGCCGCCACACGTAGCCCGCCGCCAGGGCGAGCACCGGCAGCAGGGTCAGCAGCCACCACGGTTGCATGAAACGGATCATCGAGTCGTCCCCCGGGTACGGGCGTGCCGCTGCGTGGCCACGAATCGCACCATGTCCAGCAGCCAGTCTCGGTCGGTACGCAGGCGCAGGTGCCCGGCGCCGGCCGCGCGCACCTGCGCGGCGATGCCGTGGCGCTGGGCGGCCGCCGCCTCGGCGTACCGGCGGCGCAGCCCGGCGTCGGCCGTCTGCACCTCGTGCAACTCTCCGGTCTCAGGGTCGACCACCGGCAGTACCCCCACGTCGGGCAGTTCCAGCTCACGTGGGTCGACCACCTCGATCGCCAGCACGTCGTGCCGGACCCGCAGCTTACGCAGCGGCCGGCCCCACTGCTCCGGCGGTGCGAGGAAATCCGAGATCACCACCACCAGACCCCGGCGGCGTGGCGGTCGGTTCAGCATGTCCACCAGCGCGCCGAGGTCGCTGCGGCCGGGGCGTACCGGGGTGTGCGCCACCGCACGCAGCAGGGCCTGCGCCTCCCGGCGACCGGAGCGGGCCGGAACCCGGGTCACCGTCCCGGGCCCGGCCGGTGGTGGTGTGGCGGGCCGCCATCGGCTGACCTTCGCCGGCGGCGGCCCGCCACTGCCGATGACCGCGCCGATCCGGTTGCCACCCCGGACGGTCAGGTGGGCCAGCGCCGCGGTCGCGGCCACCACCAGGTCCCGTTTGAGCCACCGTCCGGTGCCGAAGTCCAGACTCGCCGAGAGGTCCACTGCCAGCCAGGTCTCCAGCTCGCGGTCGGCCACCGTACGCCGCACGTGCGGCATCGTGGTGCGGGCGGTGACCGGCCAGTCCATCCGGCGCACGTCGTCGCCGGGCCGGTATTCCCGCGACTCCCCCGCCTCGCTGCCCGGCCCGGGCAGCAGTCCGGCGTAGTCGCCCTGGAGCAGGCCGTCGAGCTTGCGGGTGATCAGCAGCTGGAGCCGGGCGAGGACCGCCTCGTCACGGTCACCGACGGCCGCCGGGCGCACGGGTGAGGTCACGGCCGCTGCCCGGGCCAGCCGCCGGGTGCGGCGCTGACCGGTGGCGCCGGGGTGGCCTGCTGCCGGGGCGCGACCGACGGCAGCGGAATGGTGGACAGGACCCGGTGCACCACGTGGTCGGCGGGCACGTCGTCGGCAAGGGCGTCGTAGCTGAGCACCAGCCGGTGACGCAGGATGTCCGGGGCGACGTCCTGCACGTCCTGCGGCAGCGCGTAGTCCCGCCCGCGCAGCAGGGCCAGCGCCCGGGTGGCCCGGACCAGGCCGAGCGAGGCGCGCGGGCTGGCACCGTACTGGATGAGCGGGGCGACGTCGGGCATACCGTGCTCGGCCGGGGTGCGGGTGGCCAGCACCAGCCGGACGGCGTAGTCGACCAGGGCGTTGTGCACGAACACCTGGTCGGCCTTGCGTTGCAGGGCGATCAGGTCGTCGGTGGTGAAGACCTGGGCCGGTTCCGGCGCACTCACCCCCATCCGGTAGACGATCTCCCGCTCCTCGGCGTCGGTCGGGTAGCCGACAACGATCTTCATGAGGAAGCGGTCCCGCTGCGCTTCCGGCAGCGGGTAGACGCCCTCCTGCTCGATCGGGTTCTGGGTGGCCATCACCAGGAACGGGTCCGGCACCCGGTGGGTCTCGCCGCCGATGGAGACCTGCCGTTCGCTCATCACCTCCAGCAGCGCCGACTGCACCTTCGCCGGTGCTCGGTTGATCTCGTCGGCGAGCAGGAAGTTGACGAAGACCGGACCCAGCTCGACGTCGAACTTCTCGCTGGACTGCCGATAGATGCGGGTGCCCATGATGTCGGCGGGCACCAGGTCGGGGGTGAACTGCACCCGGGCGAAGTCGCCGCCGACCACCTTGGCGAGGGTCTCCACCGCGAGGGTCTTGGCCACCCCGGGCACCCCCTCCAGCAGGCAGTGCCCCCGCGCCAGCAGCGCGACGACCATCCGCTCGACCATCCGGTCCTGCCCGACGATGACCCGTTTGATCTCGAACAGCGCCCGTTCCAGCAGCGTGGCGTCCTGCGCCGGAGTGCTCACCGGCGCGGGCGTGGCGCGAGCCGCCGCGTCGGGTCGGGGGGCGTCGGGCGTGGTCGGCTGGGCCACCGGTCCTCCACAGCATGGTCGGTCGTCGGGCGTGGTGCGTATCAAGACTCGCATGCCCGGCTGAGTGGCGTCGGAGGGAGAAGCTGATTTTCGCCACGCCGTCGGTGGTGGACGAATCGCTGAACGAGGGTGGACATGGAGGGGGCCTGCACGTGTACGATTCACCCCGTCGCCGGGCGGCTCCCCCCGTGGCCGCCCGGCGCTCACACTTCCGGCACCGGCGACCTAGACTCGACCGGATGATTGCACCCACCCCCGCCGACGAGGCCCCGATCTGCTCGGCCCGTGGGTGCCGTGCCCCCGCCGCCTGGGCGTTGCGCTGGAACAACCCCCGACTGCACGACCCCGAGCGCCGCAAGACCTGGCTGGCCTGCCCGGTACACCGGACGTCCCTCGGCGACTTCCTCGACGCGCGCGGCTTCCTGCGGGAGGTCACGCCCCTGCCCGGATCGCATACGCTCGGACGGTGAACGTGCAGAGCGGACGTCTCCGATGACCGGCGCCGAGCCGGCGCAGCCTCCGGTCAGTGCCCTGGAACCCTGGCCGGACACCGTCCGCTGGCAGCCGATCTCCCGTGACCTGATCTGGGTGGAGCTGCTCCGGCTGGCCATCGTGCTGGCCGTGCTGCTGCTTGGGTTGGGTGTCGGCTGGGCGCTCAGCGGCCACCGGCTCCTCGGCGCGGCACTCGGTGCGGCGCTGCTGGCGGGGCTGTGGCGGACGGTGACGATCGTCCGGGCCGTGCACGCCTGGGGTTACGCCGAACGGGAGCACGACCTGTTGGTCCGGCACGGGCTGCTGGTGCGCCGGCTGTCCATCGTGCCGTACGCGCGGATGCAGTTCGTCGATGTCAGCGCCGGCCCGTTGGAACGCGCCTTCGGCCTGGCCACGGTGCAGTTGCACACCGCCGCTGCGGCCAGCGACGCCCGGGTTCCCGGGCTGCGGCCGGCGGAGGCGGCCCGGCTGCGCGACCGGCTCACCGCACTCGGCGAAGACCGCGCGGAGGGGCTGTGAGCGACCGGCCGCCGCGTCCCGAGCCGGTCGGGCCGTGGGGCCCGCCGCAGGCCGCCGGCGCGCCACCGCACGCCGCCAGCCCGCCACACGTCGCCGGTGCGCCACCGGCCGGTCTGCCGACCGAGGAGCCGCGGCAGCGCCTGCACCCGCTGAGCCCGGTGCTGCACGGCGCGAAGTCCCTCATCGTGGTCATCGCCGGCCTGTCCTGGTCGACGCTGTCCCGGGTGGGCTTCGGTTGGTTCGTGGCGATGGTGGTGGTACTGGCCCTGGGCGCGACCGTGCTCTCGGTGGTCAGCTGGTGGAACACCGGGTACCACGTCGTCGGGCGTGAGCTGCGTATCCACGAAGGGTTGCTGTGGCGGCGGACCCGCGCCATCCCGCTGGAGCGGCTGCAGGCCGTCGAGGTTGTCCGGCCCCTGCTCGCCCAGCTCACCGGCTTGGCCGAGCTGCGTCTGGAGGTGGTCGGTGGCGGCAAGACCGAGGCGCCGCTGGCGTACCTGGGGGTCGCCGAGGCAGCCGCGTTGCGCCAGCGGTTGCTCGCCGCGGCCGGCCGCGCGCCGGGGCAGCCGCCCGCCCCGGTGGTCGCCGCGGCCGGGCCGGTGCCGGAGGTCACCGGGCGTGAGCTGCACGCCGTACGCAAGGCCGACCTGCTGGTCAGCCAACTGCTCACCCCGCAGGCGTTTCTCCTTCCCTTCGGCGTGGTCTTCGTGGTGGCACAGTTCCTCTCCGAGGGTTCCTGGTCGTTCATCGCGGTGGCCAGCACGTTGACCGCGATGGCGGGCATCGTGCTGCAACCGGTGCGCCGGGTCCTCGATGACTGGGATTTCCGGCTGGCCCGGGAGGACGCCGGCCTGCGGGTGCGCAACGGACTGCTGGAGACCCGGGTGCAGACCGTCCCGTTGGACCGGGTGCAGACGGTGGGGGTGACCTGGCCGCTGCTCTGGCGCTGGAAGGGATGGTTGCGGCTGCGCCTGGAGGTCGCCGGCTACGCGGCCGGCGAATCGGACGACCGCAACCGGCCGGACCGGCTGCTGCCCGTCGGTGACCTGCGCACCGCCGAAATGATCGTGGACGAGGTGCTGCCCGGGGTGCGGCTGACCGCGTTGCCGCTGAGGCCGCCGCCGGCCCGGGCCCGCTGGCTGCGCCCGCTGAGCGCCCGGGTGCTCGGCGCCGGGCTGGGCGAGCGGGTCTTCGCCGTCCGCTCCGGGCTGGTGACGCGGCAGCTGGCGATCGTGCCGTACGCCCGGATCCAGAGCGTACGGGTGGTGCAGGGGCCGGCCCAGCGGCGGCTGCGGCTGGCCACGGTGCACGCCGACACGGCGTCCGGTGGCGGCGCCGCGGCGTACGACCGCGACCTGGCCGAGGCGTGGGCTCTGGCGGCGGAACTGACCGCGCGGTCGCACGCGGCGCGGCAGGTCCGTTGAACCGCCCGGCGGCCCGGCGGGTTTCGGCGCCCCGGCGGCACGGGTTTGCGCCCGGCCCGGATGCTCTCGCGGCGAGGTGACCGACCCGAGAGTCCGACAGTCGGAGCGTTCGGTGGGCAGCCGGCTCAGCGGGTGGCCGGCTCCGCCGGCTCGCCGACATCGGGTGGCCCGGCGGGGGCCGGTGACACGGCGGGGGCCGGTGACACGGCGGGGGCCGGTGACACGGCGTGCGACGTCGCCGCGACCGGCCCGTCGGCCGGCTCGCGGCGGGACCGGCGGGCCGCCCACCAACGTTCGGCCAGACCGACCACCAGGAAGGTCAACCCGACGTACGCCCAACCGACCAGCACGTCGATCACGTAGTGCTCGCCGGAGTAGACGAGGGTGAAGGTCATCGCCAGCGGGTACGCCAGCAGCAGCGGCCACCAGCGCCGGCGGACCGAGCGGAAGAAGAACAGCACCACGAACAGTGCCCACGCGGTGTGCAGCGACGGCATCGCGGCCACCGGGTTGGCGGCGATCTGGCCGGCGTTGAGCAGGTTGCCCGCGCCGTGCATGCCGAACGCCTTCCAGCCCCGGGTGGAGATCCGGGCGACCTCGGTGAGCAGCCCGTTCTGCGCCGCCCACCACGGCGGCGCGGCCGGGTAGAGGAAGTAGGTCACCAGGCCGGCGGCGCAGAGGAAACCGAAACGCCGCATGTACGCCGCCCAGCGGCGGCGGTTACGCAGCCACAGCACCGCGGCGGCGGCCAGCGCCACCACGAAGTGGGAGAAGTAGACCCAGCTCGCCAGCACGTCCCACCAGCGCACGTCGGGCTGGTAGAGGTGCTCCTGCAACCAGACGGTGGGCACCTCCCCGCCGGTGGCCCAGCCGAACATCACCCGGTCGGCGACGATCAGCTCGTACGCGTGCGGGACCGCGTCGTTGTCGGCGAACCCCCGGGAGAGGTTGTAGACCAGGAGCAGCAGCACCACCGGAACCCAGTCCCGGGCGAAGGCCAGGTGGCTGCGCCACGGCCGGTGCGAGTTCCAGGCGATGGTGCCCGCCCAGATCCAGAGGAAGGCGTACGCCGGGTCGGTGGGCAGGCCGATGGCCAGCCAGGCGACGACGAAAGCGACGCCCCAGACCGCCATCGCGCGCACCCGCCGGCGCCCGCCGGCGGGGGACGCGGGGGGTCCGGTCGG